>NZ_JBEKBF010000004.1:0-219978 GCF_050015535.1 Binatus soli (SeqCode) | reverse complement strand
TCCTTTCTGCGTCCAAGCCACCGAAGCAAACGTCCGCTGATTACCCATCACCGCACCTCCTCATCCGCCACTCAACCAGTTCCTTTGTACACCAATCGATCAACTTATGCAGAGGTTCCCTAGGCGTCCACAACACGATCGTCCGGGACGCTCTGACCGTGGAGGACGGCCGCGAGGTCAAGCACACCGGAGACGGCATCATGGCGTCCTTCGTGTCGGCGGCGGCCGCGGTTCGCTGCGCAACCCGGATTCAGCGCGCCTTGGCCAAGCATCAAGAGGACCACGCAGAGTCTCCGCTCAAGGTTCGGATCGGCGCTGCGGCAGGAGAACCCGTCGAGCGTGAGCACGATCTCTTCGGAGCGACGGTGCAACTAGCCGCGCGGCTCTGTGCCCACGCGCAGCCCGAGCAAATTCTGGTGTCGAACGTGGTTGCCGAGTTGTGCCTCGGAAAGGGCCTGCCCTTCAAAGACCTGGGAGATGTTTTCCTAAAAGGTTTCAATCGCCCGATCCTGGTTCAAGTTGTCGAATGGTCCGGCGCAACGTAATGCGCCGCGGCAGTCCGATAGAACCTTACAACTATGGAACTTGGATTGGCGGCGGTCTCCCAATAACGAATCAAGCCGCTCAGGTGAGTCTAACTCTTATCTCTCGCCCAGATTTCCTTGAGTGGGCGATTGAGACACGAGCTGCTATGGCTTGATGTTCTGGTTCAGGTGGAACAAGTTGCCGGGGTCGAACTTTCTCTTGATCGACACCAGGCGGGTGTAGTTGTCTTTGTAGTTATCCCTGATACGGCCCTGGTCGTCATCGGCCATGAAGTTGACGTATCCGCCGGCCAGCGAGTAAGGCTCGAGCGCCTTGTAATAGTCCTTCACCCACTTGATGTTCTTCTGGTTGTCGGCGGGATTGGGCCACATGCCGGCGATCACGGTCGCGAACTTGGCGTCGCGGTAGGCGAAAGCCGTCGCATCCGCGGGAACACGGTTGCAGGCGCCGTTGATCGGATAGATGTGCACAGTCGAAGTCACGACCGGCACCTTCGGCCCGAACTTCGTGTGTGCCGCAATCGCGCCATCCGCTAGCTCGGTCGCGAAAGAGGACTTCCAATAGTGCTGCAGGCCCGGCCGGTATAGCGGGTCGAACAAGCTGTTCATCGCGTAGTAGGTCATCGGTGCAACCATCTCGGCCACGGTCGGCGCGGGCGTTCGGAACGCCGCCATCTGATTCTGGCCGTCCTTGGGCGCGCCGGCCCAGCAGGCCACGATCGCGCAGAACGTCTTGCCGTGCTCCTTCTCCGGGATGAACGGCAGCGGCGGCGCGATCTGAAACGCCGGGAAGAAGCCCATCTGCTCCGGGGCTGTCGCCACGTAGTCGCGGTAGAAGCTGAGCACGTCGCGCGCCCTGTCGATCGGATAGAAGAAGAGGCCCGCGACGACATCCTTGACTGGGTGCAGTTGGAATTCGAACGATGTCACAACGCCGAAGTTGCCGCCGCCACCCCGCAGCGCCCAGAACAGGTCCTCATTCTCCTTCGCGCTCGCGACGACGAATCGCCCATCAGCGGTGACGACGTCCGCGGACAGCAGGTTGTCGAGCGACAGACCAAAGCCTCGCGACAGGTAGCCGATCCCGCCGCCCAGTGTGAGGCCGGCGATCCCGGTGCTCGCGATGATCCCGCCGGTTGTCGCCAGTCCGAACGCGTACGTGGCGTGGTTAAAGTCGCCCCACGTGCAACCGCCTTCGGCTCGCGCCGTCCGCAGGCGGGGATCGACGCGAACACTATTCATCCTGCCCAGGTCGATCACGACGCCGACGTCGCAGGTGCCGAAGCCAGGCACGCTGTGCGAACCACCTCGCACGGATAGATCGAGTCCATTCTCGCGGGCGTAGTCGATGCCCGCCATCACGTCGCCGACGTCGACGGCCCTCACGATGACCGACGGGCGCCGGTCGATCATCCCGTTGTACACTTTGCGCGCCGCTTCGTACTCCGCGTCGCTTGCTGTTATCACCTGACCACGGGCGCGCTCTCGCAACATTTCAACGGTCGGCTTTTCCACAGCGGCAACTCCTTCGCCGGGCGAGTCTAGCCAACAATGCCACCACGTGACGGCCGCCTCAAGGGGCGCCGTCCACAAGCGAGTGCCCAGAGAGTCCGGATTAAAGCATTGGGCGTGACGACATCCGTGTCCTGTCGCTACCAAAAATTCCATCTGAACCGGAATTTGAGTGGCTGCGAGAATTGCTATCGAATTGATGCTTTTGAGCGAAACTGGCTCAAATCGCGGGGGCGATTCTGCTGCCAGGCGAATCACGGGCGAACCGGCCAGGACTGGCTGTTCGCAGCGAATCGAGCAATGTGTGTGGTACCCGGAGAGGAGCAGGGCCACATGAAAAACTCGATTCCGAAAGGCGATACAAACGGTCTGGCAGCGGCGCTGAAAGCTCTTTCAGTTCTCGATCCGCAGGAACTCAATGCGCGATGGAAGGCCCTATACGGCTCGGATCCGCCCGACCGGCTTCGCCGTCCTCTGATGATCCAAGCTTTGGCCGATCGTCTTCAGGAGCAAGCTCTCGGCGGTCTGAAGCCCGCCACTCGCCGCCTGCTGCGCAGCGTCGCGGGCGACGCGGAAACGCGCCGGCCAACCGCGGTCGAGTAGAAGCGACCAGTTAAAGCGGGCGCAGTGCTGATCCGGGAGTGGCACGGCACCAAGCATCAAGTGACCGCGTTGAAAGACGGATTCATGTTTCGCGGGAAGCACTTTCAATCGCTCTCAAAAATCGCCGGTGAGATCACTGGCACGCGATGGTCAGGGCCACTCTTTTTCGGTCTGAAGAATTCGCACCAGGAGCAGCAAAATGGAGCCCACTAAACCGCAGACCCTGCGCTGCGCAATTTACACACGCAAATCTTCGGAGGAAGGGCTGGAGCAGGACTTCAACTCGCTGCATGCACAGCGCGAGTCTTGCGAAGCGTTCATCAAAAGCCAGACGGGCGAAGGCTGGCGACTGATCAAAACCCACTACGACGATGGCGGTCTTTCGGGCGGGAACATGGAACGCCCTGCCCTACAGAGCCTGCTTGAGGACATCCGGCAGAAGCTGGTCGATGTCGTGGTGGTCTACAAGGTCGACCGGCTGACCAGATCGCTCTCGGACTTTGCCAGGATGGTCGAAGTGTTCGATGCGCACGGCGTTTCGTTCGTCGCGGTCACTCAACAGTTCAACACCACCACCTCGATGGGCCGCCTGACGCTAAACGTGTTGCTGTCGTTCGCGCAGTTCGAACGCGAGGTAACCGGGGAGCGGATCCGTGACAAGATCGCTGCGTCAAAGCGCAAGGGCATGTGGATGGGCGGCTTGGTGCCTCTCGGCTACGAGGTTCGCGACCGGCAGTTGGTGATCAACCCTTCTGAGGCGGAGACGGTCAGACAGATCTTCCGGCGCTACTGCGAACTCGGCAGCGTTCGACTTCTCAAGGAGGAACTCGATCGAGATGAGGTTCGATCGAAACATCGCATCGCCAAGAACGGGGTCCAATCCGGTGGTCATTCATTCTCGCGGGGAGCCCTCTACACGCTGCTCGGCAACCCGATTTACATCGGCGAGGTCCGTCACAAGGGCACGCGCCATCCAGGCCAACACCAGCCAATCGTGGAACGAGCGGTATGGGACAAGACTGATGAACTCCTTCATGCTCACGCCGCACGCGCTCGCGGCAAGACCAGCAAATCGATGAGCAGCCCGCTCGCCGGCAAGCTCTTCGATGAATCCGGGGAAGGTCTCACCCCGAGCCACGCGGTCAAGGGCAAGCGCCGCTATCGCTACTACGTATCTCGCAGCCTGATAAAGGGCACTGCGAATCAGGCAGGAACTGGGTGGCGGCTTCCGGCGGCCGAAATCGAGCGTAGCGTCGCCGCGGCGGCTGCGATGGTTCTCGATGATCGCACTGCGATCCTGGCCGACATCGAGCAGTCCGCCTCGGATACAGGTCAGATAAAATCGATTCTTGACGGCGCGAGCGCATGGAGCAGTCGCCTTCGATCCGAGGCCGAAGCGGCGGAAGCGCTGGAACTTCTCATCAGTCGGGTGGAGCTACGACCCGATGGCTTCCGCCTCTCCCTCAATCTGCCCATTGGACCCTCTGAGAAATTGACGGGTCGCGGCGCGGTTGACTTGAAACTCACTCGACTGATCCCGATGCAAATGCGGCGGCGCGGAATCGAAATGAAGTTCGTCATCAATGGCGACTCCAAGACTTCTCCGAGAACCGACCCCGCGCTGCTCAAAATGATCGCACGAGCGCATTGCTGGTTTGACGATCTGGTCTCTGGGCGCGCCGCATCGATGGTCGAAATCGGTAAACGAGAGAAGGTCGGCAAACGTTACGTCAGCCGCATAATTCGTCTCGCCTTCCTGGCTCCGGAAATCGTCGACCAGATCGTCAAAGGCTGCCAGCCGCCGGAGCTCACCGCGGAATCTTTGCTCAAGGATCGCACGCAGCTGCCGCTCGAATGGGAATCTCAGCACCGAGTGCTTGGATTCCCGTTCCCGGCTTGATCCTTCTGATAGCCAGCTACAGGCGGCGCCGTGCTAGTGCGCCTTTGTGGCCGCTGATGAGCTATTCCTATGGTTGCCAAAGTCCACCGCCAAAAGTCGAAACGGAGAGAACCTCCGCGAACGGCCCCGGAATCTCCCAAGTGAGCATTTCTCCGGTGGCCTTTGAACTCACGAAGCACCGCACACGCCCCGATTTCGTGCACTTCTTCAGAGATTTCAATACATCGAGGACTCGGGTGCGGAGGGGGTGGGATTCGAACCCACGAGGGACTTTCATCCCTGCCGGTTTTCAAGACCGGAGCCTTCAACCACTCGGCCACCCCTCCAAGCCCTTGATTCTATTACGTTTCCTGTTCCCCGGTGGACCCCATAAATGGGCAAATGTAAATTGATTTGTAAATATGCCGCTCCCCGGCGCTTTTCGTGCTTTATATCTCGCTGGCGCTCTACCCCTTCTGCCCGTGTAGCTTCGCGCCTGTACCCTGTCTATATCCCTTCCGCCCCTTGTGATTAGCCGCTTTGCTCGCGCTGTACCCCTTCCGCCCCTTAGCCGCCCCGCTCATACAGGGACGTTCCCCCACGGCCCCTGCTGCTTTAGCCGCACCAGCTATTCTACCCCTTTTTACTACTCTTATTTCTAACTTAATAGAATATAGCCGTCCGCCCGTCCGCCGAGTGGGATAGCGGCTGGGAGAGTGGGACTTGAAGGCGGACGGTGATTTGAAACCCTGCCGTCCTCAACCGTCCGCGCCGTCCGCCTGATTGGGGCGGATAGGGATGGGAAATCAAGCGCCCCCAACTCACCAAAACGGTGTTATAGGATAGCGCGGCGTTTGCTTGCTAGTGGGGGCGGCTAACCCAGCGTGGACCTAGACTGGTTCTCCAGCAGCCTGTAGCACGGCATCCAGCGCGAGCGCGGCCCGCTTCTGGTCGGCGGGAAGGAATTTGGCGTACACATCCATTGTCATTTTGGCGCTACTGTGACCTACGCGCCCAGCGACCACCTTAGGATTCACCCCGGCGCGCAACAACTGGCTAATATGCGTGTGGCGTAGGTTCTTGAGTTGGGTCCCGGTGAACCCGATGACGCGGACGCGGTCAACCCAAGCCGATGTGAAACTGCTAGGACGCCAGCGCGATCCGTCCAGTGTCGGGAAAACAAGCCCCTCATCATTTTTCCACAAGGGGCCAGCGGCCAGCCGCGCCTTCTTTTGTTCGACGGCGTGGCGGCGCAATGTTTCCACAGTCAAGGGCAGAAGGTCAATCGGACGGATTGAACTTTCGGTCTTGGGATTCTTGAAAACAAGTCCACCAGCTTTGGTTTCTGATAACGAGCGGGAGATAGTGAGAACATCATCCTTAATGTCTTTCCACCGCAGCGCGAGTAATTCGCCACGTCGCAATCCAGTGGTGGCGGCGACTACAACCGGCGCATAGAGCCGATTGCCCTCAAAGCCCTTTAACAGCGTCATCAGCCCCTTTTCATCTAGCGTCTTCATCTCCGGGTGGTGGGGGCGCGGCGAATCTACCCGGTCGGTTTGGTTGATGGCGAGTATCCCTAAGCGTACCGCACGGCGAAGCGCCTGACGAAAGACGCGGTGTATGTGCAACACCGTCCGCCGCGACAGCTTCCCTTTGCCGTCAACCCGTTTGGCATTTAGATAGTACGTTTGGATTGTCTGTGGGTCCAGCTTGGCGAGCGGGATAGCTCCGAAGGCAGGCTTAAGGTGCTTTTCAATTAACCAGCCGTAGCCTTCCAGTGTGCGCGCGGAAGCGTCATGTTCAGCAAGCCATCGGTCTAGATACTCGCCAGTCGTAAGCCGGGATGGTGCTACCAGTGTGCCCCGTGCGTTTTCGTGGTCAAGAGTATTGGCGCGTTGTTTCACTTCCCGGTATGAACCCCGGAACAGTTCGGTCTGATACTTGTTCTTGCCCTTGTGAATATAGATGCGAGCCTTCCCCGGCACACCCTTTTTGGGTCGTACTTTCCATTGAATGAATGCCATTGTTTTTCTCCTTCAATTTACAATCAATTTACATAGCTCTTAAGGCCGCACGCGCCGTGAGCGTTTAACAACCCTTCCGGTTTCCTAGACCGGAGCCTTTATCCAGCACATAATCTGTTCAACCGGGTCTCCCGCTGACCGCCAGCCTTCCCGCCGTAGCGTCTCGGCAATCTTCGCTGGCTTCATCTTTCGCTCGCGGGAGAGTTGAATTGCCCGGCGCTGGAACCGCTCGTTAACGCGGACTCGGCATTTGTTCGTGCAGGTCGTCCGGCGCTTTCCAAATTCCTTCCACTCGTTACAACCAGGGCATAGGCGGATGGTTGTACCGTCGCCCGACGCTGATTCAAGCAATTGCGCCCACAGGCAGGTTAGTAGCGAGTCCGGGCGGATGACGGTTCGGAAGCGCCCCTCAGCTATATCGGCTCCGACCGGCGCGCCAATGAGGTGGCGGTTAAGGGCGGCGCGTAGGTGTTGAGCAGCAGCGGGGCGGCGTTCGGCCCAATCGTGCTGCTCATCCCATATCGCAGCCGGTCCTTTCCAGTTCACGATAGCTAGGTTGCCGACTGCCTCCCCTATCTCCATCATCGCATCGCGCCAGAAGATGACCGATTCCCCGTCTGCCGCGAATCCGAGCAACCCAAATTCATTCGCCAGCGATAGCATCCGTTCGGTGTCGAGCGAACGAAGCATGGCGCGCGGTTCATCCTGCGTACCGGTGATGGTTGTCTTATACGGGTTGGTGAACCGCAGGAAGGCGTTGCGCTCCGGGCGATAGGTCGCTGTGGCTGTGGCGCGGGCGCAGATTTGGCGGCGATTCGGCGTGAGCTTGTACCCGTCCGGGCACCGTTGTCCTTCATATTGTATCAGCATAACGTCCTTACATTCCTTACGTTCCTTACGTTTCCTATCAGTCCAGCGTTATTCTATTCTATTATCGCTCCGAAGGCGAATAGAAAAGAGGACGCAACGATGAAGACGAACGAGACACCGAATGCGCTTGCCTACACAGTAAAAGAGGCAGCGCGGCTTTTGCACATAAACGCGAACGTCGCGTACCAGTACACAAAGAAGGGAATTTTGCCCAGCGTCCGCATCGGGCGCTCGGTTCGCATTCCACGGCTGGCACTCGAACAATTCTTGGCCGACCAGTCCACCGGGCGCGCGGGCGGCGTGCGATGACCCTCTTAGTAGTTGCCCTGGCGCTCGTGGCGCGCGGCTTCGCGGTGTTCCCTTGCAATTCGCTATTGGCGAACGGGAAGTGTTCGTGTCGGCAGGCGGATTGTAAGAGTCCTGCCAAGCATCCGCTGGGCTTACCCGGAGCAGCGCCCCACGGTTGGAAGGATGCCAGCACCGACCCGGATCAAATCAAGAAGTGGTGGAAGCGTTGGCCGAACGCGAACATCGGTATTGCCTGTGGTGCATCTGCCGTCATCGTCATTGATATAGATGTTGAGCATGCCGGCGAAGAGACTTGGGCACAAATCAAGCGCGATAATCCTACCATCCGGGAGTCCGCTGTTCAGGCCATAACACAGAGCGGCGGGCGGCACCTGTACTACGCAGCCGTTCCCGGCGTCAACATCACGGACGGCGTTGCTGGACGGCTGGGCGCTGGCGTCGATGTGCGCGGCTCGGATGGCTATGTAATCGCGCCGGGTAGCCGTGGCCTGAAGGGGGACTACCGATGGGCGCAATAGATGAACAGGTTGACGCGACGCTGCTCGCGCTCCTAGTCGCGTCCGAACCTGAATCAAACACCGTGCCCAAGGGGCGCAAGGTAGCGAAACCAAAACGCCGTCCATTCGCCGCACCTATTCAGAAGGCCATCAACAAAGACGTGCTCGCCGCCTACCACAAGGCGAGCGGTCAAGAAGAGTTCACGAAGCGCGGCGCGGAATACCATTTTGTATGTCCAAGCCACGACGATACCAAACCATCTGCGCGTCTCAACCCGGACAAAGGCTCGTGGACCTGTGATGTATGCAAGGCGGGCGGTGGCATACCGGAGTTGTACGGTACGGCCCACCAGCTAGATTCCAAGACCGACTTCAACCGCATCGAGCAGGAGCTAGCGGCGCTGTTTGGGGTTGAGTTGGAGCCTGATGCGCCGTCCGCAAGAAAGAAGTCCAAAGTATCAATCACGATGGAGGCGCTGGCGGAGCGGGACATTGAACTGTTCCATAGCTCTGATGGCATCGGTTATGTGACCTATAAGGAAGATGACGGTCATAAGGAGACTTGTCGCTTAGACCAATTTGACCGCTTTATTACGCGACTGTACTTGAAGGCGAGCGGCGACGTTACAATCTATCCGGGCGCTGTTGCTGAGATTATCAAGGCATTGGACGCCCGCGCCTTCGATCCTACCGCGCCGCTACGCGACCCGGCGTTGCGTGTGGCGATGGGTGGCGACGGTGCCATCTATTACAACTTGGCAACCCCGGATTGGAAAATTCTCCGGTCCACCCGCGACCGGAGTGAAGTAATCGAGTACGCGGACTGTCAAACACCATTTTTGCGAACGAACGGGATGCTAGAGCTTCCGCCGCCAGCCAGCGACAAGATGCCACTGCCTGAAATACACAAGCGGTTCTTTTCAATCTTGGATTGGGAGAATTTCCTGCTGGTGTTCGCCTACGTTTGCGCAGCCTTGTTCCCCGGCAATGAGTTTCCATACTTGGGCCTTCACGCTGCTTCTGGCTCTGGCAAGACCCTGCTGGCACTGCTCCTTAAGTATTTGATTGACCCTGATTATATCGAATCCACACGCCTTCCTGAAGACCCACGTGACCTACCAGCAATTTTAATCCATCAGCACTTTCCCGTCTTTGATAACTGTTCTTCCATTTCCAATGAAATGTCGGATGCGCTCTCACAGTTGAGCACCGGAGGCAGCATCGCAACGCGCACCCTTTATACAAATTTCGGCTTAAGTTCATTCCATGGGTCGCGGCCCATGCCGCTAACATCGATCCCGGACCTGGCAAGGCTGCCTGACCTTGCTGACAGGATTATCGCGCCATCCTTCCTAAGGTTCACTGAGATGGGCGGCACAGTTACCCGGTTGCCCTGGGAGCGTCTGAAAAAGGACTTCTTGATTGCACGACCCGCCATGCTGGCGACGGTGTGGGCGGCGATACGGCATGGGCTACGGGAGATGGGCTCAGTTGCCCTGCCTGAAGGGACACGGATGATGGGACCGGCCACTTGGATGTACGCCTGCATGGGTTATTTCGGGAAGGATACACAAGAGGCTTGGTTTGACACCTATCAGTACGACCGTGCCGACACTGCCGCGCGGCTACTGGACGATTATCCGATTTGCCCTCTGATAATCCAATTGGCCAACAATTACAAGAACATTGGCACAGATAAAGTCCCCACGTGGGTATCTGATGGATACAAGTCTTGGGAAGGCACTGCGACAGCCCTGCTTACGAAGTTGCATGATAACTTCCTGCCGGACCACATTCTCAAAGACCGAAAGTGGCCAACGTCCGTAGAGATGCTTGGTTCCCAACTATACCGGCTGGAAGGGCCGTTGCTACGGGCCGGCATAATCATCGAACATATCCGCGTTGGCAAGAACCGCGACCGCCAAATCTTGATACGACACAAGGATGACCTAGCCCTCAAGAGCACTGAGGCGGTCTTCCACACTAATGGGGCTATCCATGATGGGCAATCAACTTAATCGGCGTCCCCGCTCTGTTGTGACGAATGCGGTCGTCAAGCATGGCATATTCTCCAAGTCCAAGGAAGCCATCACGCAACGCCAAGACACAGTGAACAAGCTGGTGAACAAGGCGTACCGGGCTATGAAGTGGTTATCCACCGCCGACCGCCCCACTCTCAGGTCGTGGGCGGAGCTTGTCATCGTGACGAGCCAAGCGTTCAACAATCTTATGGGCGAAGGCATCCTACAAAAGGACGGCGACCCAAGGCGGCTGTTGAAGGACTTTCGGCAATTGAAGCTGGCACAGCTACGCTACGAGGAAGCGCTGTTGATGACCCCGGCAGCGCGTGCGGCTGTGTTGGGCGGCAAGGACGGCGCTCCGATAGACCTAGTGGCGCATTTCGCTAAGACTGTCACCCCGGATAAGGACAATGGCGAAACAGAAAAAGAGTAATCCACTGGCGGCCGCAAAGTACGACCCGGTGCTGTTCATCGAGACGGTGCTGATAGACCCGGAGACTGGCACACCGTTTATGCTCTATGAAGAACAGAAACGGTTTCTGCGAGCCGCGTTCACTCTCAAGCCGGATGGTACGCTCCCATACGCGGAAGTGATGAGGGGCGCTCCCAAGAAGTCCGGTAAGACTACAGAGGGCGCTTGGGCACTGCTTTACTGCGTATGCGCGATTGGTGGCCGTGGTGCTGAGGGGTACTGCATCGCCAATGATTTTGAGCAAGCGCAAAGCCGTGTGTTCGCCGCAGCGGTCAAAATCGTGAGGGCCAGCCCGCTCCTGTACCGCGCGGCGCGAATCTCGTCTAACAAGATAGAGTTCCCTAGCACTGGCGCGAGCATCACCGCACTGGCCTCCGAATACGCGGGCGCGGCTGGAGCGAACCCAACTATCACCGTGTTTGATGAGTTGTGGGGTTTCATGAGCGAGCGTGGGCACCGGCTGTGGGATGAGATGGTCTCGGTTCCCACTCGCAAGGTCAGTGTAAGACTTACAGTCACGTATGCCGGGTTCACTGGCGAGTCCGACCTGTTGGAAGGGTTATACAAGCGCGGCCTCACAGGGACAATCATCGCTCCAGATTTATATGCACAGCTGGGGATGCTGATGTACTGGACTCATGAGGCGCGGGCACCTTGGCAAACGGAAGCGTGGAAGGAACAGATGCGGCTATCGCTTCGGGGCAATGCGTACTTGCGGCTGATTGAGAATAGGTGGGTGACCAACGAGTCCAGCTTTATTGATGTTGGGGAGTGGGACAAGTGTGTTGACCCGACCGCCAGCCCTACACCGCGCGATAAGCGCCTGCCCGTGTGGGTAGGTGTCGATGCTTCTACAAAGCATGATAGCACCGCGATAGTGGCCTGTACCTATGACGATAAGACCAAGCATGTGCGGCTCGTTACCCATACCACATTCCAGCCGTCGCCGGATGACCCGCTGGACTTTGAAGCGACCATCGAGCGGACACTGTTGAACTGGGCTGAGCAATACGACCTACAAGAGGTCAGGTTTGACCCGTGGCAGTTGGTTTCGGTCGCGCAGCGTCTAACGCGGGCCGGACTCCCAATGGTGGAGTTTCCCCAGACCGTAGGCAATCTCACTGAAGCGAGCAGCTGTTTGTATGAACAGGTTAAAGGCCACTCAATAACTCTATATGCGGACGCTGAGATGCGCTTGGCAGCATCGCGGGCAGTAGCTATAGAGACGGCGCGCGGTTGGAGAATCGGCAAAGAAAAACAGAGTCACAAGATTGATACTATCGTGGCATTGGCGCAGGCGGTGCTAGGCGCTGTGCGTGGCGCAGGCGGACACTCCATTACCATAAGGTCATTTTACGGCGGGGACGACACGCCCCCAGCAGATCCATCCGACATCCGAGTGGAGCGTGGCGTAAGGCTAGAACGAATCACTGAAACTGAATTGGACTATCTCTCTAGGAGGCAATAATGGCTACTAACCCTAAAATCATAACCGGACTGTCACAGGCTGATGGGAGTCCGCCGGGGCCACCGGTGTTCCGACCCAAGAGCGGAATAAAACAAGACCTGGCTGCGGCGCAAAGTTTTGGTGCCAAGATTGACGACCTTCGGCAACAGAAGGATGCCAAGATTCGCACCATCAAGAACGATAAGGATTTGACGCAGACGGCGGTGGGCGCGCAACTTAAGGCCATCTCCGATGTTTTTGACAGTGACATTGAGTCCTTGGTTAAGGCGACATTCGCCTATTGCGACGCCGCAGCACAGGTAGCGCCCTTCTTCACCCGCCAAGCCTGTTTTCTCCGGGCAGTAGCGGACGCGGCGGTAACGGCGACCGACTCAATGTTGGCGCGGCTACGCCGGGAATCCGCCGCACAACTGATGGATGAAGCCGCGCTCGCTGCCAGCCGCGCCGACCCCGTGGCCGGTGGCCTGATAATGATTGAGGTGTCGGCGCGGACGGAAGGACCAGCCGATGGTCCCGGTAGCGCGCCACGGCTCACACGCGGCCAGCGCGAAGCCATCAACAAGCTCTTGGACACGATCCCCTTGGATGCCGAAATAGTCGCCCCCATGTTGGTCGAGTTTGACATCTTGCGCCGCGAGACTTCCATCCGGGCGGGCAAGGGTACGCCCACGGCCAAGATTGCGGTCGCGCTGTTAAAGCAACAGGCCGGTTACGATGATGGTCAATCATAAGTTGTCCTGCCAAAGGGGAGCGGCGGTGCATCACTACCGCCCCCGCCTTCCCACAGGTTGGGCTGTGGAGACCCAAGGCGGCGCGGGATGGTTGAGCAGGGGTCTTACTCCTTCCCACTGCGAGACGCCCGCGCCGCCGACTAACATGGCTAACATTTTGGAGGCACCATTATGAAGATGAAAGCGGCGAACGGTGTTGAATTGGAGTTTGCTGAGATGGATGACCCTTGGGACAACTGCGGCCATGTCATCAAGGCACCTGACCACCGTTCACGCGACCAACGCGCCGTGGACGTAATGTACCTGTTGGCGAGTCACGGGATAACCCTGCATCCCTACCGCCCCCACCATGACCTGCTGACGACTGAGATTTGTAACCTGGGCGATGAAGTCGTGGCAGAGATTCAAGCCTTAAAGCCGGAGCTAGTCGCCCGGACGCTGGCCGCTGGGCGCACTTCGTTCTACCGCGCCCGTTTATCGGCGCTGGGATGGTCCAGCGAACGCATCAATGACGCTATCTCGCTGGCGGAAGATGAAATCATGACCCACATTACAACCGACCACGTTACCATTGTCAGCGCAAAGAATTGGGACAATGGAAGGATAGTACATCGATGTGCAACTATTGATGATGGCGGTGCTGAGGCCCGTAAACTGCCCGTGATTTAGCAGACCGTCGCCGTCCGCCAAATGGCGACGCACCGGTGCGATGGCTTGACAGGGCGCTTGGTGCTGTCTTAATTCGGGCCTGAGTGTCTGAATTTCCCGGCCACCTCTCTTTTTTCGATGGCTTTGCGTCCAATCAACGATACTCGCGGCGCGGGCGACCGCTTCACCAGTGAGACGGGTTATCGGCCGAATCAGCGCAAGGCTGGACTGGGAAGCGCGATGGTCACGAAGCCCTCTCTACCACCCTCGCAACGAATCGGACAACTGACGATCAACGGTCGGAAGCTTAGAGTAAGGGTCAGCGCGGCTTGCGCCGCTTCGATAGCGGCGGCCCGGTCAGGATGATAAACTCAGGCCGGTCTTCGCGCGACAGCTGGGGAGAAAACGGAAAATGAGCGGAAAAGTAACCTTGGTCAGCATTGCGCTGATGATGTTGCTCTGCACGAGAACGAAATGCTGGGCCGATTGGCAGTACACAAAATGGGGGATGACCGTCGCTCAAGCGCAGACCGCGTCCAAGGGGTCATTGCACCTTACCAAGGCGGATCAGAACCCGAACTCGATTCCTGGCCTCCATCTCGTCGAGAAACTAAGAGGGATCTACAGCGCTGGCGGTATTACATTCGAGGCTCAGCTTTTCTTCGACGCGGCTGGCCGACTTGCGTACGTCGGCCTAGAGTTGCGCGACCCGCGCGTAAATCTAGAGAAACTCGAAGCGTCGCTGGCCGCGAAGTATGGGTCCCCCTACAAGGAGACCAATCTCATCGCCGACGGCTATAAGAAAGATTGGACGGGCGATGGCAATGACATTTCGCTCACCGTCCTAGACCCTGGGTCAACCCTCCCGATGCTAGTGGTGCTCAAATATGGCCCCTTGGCTAATACGAAAGGCCTCTGAATTTCAAATCACTAGTGGCCTGTAACAGTGAAATTGTTCGCATTTCGGTTTCGCGCGCAACGTTCCCCGAAACACTTCTCCCGGACCGCGCCCGCGCTTGGGACTGGTTCCGGGAATACCGCGAACGGATGACGGCGCGGCGGTGAGAGACGTTTCCCGCTTCGCCCAAGCGCCGACCCGCGCCGGTAGCGCCGGGGTGCTATACCACGCCCCTAGCTAGGCACACGGTGGGGTTTCGGGCGCTCCGGGTAGCTGTTTCGGGGTAGGCGGACGGGTCGAACGGTAGCGGGCGACTGGTTTTTAGAAGCCGTCCTCCCATTAAGCCACACGGCGCGTGAGGCTTGGACACCATGCGGACGGCCGGACGGCGTTTTCCCACCCCTACTCTCTAAACTAAGAGCTACCCGCGACCGATGTAAATGGATTTGTAAATTGAACGCCCGAATACGGGCCGATACGGGCCGATACGGGAAGGGACTATAAGACCAGATAACCCTTATAGGACGGGACGGAACGATACGGGGAGATACTATTCCTGCGGATTTCAAGACCGGTGCCTTCAACCGCTCGGCCACCCCTCCAAGCCTCATTTATTAAGGACTTACGGCGATTAGCGCAATCTGTGGATCGGCCTGAGTGCCCACTTACTGCCCACTTTTTTGAATTTCGGTTGAGGGGACCGCGAAAACCACCCCCCTCCATTAATGCAAATCTGGCGTCGCAATCTATAGGACTACGTTGATCTTGGGCTCTATTTGCTATGGTCTTGACCAGTGCGATGACCTTCAATCGCCGCTGCCGCGGACAGCTCCTAGTCTCAGCGCGATGCGGCGGGATCCAGCAGCACCTCCGGCACGTCAACCACCCGCGCGCGCAGCCATTCGCCGAGGCTCTTGGCCTGGGGGTCGGGGCGCACCGACGAGGCTACGCCCTCGCCGAGCAGGCCGACGATCACGAAGTTGAGCGCGCGCAAGTTGGGGAGCTCGTAGCGGCGCACCTCGAGCGGCGCCGTCTCGGGGAGGAGCTGCTTGAGGCGCTCGCTGCTCAGGAACTCGGCGAGCCACGCGTAGGCGAGATCGCTGCGCACCCACAGGCCGACGTTAGCGTTGCCGCCTTTGTCGCCCGAGCGCGCCCCGGCCACGCGCCCGAGCGGCGCGCGTCGCGTCAAGCCGGCCGGTGGCGAGGACAGAACGGCCGACAGAACCTTGACGGGCGAGCGTGTCACCACCTCGAGCGGCTTGATCGGGATGCTGCGCCCGTCGGGCAGCACGGCAACGTGATCCACGGCGTCGGCCGGCACGAGCGTCGGCCAGTAGACGCCGTATGCGCTCGCGTCGCCGGGCGGGTCCATGGAGTAGAAGCCGGGGTAACTGGCGAGCGCTAACTCCGTGATCGCAGAGGAGAACGCGCGTCCGACCTTGTTCGCGTCGGCGTCCTTCACGGTGACCGTGAAGGTGGCGCTCGCCTGCTCATTGGTCTCGGGATCCGGATGCTGCGTGGGCGCCAAGTGGAAGTGGAGTACGCCAAAGCGCTCGGCACCGCCGAGGCGGCGCACGATCGCTCGCTTGAGCACTGCGGCCTTCTCATCCACGTCGAGACCGGTGAGCACGAGGGTCATCGCGTTGCGGTAGCCGCCTGCGTAGTTGATGCATACCTTGAGCGCTCTCGGCGCAGGCTCACCGCGCACACCCGACACGCGGACCCGGTCGGCGCCGGCCTGGTCGAGCCGGATGCTGTCGAAGCGCGCTATCGCGTCTGGATTCGCGTAGGACGGCTCGCCGAGTTCGTAGAGGAGTTGGGCGGTCACGGTACCGATTGACACGAGACCGCCTGTACCGGGGTGCTTGGCGACGACGAACGAACCATCCTCTTCCATCTCTGCGATCGGGAAGCCGGGGTGGTCCAGATCGGGCACCTCACTAAAGAAGGCATAGTTGCCGCCGGTCGCCTGCGCGCCGCACTCAAGGATGTGCCCCGCGACCACGGCGCTCGCAAGCCGGTCCCAGTCGTCGCGCGCCCACTGGAAATGCCAAGCTGCCGGACCCACGACGAGCGATGCGTCCGTCACGCGCGGACACACGACCACGTCGGCTCCCGCCTTAAGGCATTCGACAATGCCCCATGCGCCGAGGTAGGCGTTCGCGCTCACCGGCCGCACCGGCATCGCCTCGAAGGGGCGACCGTCGTCAAGATGCGCCAGGGTGTGTCCTGCACGCCGTAACTCGCCAAGGCGCGGGAGGAGATCGTCGCCCTCCACATGGGCGACGCTCGCCTTCACGCCGAGGCGCTTCGCCAACTCCCGGATTTTCTCGGCGAGACCGCGCGGGTTGAGGCCGCCGGCGTTTACGACCACCCGCACGCCGCGATCGACGCAGGCGCCAAGTACCTCCTCCATCTGGCGCAGAAACGTCACCGCGTAGCCGGCGCTCGGATCTTTCTGGCGGGCCTTCCAGAGGATCAGCATCGTGAGCTCAGCGAGGTAGTCGCCGGTGAGTACGTCGATGGGGCCACCCTCGAGCATCTCGCGCGCCGCCGAGAGGCGATCGCCGTAAAAGCCGGAGATGTTCCCGATCCGGAGCGGTCGGCGCACGCTCATCGTTTTCTCCAGACCGGCGCGCGCTTTTCGAGGAAGGCACGCGGTCCTTCCTGCGCGTCCTCGCTCTTGTAGACCGGCTCAAAGATGCGCTCGGCCTCGTCGAAAGACTCGCTCCGTAGGCGCTCGGCGGCGGCGTACACCATGCGCTTGCCCGCCCGCACAGAGAGCGGCGCGTTCTGCGCGATGCGCATCGCCAGTGCGCGCGCCTCCTCCTGCAGGTGATCGAGCGGTACGACGCGGTTCACCAGGCCGATCTCGCGTGCGCGATGCGCATCGATCGGCTCGGCGGTGAGCAAGAGCTCGAGCGCCACTCGGGGCGGAATCATCCACGGGAGCGGCGCGGCCCACGGCGCGCCGCGGCTCCACTTCGCCTCTGTGATCGCGAACTTCGCCGTCTCAGCGGCGATGCAGAGGTCGCACATCTGCGCCAGGGCGAAGCCGCCGGCGTAGGCCAAGCCGTTCACGGCGGCGATCACGGGCTTGTCCGTCATGAGGTTGCGGCCGAGCTGCGGGACGAAATCCAGCGGCGGGACTTGAAGCCCGGTCACCGACATCTCCTTGAGGTCGGCGCCGGCGCAGAAGACCTTGTCACCGGTTGCGGTGAGAATCGCGACCAGCGCGTCGTCGTCACCGACGAAGCGGCGGAACGCCGCCCACAGGCCTTCGCGCACCGCGCGGTTCAGCGCATTGCGTGCCTCCGGGCGATCGATCGTGATCGTGCTGATGTGGTCGCGGAGCTCGTATCGGACCGGCTGGTCAGACATTTCAGATCTCCTCCTCGATCATTACTGGGCACTTGCGGTCTCTGCTTCGATTACGGCAAGAATCGCGCCCGCTGCCACCTGCATCCCGACGGTCGCGCGGATCTCGGTCACCGTTCCCGCGTGGGGCGCCCGGATCGGGGCCTCCGTCTTCATCGCCTCGAGCACGAGCAGCAGGTCGCCCTTGGCGACGATTGCACCGACGGTGACGTAAATCTGTTTAACTACGCCCGGCATAGGCGCGACGAGCGAGCCGGCTGCCAGCTCGAGCTCGGGCTCGGCGAAGCGTGGGAGTTCGCGCAGCTCGCTCGCGCCCAGCGCGCTGTCGACGAAGACCCGCTCGCCGACCGTATGCACCGCATAGCGATGGCGTACAGCGTTGACTTCGAGATCGACCTCGCCCTCGCCGGATGCGTGTACGCGAACGCATTCGAGCGCGTTGCCGTTCACCAGAGCGCGCAGACCCTCGCGCCCGAAGCGGTAGCGCACGTCGAGTCGCCCCCAGCTTCCCTCGAAAGCCTGCTCCTGGTCTTGTGAAGGGACGTTGCGCCAGCCGGACGGGATCGAGGCCAGCGAGCCGCCGCGCGCGCGGCGCGCGGCTTGCAACGCAAGCGTCGCAGCCAGCGCGTGGAGGCGCTCGCCCGCCGCGTCGCAGAGCGGCGCGCCGAGGATCTCAGGCCGGTGTCGCTGGAGGAAATGCGTGTCGGCTGCGCCCGCAATGAACTCGGGGTGGCGCAGGATGCGCACGAGGAGATCGCGAATCGTATGCGGGCCGTGAAGGTGCGCGCGCGCGAGTGTGTTGGCCAGCCTGGCCGCCGCCTCCGCGCGCGTCGGCGCCCACGCGATCACCTTCGCCAGCATCGGGTCGTAATGGACGCTCACCTCCGAGTCGTCCTCGACACCCGAGTCGAGGCGGATTCCCGACGCCGGTGCGAAGGCGAACCGATGGAACACGCCCGTCGATGGTGCGAAGCCGCGCCGCGGGTCTTCGGCATAGAGACGCGCCTCGATAGCGTGGCCACGAAGCGGTGGCACTTCGTCCTGCGCCGGAAGCGCGCCGCCGCGCGCCACTTCGATCTGGAGGCGCACAAGGTCGAGCCCGGTCACGCACTCGGTCACGGGATGCTCGACTTGGAGGCGCGTGTTTACTTCCAGGAAAAAGAACTCTCCGGCGGGCGTGAGCAGGAATTCGACGGTTCCGGCGTTGCGGTAGCCAATCGATTGGCCCGCGGCGACGGCGGCCGCACGGATCGTCTGGCTCAACGCAGGGGTCAACGCGGGGCTCGGCGATTCCTCGATGATCTTCTGGTGTCGCCGCTGGATCGAGCATTCGCGCTCGTAAAGATGGATCACACGACCGTGCGCGTCGCCGAAGATCTGCACCTCGATGTGGCGCGTGGCTTCGAGGTAGCGCTCGAGGTAGACGGTATCGTCGCCGAACGCCGAGAGCGCCTCGCGTCGGGCCGAGGCGACAGCCTCTCTGAGCTCCGCCGCGCTATGCACCACGCGCATGCCTCTGCCGCCGCCGCCGGCCGAGGCCTTTACGACGACAGGCAGGCCGAGCTCGGCGGCCATGAGCGTAAGCTCTGCCGTGGACGCGCCGTCGCTAAGCTCGCGGCTCGGGAGTTGCGGCACGCCTGCCCGCTGCATGAGCCGCTTCGCCCCGAGCTTCGAGCCCATCGCGGCGACCACCTCGGGCGGAGGTCCCACGAACGTAAGCCCTGCGTCGCGACACGCCGCGGCGAAGGCCTCGTTCTCCGACAGGAAGCCGTAGCCCGGGTGGATCGCATCGGCGCCCGTGCGGCGCGCCGCTTCCACGATTGCGTCGATGCGCAGGTATGACTCGGCAGGCGACGCACCGCCGAGCGCGACCGCCTCATCCGCCTCACGCACGAAGGGCGCGTCGCGATCGGGCTCCGAGAACACGGCCACCGTCGCGATGCCCATCTCTCGCGCGGTGCGCTGGATGCGCCGCGCGATCTCTCCCCGATTGGCGATCAGCAACTTCCGCATGCCGCTCTCACATCCGGAAGACGCCGAACTCGCGCGCGCCCCGGATCTCGTTCGAGTGCACGACGGAGAGCGCTATCCCGAGCACGATCCGGCTGTCGCGCGGGTCGATGATTCCGTCGTCGAAGAGCCGGCCGCTGGTGAAGGGGGCGAGCGACTCGCGCTCGATCTGCTCCTCGACCGCGCGCCGGCGCATCGCGTCGGCCTCCTCGTCGAAGGGTCTTTTTGCCGCGGCCGCCGCCTCGCGCGCGACGATCGAAAGCGTTCCGGCGAGCTGCTCCGGGCCCATCACGGCGGTCTTCGCATTGGGCCAGAGGAAGAGGAATCGCGGTTCGTAGGCACGACCGGACATGCCGTAGTTGCCCGCGCCGTAGGAGCCACCCACCTGGAGCGTCAGGTGGGGCACGCTGCTGTTCGAGACCGCGTTCACCATCATCGAGCCGTGCTTGATGATGCCGCGCTGCTCGTAATCCCGGCCGACCATGTAGCCCGTGACGTTCTGCACGAACAGGAGCGGCAGATCGATCTTGTTGGCGAGCTGGATGAACTGGGCCGCCTTCTGCGATTCCTCCGAGAAGAGCACGCCCTGGTCGTTGGCGAGGATGCCGAGGTCGTAGCCGTGGATGCGCGCCCATCCCGTCACCAGGTTCGTGCCGTAGAGGGGCTTGAACTCGTCGAACTCCGAGTCGTCCACTACGCGCGAGATCACCTCGCGGATCGGGAACGGCACCTTCATATCGGCGGAGGGGATACCGAGCAGCTCGCCGGTGTCGTAGCGCGGCTCATGCGGCGCCGCACTCGGGCCGTGACCGAGCTTGCGCCATGCGAGGCGGGCGACGATGCGCCGGCC
Organism: Binatus soli (SeqCode); assembly: GCF_050015535.1. Taxonomy (NCBI): domain Bacteria; phylum Candidatus Binatota; class Binatia (SeqCode); order Binatales (SeqCode); family Binataceae (SeqCode); genus Binatus (SeqCode); species Binatus soli (SeqCode). The sequence goes on along the minus strand of NZ_JBEKBF010000004.1, from coordinate 199,260 downwards.
AAGCCGGATTGCGTCAGGCTCGTCGAGCGCCATGTAGTCAGCGAGGCCCGACAAGCTCGCGTGCATTTCGGCGCCGCCGAGCTCCTCGTCATTCGCGTCCTCGCCCGTCGCCATCTTCACGAGCGGCGGGCCGCCGAGGAAGACCTTGGCGCGATTGCGCACCATGACCACGTAGTCGGAGAGGCCGGGCAGGTAGGCGCCGCCGGCCGTCGAGTTGCCAAACACGAGCGCGATCGTCGGCACGCGCCGCCCCGAAGAACGCGTCAAGTTGCGGAACATCGCGCCGCCGGGCACGAAAATCTCCGCCTGGCGCGGGAGGTCCGCGCCGCCTGACTCGACCAGGTAGACGAGCGGGAGCCGGTTCTCGATCGAGATTTGGTACGCGCGCAACATTTTGGCGAGCGAGTACGGGTTTATAGCGCCGCCGCGCACGGTCGGGTCGTTGGCAAGAATCAGGCATTCCGTTTCGGAGATGACACCGATCCCGGTCACGAGCGATGCGCCGACCTCGTACTCGGTCTCGGCCGCCGCGTAGGGTGACAGCTCGAGGAACGGCGAGTCACGGTCAACTAGCAGCTCGATGCGCTCGCGCGGCAAAAGCTTTCCGCGCCGGTGATGCCGCTCGACGTAGCGCTCTCCGCCGCCGAGTAGCGCCTGGCGCTGCAACGCCGCGAGGCGGTCGAGCTTCTCGATCATGGCCCGCCGATTGGCAATAAACGTCTCCGAGCGCGGGTCGATGCGAGTTGGCAAGATCGGCATTGGCTCAGCTCCTCGCGAATCTCCTGACTGAGTGGATGCTGACTTAACAGAGAACCGATGGTCGCGGAAGAGTTGGAGTTGATGAAACGCGATGCGGTGCCGAAGAACGCTGCGGGTCCTTGTCTCGGACCGAGTCTCTGGCAAATGATATTCACATTCGAACCCAGGAGGCCCTATGGCCCGCATCGCGCCCGCTCCAAACCCCTACGAATTGACCGAAGATCAATGCCACACGCTGGCGCTGGCCGACGAGTTCGCGCGCAAAGAGCTGGCGCCACTCGCGAAGAAGATGGACGACGACGAGTGGTGGCCAGAAGGACTCTTCCGTCGCCTCGGCGCGGCTGGCTACCTCGGCCTCACGATCCCGGAGTCGGAAGGCGGACCCGGACTCGACCTTTTTTCGTCGGCGCTGGTGGGCCAGGGCTTTGCGCGCTGGAACCAGGCCGTCGCCCTCTCGTGGCTTGCCCACGAGAATCTCTGCGTGAACAACGTCCAGCGCAACGCGAGTCCGGAACAGAAGAAACGCTACTTGCCGGGTCTCGCCGACGGGACCCTGGTCGGCGCGCTCGCCCTCACCGAGCCCGGCGCCGGCTCCGACGCACTCGGCGGCATGCGCACGACGGCGCGACGCGACGGCGATCATTACGTCCTGAACGGCCGCAAGCTATTCATCACAAACGGCTCGATCGCCGATGTGCTGCTCGTGTACGCGAAGACTTCGCCGCAGCTTGGCCCCAAGGGCATCAGCGCGTTCCTCGTCGAGAAGAGCGCGCCTGGCTTTTCGGTGGCGCAGAAGCTCATCAAGATGGGCTTCCGCGGCAGCCCGACGGCGGAACTCGTCTTCGACGACTGCCGGGTTCCCGTCGCCAACCGTGTAGGTGAGGAAAACGCCGGCGTCGCGGTCGTCATGAGCGGCCTCGACCTCGAGCGCGCGGTGGGCGCGACCTTGTCGATCGGGATCGCTGAACGCTGCTTGCAGCTTGGCCTCGATTATGCGCGGCAACGCCGGCAGTTCGGCCGTCCGATCGGCGAGTTCCAAATCATCCAGGCAAAGCTCGCGGACATGTACACCGCGATCGAGTCGATGAGGCTGCTTGCTTACAAGGCGCTCGCCGCGGTGAACGTGCTGGAGATCGGCGGCGGCGGACGTGGCGGTGTCCATCAGCTCACGGCAGCGTCCATTCTCTACTGCGCGGAAGCGACCTCGCGCGTGGCAGCCGACGCCTTGCAGATTCACGGCGGCAGCGGCTTCATGTGGGAGATGGAGGTGAACCGCCTCTATCGTGCTTGCAAGTTGATGGAGATTGGTGCGGGCACGAGCGAGGTGCGGCGCATCATCATCGCCGAGGAGCTGCTGCGCTCAGGTGTCGCGGTGTGAGGTGGAGGCAGAGCCGTCGGGGAAGCGATCGAGACTTAGTATGTACAGATAGATACTGTTAGATGGCTCCAGCCGTCACTTACCAACAGTACGGTCCTAGACAGACGCCCACGCAATCGTGAGCGGAAGCCGAAATGACGATGCCTTTGCTGCTCAAGTGAAAAACCTCTCGACACGTTCCAGCAGAGTCGGTGGAGTTACGACTCACCCAGGGATGGAACCAAACGACTGTTCTGCCATCGCTCGACCGCATCTCTCTTTCCGGTGGCCCGAACTCTTCTATCAGCTTGTCGCGGGGCCGGCCTACCTGACGCTGCAACCTGTCGTCCAATTTTCTGCAACCGGCGCACGAAACAACGAATAGAATGCAAACAAGAGCCAGCGCTGCGCGGGTTTTGCAGAGTCCAACGACACAGTTTGATTTCCGCATTGCTCGACCGTTTAGTCAGAAGGCCGTCCAATCGTCTCGCATCTTTTACGGCCACATCTGATTCATCATCTGTTGGTGCATCAATTCGTGCTCGGCAATCTGTCTTGAAATATCAATTGTTGATTCATAAGAAAAGCGTCGGATGATGTCGCGGTGAGAGCAGCGAGTGGCGTCGCGGCCTGATAAGCAGCGTCGGACGCAACCGATCGCATACCAGCGACGCAGCGGGAAGCAAATCGAGCGCAGGTGAGGCGCAAAACTACAGGTTTGGTATAGTCAGGGTCGGGCTGCTACAGAGCAAAGACAACGGAGGCTCCCATGGCGTTTCGAGGCATTCAGGCAGAAACGGTGAAGTTCCAAGGCTTCGACGGCGATAGTGGGGAGGCATATTATGCGCATCCTCTGGCGACAGGCCGGTATCCCGGCGTCGTCGTGATCCATCACTTTCCCGGCTGGGACGAGTGGACCACAGAGGTAACTCGTAAATTCGCACATCACGGCTATGCCGCAATTGCACCGAGTCTCTATTTCCGGCTGGGTGACGGCGCTTCAGAACAAGTGGTTGCTCGTGCACGCGCAGCCGGTGGGATGCCGGATGACCAGGTGATGGGAGATGTGACTGGAGCCGCAGCGTTTCTGCGTGCCCAACCACATAGCAATGGCAAGGTTGGCGTGATCGGTTTCTGCTCCGGCGGACGACAAGCGTACCTAGCGGCATGCCGAATCGCCAATCTCGATGCCGTTGTCGATTGCTGGGGTGGCAGCGTAGTTGTTGGCGACCCGTCGAAGTTACCGAGCACGCAGCCGGTTGCGCCCATCGAGTTGACGGAAAGAATACACTGCCCGCTTTTGGGATTGTTCGGTAATGAAGATACTAACCCTTCCCCCGACGACGTAAACCGCACCGAAGCTGCGCTCAAGCGCTTCGGCAAGAACTACGAGTTTCACCGCTACGACGGAGCGGGCCACGCGTTTTTTGCCTGGTATCGTCCGAATTACCGGCCCGAGCAGGCGCAGGATGGGTGGGGAAAAGTGTTCGCCTTTCTCGAAAAGTACCTGGCGGCTTCCTAGTTCATAGACAGAGGCAATCCGGAAGGTAAGAGAACTAGGCGGGCGCCCGAAATTGGTCTTTCCCTGATTCCGAGTTGCCAGGGACGATTCGCCGGCGTTCGAGATATCCGTGGGCGAGCAGTCGGATTTGTTGGAGTTTCCGAGCGCTCACTTCGAGCGTAGAATCCAGCGACATGTGGCTAATTCGTCGCGGCGCCGGTCAGGCGCCAGATCGCGCGAACAGTGACTCGCAAGTGTCGGTCGCAAATTACTCCTGGCGATTGCTTATCCAAGTTGGCCGCCAGACTTTCAGATTCGGTTGGGACCAAGTCATGCTGCTGAGCATTGCGACCATGACTGTCATCTTGGAGGTCAAATCTGGCACCATCCAAACGCCCGACCTCCACACAAATGTACTTGATACATTGTGGCCTTATTTGATTTTCTTGGCTGTATACATTCTTGTTCAAATGGTTCGCGCACCATTGGCTTTGGATCGTCAGCGCGCTGAACAAATTGACACACTAAGCAAGCAACTGGGCGAAACGGTATCGGTCTGGTTTGAACAGATAACATTCCGACATCCAACGCCTAATTCACAGAACATCACAATGGTTGTTCATATGTCGGTTCGAACCGCAGGCTCTCCGGTAACTTTGTACGGTTGGGCACTGCGTTCGCAGATCAGACCTAAACTGAAACCGGTGCCAATAAATGTACTAGGTCTAGGACAACCTGTCGGCGGCCTTACATTCCGCTTGGATGAACACGATCACGCTAGTGGGTTGATATTTTTTGACTTTTCGGGAATGGCGCAGGTATCCGAAGATGAACTTAGAGATGCTAATCACAGTTGGAGGCTGGAATTCTGGGATGCACACGGTCCGTACTCTGAGCACATTCCAGAGCAGTTGTACAAAAGACCATGAACCTCCGACACACCGTCTGACCTAAGATGCCGAGGAAGATTCGTATATCCGTTCCAGAAGAAGTGGCGGCTCAAGTACTCGTCGCGTCCGACCACGCCTGCTGCAAGTGCGAAGAACGAGGCCCGCCGCGGCTGAGTGCAGAAATGGCGCAAAATTCCCCCCTTCGAATCGGTCGCAATTTAGCCCGTTTCAAGTCACGCCGGCAATTTTTGCGGAGGACAGTCCGGGTCGCAGTCATGTCCGAAAATGGCCAGACATTCGTGCGCACTTGATGCATATTCTACCTATGACCCTTCCGGATCACGCGGTGTGCTACCGGGCGCTATCGACGCGCGATGTTCGTTTCGACGGGCGTCTCTTTGTCGGCGTCACCAGCACTGGCGTCTATTGTAGGCCGATCTGCCCTGCACGCACTCCGAAGCCCGAGAATTGTCGCTTCTTTCCGAGCGCGGCCTCAGCACAGGAGGCAGGCTTTCGTCCGTGCCTCCGTTGCCGCCCGGAGATTTCCCCCGATGCCGCCGCGTGGCGGGGAACATTCAACACCGTCTCGCGGGCGCTCGCGCTGATTGCCGAGGGTGCGCTCGATGGCGGCGAGGCAGGTATCGAAGCCTTTGCCGAGCGTCTCGGTATGGGCGAGCGGCAACTCCGGCGATTGTTCGACCAGCATCTGGGCGCGCCGCCGATCCGCGTGGCGCAAACCCGCCGGGTGTTGTTTGCCAAGCAACTGCTTCAGGAAACGTCACTGTCGATGGTGGAGATTGCGGAGGCCTCAGGCTTCGGCAGCGTGCGTCGTTTCAACGATACATTCAGGAAGCTGTATCGGCGCACTCCGCGCGACCTGCGCAGCAAGAAGCGCGTCGCCCCCTCTGCCGTGACGCTACGCCTCGGCTATCGTCCGCCCTACGATTGGGACGCGATGCTTTCGTTTCTCGCCGCGCGCGCGATTACGGGAGTGGAGCTGATTGAGAACAACCGCTATTGCCGCACCATCGCGGTCGACGAGGCGTTCGGCAGCGTCGAAGTTGGACCGGGCGCCAATTGCCTCACTGCGACGATCCGGCTCTCACACGTGCGCGCGCTGCTTTCGATCGTCGCGCGGTTGCGCCGGCTCTTCGATCTTGACGCGGACGTGGAAGCGATCGGCGCGCATCTGAAGAGCGACGAGAGCCTCGCGCCGCTGGTCGTGCGCCGACCAGGACTGCGTGCCCCCGGCGCCTGGGATGGTTTCGAGATGGCGGTGCGGGTCATCCTCGGTCAGCAGATAACCGTCATCGCGGCGCGCCGTCTTGCCGCCAGGCTGGTGGCGCTGGCGGGCTCGCGCGCGACGCCCGACGTTACGGGACATGAGCAGCTGACGCACATTTTTCCAACGCCCATCCAGCTCGTCGCGGCCGATCTTTCCGGGTTCGGTATGACCCGCACGCGCATTCAAGCATTACAAGCGCTCGGACGCGCCGCCGCAGCCGACAAGAAGCTGCTCGAGCCGGCGCGTCCCCGTGATGATGTCCTCGCGCGGCTCATGGCGCTTCCGGGCTTCGGGGATTGGAGTGCGCAATATTGGGCGGTGCGGGCGCTTGGAGACAGCGATGCATTTCCTGCCAGCGATGTCGGGCTGTTGCGCAGCCCGGCCGTCGCCAATGGCATCCCGCTTTCGCCGAAAGTTCTGCTACAGCGCGCGGAAGCCTGGCGACCGTGGCGCGCCTATGCAGCGCAACATCTGTGGATGGCGGAAGCCGATGCAAGGAGCGCCAATGCCTGAATGCCGCAAATTCTTCATCGACAAGATGAAAACGCCACTGGGCATCGCGATTCTGATTGCGGACGGCGACGGTGCGCTGCGTATGCATTGCTGGGAAGAGCAGGCGGACGACTGGCGCAAGCTGTTTCATCGTCGGTACGGCGATCGGGAACTCGTCGCGCGCCGCGATCATTTCGGCCATGTCGCCGCGCTCAAGCGCTATTTCGACGGCGACATCTCCGCACTCGACACGATCCCCGTCGCCTTCGCCGGCACGCCGTTCCAAACGAAGGTGTGGAATGCGCTCCGCACCATCGCGGGCGGGACGACGCTCAGTTATGGTGCGCTCGCCCAACGCATCGGCGAACCCAAAGCCGTGCGGGCCGTGGGGCTTGCCAACGGGAGCAATCCTATCGGCGTCGTCGTGCCGTGCCATCGCGTCATCGGCAGCGACGGCTCATTGACCGGCTATGGCGGCGGGCTGTCGCGCAAGCGCTGGCTGCTCGGGCACGAAGCGCGCCATTGTGCTTTCCGTTTGGAGGTATCCGAATGAGCAATTCGAATGCCGCGCGTGAATTTCACGCGCTTCACCAGAACGGCCTTTTGATCCTGCCGAACGCCTGGGATGCCGGTAGCGCGCGCATCATCGAGCACGCAGGCGCGAAAGCGATCGCCACCTCGAGTGCCCACGCGCGAGCGCGGCGGCGTGTCGGAGATTCACGAACAGTGAATTAGTATTCAGCAGATCCGTGCACCGGTCCAAGACCGGTGCGAAACTGTTATTATTCGATCCGGGAACGGCGACAACCCGAGGGACAAGCTTTTCAGATCATTGGCGCAGGCACCGGCGACAGAAGTTCAATGACGAGCGGTCCGGGCCGCTCCGCGGAGACAGTCCACGATGTTTGAAGACGAAACCGTCGACATAGAATGCCCGAAGTGCGGTCACCGGAACTCGATGCTGGTGCGCGGGTTCGAGGAAAGCGCCGAGAGTCACTTCGTATGCGTGAACTGCAAGACCGGGGTCAAGGTCGAAGCGAACGAATTTCGCCATCGGCTCGATCAGGTGCGCGAAGAACTCGAGGCGCTCGAGCGTGACGCTAAGCGAGAAGCAAAGCCCAAACCCAAACGTCCGCCGAAGGACGACTTTCAGATCTGATTTTCACTTTCCGGCGCGAGGCAGTCGGCCTGCCAGGAGGAACCGCCTATGATCAGGGGGAGCTGTCTCTGCGGCGGCGTGGCCTTCGAAGCCGGCGATCAGATCGAATTCCGCAACTGCCATTGCTCGCGATGCCGCAAGGCGCGCGGCGCGGCATACGCGTCTAACGTCTTCGTCAGGCCTGCGGACTTCCGATGGCTGCGGGGCGAGGACCTCTTGATCAACTATCGGCTGCCGGGAGCGCAGCGTTTTGGAAACGCCTTCTGCCGGACCTGCGGCAGCCCGATGCCGCGTGCCGTTCCTATGCGCGACTTGATCGTCGTACCGGCGGGCTCGATCGACGGCGACCCGGGCATTCGGCCCACGTATCACATCTTTGTAGGCTCGAAGGCGCCTTGGCATACGATCACTGACAACCTCCCGCAGTACGAAGAATACCCGCCGGCATAGTAGCCGCGCTCGACATAAGCAATACGACCAAACGGTGTGTCTGCGAATTTCCGCGTCCGATGGAACTCTTCAGCGTTCATAACTTTTCATCCTCCACGCGCCGTGAATGCGGACGCCCGTCAAGGCCGAGGGCGCGATGTTTCTTGAACACGTCCCAGAGGATGGAATCCCTGGCGATGACGTCCTGGGGGTCCGCCATCGCGTCGAGCTCCGCGCCCGCGGGTCGCATTACCTCCTCGGCAAACCTGCGAACCATATCCCGAACGGATCGCTCTCCCTCCGTCAGATCTGCTTCGTAGTCGATTCTGGCCATAGTACGCTCCTAAGTTGATTGGGCCTCTCGGTCCAGCTGTTCATGGGCGATTCTAACTTTTGGGGAAGGTCAGTCCTGTCGCGCCTTCGAGGTCGGCCAAAGCCTGGGGCTCGCTCACCACCTTGATCGCCACCATTCCAAGCTGCGCCGCTGCCTTGCAGTTGATGCCCAGGTCGTCCAGATAGACGCAGGACTGGGTCTCTACTCGAAGCCGCTCGCACATCATCAGGTAGATCCGAGGGTCGGGTTTTCGCACGCCGACCTTGGAGCTTTCGATGATTGCGTCGAAGTGCTGCATGATATCGCCGGCACGCGAGGCGCTCTCGGGGTTTTTGGCCATGGCCGATGCGTGACCATGGGCCATGTTGTTGGTGATGCAACCGACCTTGAAACGCTGCTTGCAGATGGTCAGCGCCTCGACAATCCGCGGCCGTACCTCGCCGGAAAGCAGGGGCAAAATTTCGGCTCCGCGCACTGGGTGACCGAGCGCGGTCGTTTCCTCCAGGAATTTCCGGTCAAAGCCTGCCCCATCGATTTCCCCACGCTCGAACAGCGCCCAAGCGTTGGAATCGGGATTAGTGGTGTTGACAGTTCGGATGAGGTTCGTGGGCAGGCCGCGTTGGGCCTCAAAGCGGTTGAAGGCCTCGAAGGGGGAACTCGTGAAAACGCCGCCGAAATCCCAAATCACCGCCTCTATGGTCACGCCTTTATCCTTCCCATTTTTGAAGCCTCGCGATGCATCATCAATACGTCAGGGTTTAGGTTTTAAGTAGGCACAGTCTTCGGCCGAGAGGAAGTGCAGCAGCGACTCATTGAACATGACTGGATCCTGAAGAAACGCGAAATGACTCACTCCCGGGAGGATTAGCTCGCCGGAGCCGGGAATCAGTGCGGCCATGCGATCGGTGTTCTCGCGCTTGATCGCCTCATCGTGATCCCCATCGACGATCCACGTCGGCACTTTGATGCTGCGCAATTGATCGTCGGTAAAGTACGGCTCGGCGGCCCACATGTGCTCAACGTCTGCGAGGAAGGCTTTGAACCGCGTGGGGGTCGGCGAGAGTCGCGTGTACTCCTTCGCTGCGCGTTGGATATAGGCAGTGAAGACTGGGCTCTTGCTCACATCCTTCACACCCGATGGATCGGAATTCGCGGCAAACGCGAACAGTCGTGTCAGCCGGTCCGGATGATGGATCGCGATATCGAGACCAATAATCGCTCCATCACTCCATCCGATCAATGCGGCCTTGCGGATATCCAGGTAATCCATCAACGCCAGAACATCTGACGACATCAGATCATAACCGATTGGCGTATCGGTTCCTGCGCTGCGTCCGTGGCCGCGACTATCCAGAACGATTACACGGTAATGCGCGGCGAGGACGGCCACCTGCAATCCCCAGTACTCTGAATTCGCCAGGCCGCCATGGACCATGATGACCGGCGCACCGTGACCAAACTCCGCGTACCACAAGCGGATGCCGTTGACCGGCGCGATGCCGCTAGCCTCAGGCTCGGGCAGCACCGGTGTCGGCGGCAGACTCAACCACATGGGTTGCGCGCCAGCGGGCAGCGCGACAGCGAGCGCAGCGAACATCAAGAGAACAATGAAAAAACGGCGCATGTGATGCACAATGATCTACTCGACCGGCATCACCCCGCCAATAATCTCAAAAACATTTGCCACAAAGGCACGAAGACACCAGCTCAGGACAAATTTCCCCGTGGCGCTGGAGTGAGTCCCGGCATTCAGAGCTGAACCGGCGCCGAGCCCGCGATCAGCGGCGCTGTTTGCGCGCATCGGCTCATCCGCGCTAAGCGTTAGATCGTCGTGACACGCTTGGTGCTCTGCAATTTCCGGTTGCGTTTAGCAAACTGCCGGGGGCCGCATGGCCGAACGCTGTGACGTAGCGATCGTTGGAGCCGGGCCTGGCGCTTCGATTGCCGCATACCTGCTCGCCAAAGGCGGGCTCGAAGTGATTATGTTCGAGCGCGGCGACTACCCGGGCTCAAAGGCGATGTTCGGCGGCGTGCTGTACACCACCGTGCTCAGCAAGTTCTTCCCGGACTTTCCGGGAGCAGGCTGCGTCGAGCGCCACGTCATCGAAAAGCGTTTCTCGATGCTTTCGGAGAGCAATGAGCTTGCGCTCTCGTTCAAGTTCCTCGATTTCGAGCCTCCTTATTACAACCATTCGTTCACGGCCCTGCGCGCGGTATTCGACCGCTACCTGGCCAGAAAGGCGGAAGAGGCAGGCGCGGTGCTGATCACTCAGACGGTGGTCGACGAGGCAATCGTGAGCGACGGCCGGGTGGTGGGAGTTCGCGCGCGGCGCGAGGGTGGCGAGGTGCTCGCCAACGTGGTGATCGCCGCGGACGGCGCGAATTCGCTGATCGCGCAGTCGGCGGGGCTTCGCGGCGAGCTTCCGCTGTCGGTGATCCTCGGCGTCAAGGAGGTGGTCTCGCTGCCGCGCGAGGTCATTGAGGATCGCTTTTCGCTGGAAGGAGATGAAGGCGCGGCGTACGAGTATCTCGGCGGCGGCGCCGTGCGGGGCGCAATGGGGGCCGGCTTCCTCTACACCAACCGCGATACGATTTCCGTGGGCTACGGGATCCCGCTTGGCGCACTCAAAGCGCTGGGGGTCCAGCCCGACGAGCTGCTGAACGAATTCAAAATGCATCCGGTGGTGCGCCGTCTCCTGCGTGGCACCACGCCTGAGGAGTACTCGGCGCATCTGATTCCTGAGATGACGCCGCACGATCTGCCGCGTTTCGTGGGCGACGGGATTGTCGTAATCGGCGGCGCCGCCGGGCTGGTCAATGCGAACCCGCTATTCCACGAGGGCACCAACATGGCGATGGCCTCGGGCGTGATGGCGGCCGAGACGATTCTGCAGGCGCACAAGGCGGGCAACTTTTCGGCCAAGGCGCTCGAGCCCTACGCGAGCCGGCTTCGCGAGAGCTTCGCATGGCAGGATTACGATCGCTATCAGGGGCTGACGCGGATGGCCGAGACCCATCCCCAGTTCTTCAGCAAATACCCCTACGAATTCACCAGGCTCGCGCGCAAGTTGTTTTCCGTGGCGCCCACCGATGACGGGATGCAGGTGCCCAAGCGCACACTTGAACTGGCCGTCGCGGACCACGTGCTCGCCGAGCTCGGACTGATGAGCCTCGGGCTCGACCTTCTCGATGTCGCCAAGGCGGCTATGTTCTAAGGGCAAAGACCGGGGAAGGAGAAACGGTTGCAATGGCAGCGGAAGTCAAAAGCCCGTCCGGCGTTGCGAAGCTTACCGGGTTGGCGAACTTTCTAGGGCCGCCCAAGTTGCTCGGCCGCGATGACAAAGTCGCGACCCTGGTGATAAAGGTGGACGAAGGAAGTCCGCACCTGAAGATCATCGATCAAGGGGTCTGCCTCAAATGCATCGAGAAACCCTGCACGGTGACATGCCCGGTTGAAAACTACAAAGTCGAAGAGAACGGTCACACGACGATATACTGGAGCAACTGCATCGAGTGCGGCACCTGCCGGATCATCTGCCCGTTCCACAACATCTCGTGGCGATACCCAAGTGGCGGATTCGGCATGACCTACCGCTACGGCTGAAGCGAGGAGATTGGAAGATGCGAATTAAATCGCGCGCCGGCAATTTCAATATGACGATCGAGGACGTCGCGGTCGAGGACGGCGAACTCGTAATGACCGGCAAGATGGGAGTGTGGTCGGCCAAGACCATGCTCAGCGTCGATGAGCTGCGGGAAATGCTGGGCACAATGAAGGTCAGCGCCAAGGTGGTCGATTTCGCCGCGCTGTTCGCCTTCCGCTATCTAGTCGGCCTGGTCGAGGAAGATCGCCGCCGACGCCTTGCGCCCGCCGCGCAACCCGCCGCGCCCGCGCCGGCACCGAAGCCGCAGTGAATCGCTTTCGCAAGCGCAGGAGGATATTGACATGGCTGATGAAATCAAACTGTCGGAACTAGAACAGGTCGACGAGGCGTTCAACTTCCCGCTCTTCGACGCAATCTTCAACCGCCGCTCGCGCCGCTTCGGCTTGGGCATGGAGATCAAGGAGGGCCCCAACAAGCACAAGTCGCAGCACCCGCCGCTACCGCTCGATGAAGTCGAGGAAGCGATCCTGATCGCTGCTGGCACCGGTATCTCGGGCCTCAACCTGTCCGACATGCCGCACACGCCGCGCCCGGACAATCTCGATGGCGTCCAGAACTGGGACGGGATGTGCAATACGATGGTCGAGCACGTGGGGCGCACCTGGGCGAGCCCGTGCGGGAACCACGGCACCGAACTCTTTTATACCAATGACGAGGGTGTTTACCTGATGAAGTTGCGCGACGTGCAACCGGTGCATTTGCAGGAGGTCGCCTCCAAGAGCGATCGCGATCGGCTGCTCGATTTCGTGCGCAATAACCGCGTCAAGCTGTTCGACGGCCGGCTCGATATCCCGCGCAATACCGGCGCGATCATGTCATTCAATCTCTGGAACGCGAACATGCCCGGCACCACTCTGTTCATGCCGGTGACCGACATCACCGAGGAAATGATCAATGCCGTGATGTTGCAGGCGGACCTGGGCCAATATGTCATCGATGATCGCAACAATATGCGTCCCTGCATCGACCAGCGCTGGATTCGCGAGGGCTGGGTCAACACCCCCGTGCCGCTCTCGATGTTCGAGAGCCAAATGATGCTTGCCACTGCCGGCGCCGAGGGCGCGTTCATCGGCCACAACATACTGCTGGCCGAGCAGGCGCTGGGCCTGGGCGGATGGTTGTACGGCGGAATGAATAGCCTTGTGGTCATGGGCGGTACACCGACAGGCTGCGGACTCGGCTTTCGCTTCGAGTCGAACCCGAAGAACCCTGACGCCTTCCCTGCGCCGATCGGAATCGACGGCGAGTTCGAGACCTTCCGGCCGCCCTACTACAAGGACATGGACGCGGCGGTCGATGCCGTGGTGGCGAAGAAGTTCGGCCCCAACGGCACCTTCAACCCGTTCGCGAAAAAGCCGGTGCCGTACAAGAACCGCGCAGACTTCCTGCGCCAGGTACCGCACACGCCGGAAAAGACCATCCAGATCTGCAAGGAGACCTGCCGCTATGTCTGGGATACGTTCGGCACCTTCCCCGCGTTCGCTCCGCCGGCGGTGCTCTACGTCTACATCCAGGCGCAGCACATCGAGCTTGAATTTTACGACAAGTATTACGATGGCCCCGCCTATCTGAAGAGCCACAAGGATCACATGCGCAAGTGGCATGCGGGCGCGGCGAAGATGCGCAAGGTCGCCTGAGCGATGCGGGCGGACCTGAGCCTGCCGATGAAGCCGGTGCCGGCGCGCGACGCTCGGTATGCTCGGGCTCATGCGAGCGTCGCATCCGATCGCGAGCTTGGGATGGTCGTGGAGGCTCCCACGCAGATCCCGAACAGGCCGTTTATCGCAAGGAATTCCGCGAAGGACACAGATTGAAGTGACTGAGGAAGAGAGGATTTTTGGATCGCCACTCTCTTGCGTGTTCGAAGAGGAGCTGATGGATGGCTGACTCGACCGGAATTGGCAAAGTGCTGCGCGACATAACGCAAGCATATGTTGACGGCCTCTCGACGATTGGTGGCGCGATCGGTGATCTCGCTAAGCGCCGCATACCCGACGGCGAACGGCAGATGGAGCACTGGATCGGAGTTGCCCGCGCAGCCAAGGACGGCTACGTAGCGGCAATCGATCAGGGCTTCGCCATTTGGGAGCGGCGGATTCGCCAGACGATGGCGCGCGCGCAGTCATCCTCCTCCGCAAAGGAGTCGAAGAGCGACCAGAAAGCTCCAGCCAGCCAAATCGAAGCGTGGCTCGAGGCGTGGCGCAATGCGAACGAGTCCTTCATGCAATCGATTCGCGAGAGTGGACTCGGCGAGGAGGCTCTCAAGCAAACCAGGGAATTGCGCAAGACGCTTGAGGATGGCCTCAAAAACTTGCAGAAACTATGGCAACCCTCGAGCAAAAGCGGCCGGAAATGAGCGCGGCAGAACTGAGCGCTGCTGAAGCTAGTCGCTTCATGCGTTGGACTTCGCGTCGGAACGGCGGTTTCAGCCCCTGTGGCTACCAAAAACTCAGAAAGCGCCGAAAAGCCTAGCGATCGGAAGGGTCGTTGCCATCCCGCAGGGCGGCGGTCTGCATCATCGCTAGGAACCTCTCGCCGCCTGATTTGCCCCAGATTCCGGCTCAGCAACAGTTGCTTGCGCGCGTCGAGCGCTCGCGCAAAAATTTTGCCGCCATTTGCCTCAACCTCCGCGACCAACGGTGCGAGCTTGTCGCCGTTGCGGCGTCCCGCGAAAACGGTGAAGTCCTCGGCCGCGAATTTTTTGGCGATTGCGCCGCCGATGTAGTCGCCGGCTCCGATCACCGCCGCCGAGGCATTTCTCTGACAATCCTCCATGCTTCTAGGAACGGCGGACCGCCGCACGGACTTTGGCAAGCTTGATCGCTCGCTTGGCCGTGCTCTTCAATATCAGATCTGAAAGCTCCTCATCGTTGACCGCACGCGCGAGAATCAGCGCGTCGGCCATGGAAGCGAACGCGACGATCGCGTCCTCGTAGACGTCCTCATTCGCGGTTCTTTAGTTGCTGACTATCGCCGAGCCCGTACACCATCGCGGTCTTGGTGGTGCCAAGTTTGATCCATTCCGCGCAATCGAGCTGCACTCTTTTGTAGAACTCCTCGGAGAGCTCAAGGGACTCTTTGCTAACCTCATCGATCCGATCGAACTTGCACTGAAAGGCGAACTCGCCCGACAGGGATTTTTCCAGCGCCCGGCTCCGCCATATCGCGATTGTGGTCTTACCCTTGAAGTGGTGCCCGAAATGGATCACGCCCATGGTATTTTGCACCTCCTCGACCGCTACGTTGTTGACCAGCTCCATTTTGGTTCTGGGCCGTATGTTTATCCGCTTCAGGGTCGGAAAAGCGCGGGCAATGTCCTCGATACCGCGTTCGAGCTCAATGTTGGGTGATGTAAGCACGCATCCATGAGAGTAAACGCTGCGCATTCCGCCCAGGCGGTCGCGCTCGAGCAAGAACTCCTCTTTGAACTTTATCTCATCGTGTCCACCCAATTGCGGACGCACGTCAACGGCCGCGGCGCTCTTGAGCTCCGGGGTGCGGTATTTGAAGGCCAGCTCGTGGCCGGGACGGGGCCATCCCTGGTCGTAAAAGGTCCGCTTTCGCAGAATGAAGTGGTTGTTGTAGAGGTCAAACTCCGGGGTGTCATAAAAGAGCACTTCCCGAACCTGACTGTCGAATGCGTGCTCGTCGACATCTACTTTAAGACCGAGTTTCTTGAGAGTCTTGGACGCCGTTTCCCAAAATTCGAGAAAACCATGTTTGCTCGTAAACCGATCGGGTTGCAGCAGAATCTTGTACTCGCGGTAATGGACCACGTCGGCAGTGAGATGCTGGGTTTCGGGATGCTTGCTTATGTGCTTGTCCATGGTCAAATTGCACCATATTCCATTGAATTTGGCAAAAGATACTGACGGAGGTTGCCGCTATGGGCCACCAGAAATGATTCGCTTGTCGGCATCGCCATAAAGGCAGGCTATCGCCAGACGTTCGAAACCATCAATGAATTCGCGCGGATTAGGTTTTGAGGAACCACAAGCCTCGATCTTGCGCGTACTTACCGAGCCGCGATAGTTATGGAGCGGAGACCGGACGAATGGCCCTCGGTCGATAATAATGAAGCGTACCTTCAGTATCCTCCTGATCTCCCCTTCGGGGATTCTTCCCGCAGCCCAACAGCCCGCATGAAAAACCGGGCTCCGCTGGCGGCTACTCCTTACCGGCTCTTGCCTCTCACCTCCGTGCGGCCGCAGGGCTGGCTGAAACGGCAACTTCAAATCCAGGCTGACGGTCTCTCCGGACATGTGGAGGAAATCTGGAAGGACCTCGGGCCGGAAAGTGGATGGCTGGGCGGCACGGGTGAGGGTTGGGAGCGTGGGCCGTACTATCTCGACGGTCTGGTTCCGTTGGCGTATCTGCTCGATGATCCGGTCCTCATCGCACGCGCGAGAAAGTGGGTCGACTGGACGCTGTCCAATCAGCGCCCGGATGGCTCGATCGGTCCGGTGAAGGATACCGACTGGTGGCCGAAGTTTGTGATGCTGAAGGCCCTCACGCAGTACCAGGAGGCGACCGGCGACCCGCGGGTTATCCCGCTGATGGAACGCTACTTCGCCTACCAGGCCGCACAGCTCGACCAGAATCCATTGAGAGAGTGGGCCGTATGGCGCTGGCAGGACGAGGCCTTGACACTCATATGGCTTTATAACCGCAATGGCGATCTCAAACTTCTGAACCTCATTCGCAAATTGCACGACCAGGGATTCTATTGGCCGGACCAGTTCAAGGATTTTGCGTTTAAGGAGAAGAACACGGGCAAGGAGTGCATGCTACGGACCCACGGCGTCAACAACTCCCAGGGGCTCAAGACCGGCGCGATCTGGTGGCAGATCACCAAGGATCATGCGGATCTGGACGGGCTCTATAACCAGTTTCGAACGCTGGATAAGTATCACCTGCAGCCCAGCGGAGTGCACAGTGGCGATGAGCACTATGCGGGCCTCGATCCATCGCAGGGAACGGAGCTCTGCTCGGTGGTGGAGACGATGTTCTCGCTGGAACAGATTGTCGCTGCGACGGGCGATGCGACGTTCGCCGATAGATTGGAAAAGATTGCCTATAACTCGCTGCCGGCGACCTTCACCAGCGACATGTGGGGGCATCAATATGACCAACAGGCCAACCAGGTGCTTGTGTCGCGCGCGAAGCGGAACTGGAGCACCAACGGGCCGGACTCCAATCTTTTCGGCTTAGAGCCGAACTTCGGCTGCTGCCTGGCCAACATGCATCAAGGATGGCCGAAATTCGCCGCGAGTCTGTGGATGGCAACCAACGACGACGGACTGGCGGCGATCGCTTATGCACCCAGCGAGGTCACCGGCGTGGTTCGTGGCGGCGTGCAAGTAACCATTGTGGAGGAAACTGACTACCCCTTCCGCAAAGATATCCGATTGACAGTGAATCCGCGGCGCCCGGCGGTGTTTCCGCTCGACCTTCGCATTCCCAGCTGGGCCTCGGCCGCGAGCGTCCGGGTCAATGGCAAGCCGATCGCCGGGCTCAAGCCTGGTACGTTCCACAGGATTGAGCGGCGATGGCGCCAGGGCGACAAGGTCGAGATCGCGTTTCCGATGGACGTTCGCTTATCGCATTGGTACCACGACTCAGTCGCCGTCGAACGCGGCCCGCTCATTTACTCGTTGAAGATTGGCGAACGGTGGACCAAGGTTACTGAGCGAGCGCAGGCGCCGGATTGGGCTGTCGAGCCGACAACGCCTTGGAATTATGCCTTGTTGCTCGACGCGGTGCATCCAAAGAATTCACTTAAAGCGGAGGAGCGCACTATCGGACAGTATCCGTTCAGTTCCGAAGGCGCTCCGGTAGTGCTGAAGGCGAAAGCGCGGCGGTTGCCGGGATGGACGTTGGTAGATAATTCAGCCGGTCCGGTTCCGTTTAGTCCGGCGTCGAGCACCGAACCGATCGAAACCGTCGTATTGATCCCTTACGGTTCGGCGAAATTGCGTGTAACGGCGTTTCCGGTCACACAGTGAGCACGTGACACGAAGCGACTGCCACCGATTGATGAGCGCGCTGGAGTTTAGCGTCGGCTGAGCGGTGTCGCTTCGATCTTCCTGAAGCTGGCTGCGATCCACGGCGCGCATGTCAATGCCCCGGTGCTTCGCGTTGCCCAAGGCCCTCGCGACTTCTCGCGACGTGAGCGTACATCTGGACGAGAACCGTCTTGCGTGCCTCGTCGATCGCTTGAACGACAGTCGCCAGCGGGTCGCATCCGCCAGGGAGCGGCGGCGAGTAGCAGACCTCAATTTGCCCGGCCGATGCCGGCGCCGAGGCAAGCTGAGCGGCCAAAATGCCGGCCAGAAGCAGCCACAAACTCCTTGTGAGAGAACGGTCTCGCATGTCCCGCTCTTTCAAATCAGCTTTCTAACCAGTCCGTCTCTCTCGGCCATCAAATCTCCCAGTTGTTTCCTAGCAGGGTGTTCTGGAACCGTGGTCACAAGTCGTCCATCTCGCCCGGCACCCATTGCCACATGGCGAGTTGCCTGAGCTCCGGCTCTTTGCCCGTTGGCAAGACGTAGATCTCGGAGGGCACCGGTAAGAAACCGACGGCGTGCAAGAGCTTCCAGTGCCGCCATCTTGGCGGCGCCGAAAATGTAAGATGGGTACAGCCGGCTGCTTGCGCCGTCTCGATGAGGTGCAGTAGCAACGCCGAGGCGAGGCGGCGCGGCGAAACAGGTGTCACAAATTCCATGAACCAACTCGCCTGCCCGTCAATTTTCAACACGTAGTAGCCCGCGAGCTTGCAGCCGCGGATGCATCGACTCCAGTTGCGCCGGAGCGTGCAGCCACTCTTCAAAACGGTCAACGCGTGGGAAGCGGAAGGGCGCAGCCAGAGGAACCGCCGATCCTGTTTCGGGCTCAATCACCGATCATTCATCCCGATATTTTCCAGATGGATGGACACTACGCGTCGGGGGTAGTGTCCGGTTTTGAATAGCGACAGCCGGTCTTAATTCCTAAATTCTCCGTTAGATTGGTCTGAAATCCACAGCTTTTGGAAAATCCGCAATCTGACCTCCGGATACGTTGTCAGCCAATTGTTTCATCGCTTATCGCCGAAATTCAGCGCGCCTCCTAGTTGACGCTGGAAGTATCGATTGTGTCCGAACCCGCTGGCAGTGTAAGCAGCATTCCGTCGTATCCGAGCACGACGCCGCGCGGCCGCACCGCGGCGACGCCGCGCATGAATGACATCCGCACGAAGGCGTTAGGCGTCGGCGGCCCGATATGGCTCAGCACCAGGAGCCGCACGCCCGCTTCGTTCGCCTCGGCGGCCGCGTCCTCGGGTGTCGTATGGTAGCGGAGGATGTCGGACATGATCTTCGCAACCCGCGCGTTTCCCAGGCGGCTAGCCGCCTCTTCGATAAGTTTCACCATCGTCGCCGACTGGGCTTCGTGGATCAGCACGTCGGCGCCGCGCGCCTGTGCCACCAGGTTGGCGCATTTGGTGGTGTCGCCGCTGATGACCACCGAGCGCCCCTTGTAGTCGAATCGGTAGCCGTACGCGGGCGCGACCGGCGCATGATTGACGGTAAAGGCGGTCACTTTGAGGCCGTTCTCTTCGAGCACGGTCGCCGAGCCACCCGCGCATGGCGCCGCGCCCGGCTTGGCATCGACCGTCACCACGTGTGGTTCCATCGTCCAGTTGGCCGGCGGCATAAGTGCGGCGCCGTGATGCGCTACGCGATAGTCGCGGTCCAGCGCGTAGGCCTGCGCGAAACCGCCGACCACCAGTTCGACCCCCGGCGGCCCGAAGACGCGCAGTGGGTTCGCACGGCCCTGCGCCCACGTCTGCAGGTTAATTTCGCCAAGGTCGCCGATATGATCCGAGTGGTAGTGCGTCAGCATCACCGCCGCCAGCTTGGGCGCCGGCAGACGCCACAGCGCGAGGTTCTTCCATGAGCCTGGGCCGGTATCCACGAGATACATACTGCCGCCGGCGAAAACCGCCGTGCACGCATCCGCCCGATTGGGATCGGGAAGCGGATTTCCCGTTCCGCACAGGACAACGCGGAGTGCGTCGTCGCTGAGCAGATCATTGCGTGTCGCGCCGAGAATCCGCTCGACCACCCGCCTTAGCAGCGCATCCTGCACCGCCGGCACATGTGCCATCCACCAAGCCAGCGCGGCGAATATCGCGAACCCGGCACCGCCCAGTGCGAGTCCTTTTGTTAATCGTGACATCTTCAATCAGCAATCCCGATCGTTACCTGCGACTACCCAAAGTGAAATCAACCTGGCTTGTCAAGTGTCGAGATGCGAGGCGCCTGCTTTTGGTGACGAAGCGTCGGAGTCGATGCGCGGATGAGATATTGGTACCTTAACTCCCATAAACGTGTGGTGCGCGCGATACTTCTCGCGATGCCGTGGGTGTGATTGCGAAGAAAGCTCCGCCAGGTCGGGGAGGGCGCGCCGCGCTTTCGTACGATGTACTTGCGTCTCGCTGCGCGCGATCAACAACGGCAAGGCGGTACGGCTGGCGGGGCGTTCAACCGATGAACGCGGTGCGGTCAGCCTGCTAGGATGGAAATGGAAGTGCGACGGAAAAGTGGCGGGAGACAACGAAGCGCGCCGTGAACTCTGAGCGTGTTTCCGGGCGATTCGATGGATCTCGAAGCATCAACACTCGCACCAGATGTTAATTTGAGACTTGAATCATCCGCACTCAGATCGGCCGGACCGCTCCGATCGGTATGGCACCGGGCGCTGTGCCCACGCCGGGAGATTCACGTGGCGCGAGCTCCTGCATCTCGTTCAGCTGCATCGAGAATCTCCGCACCGGTATTCCGTGCTTCCGCCCAAAGCGGTGAAGTCTTTCGGTCTGCTCGGGAGCGAGCTCTTCGTCCGCCACGATGATCTCGGTGAACGGCACCCGCGCGTGGATGGACTCGAGGTCCTCAGGTGTGCCAAGCACTTCCTCTCCGTACAAGATTTTGCCCTGCTTGAATGCATCCCCATCGACGAATCCAACAACACGGGCCGAGCGCGTGCGCGCCTTCAAGACGAATTCCGCGGCCACGGTTCCGATTTCTCCGGCGCCCACCACTAACACCCGGTCCGTGACGGTCGCGAGGCGGCTGATCAGCTTGCGCAGCGCCTGGAACGACATCCGCGTCGCGACCAAAAGGTTGACCAGCAGGAGCGCGTACAGCAACGCAATTGATCCCGAATGCCTGATGGGCAGGAAATCGGACCCAATCGCCACCATGATCCCCGCGATTATCGCGCCGCCGGCGAACCGGAAGCTGTCCGAGAGACCCGCGTAGCGCCAGATTCCACGATAGACGCCCGCGAGCAGAAAGGCCGGGTACGTCAGCAGGATTACCCACGGCAGCCCGCGGATCATCGATGCGAGCACCTCGGGCGTGAGCTTGAAATCAAGCCGCAACGCGCACGCGCCGAAGTAGGCGGCGCTGATCAGCGCGGTGTCCATCGCCGCCTCTGCAATTCGGCGTTTGTAGCCGAGAGAAAGAATGTACCGTGCGACCCCCTGAAGATAGCCGTACGCTACGCTCGGGGGTCTCGCGTCGAAGGTCAAATCGATCATGAAGAGCGCGATCACCGCCGCCGCGAGCGCGATGAACGGCAACGCTGTAACGACGTCCGGATGCGGCAACAGGTTCGCCGCAATCGCGCATCCGGCGGCGACCGTCGCCACCGTCCAGATCGACGCGACGGTCCGCCACTCCGTCACTCCGAGCGAGCGCAGCCGATCATGGACGTGCTCCAATCCATGCCTCGAAATAGCCTTCCCCATGGCCAGTCGCGCCACCGTCACGATCCCCGCGTCGAGCAATGGCACCAGCATCACCAGCACCGGAAAGACCCACAGCGTGAGCCGCGAGTTCGTCGCGAGCGCTCCTCCTTGAAGAGCCAGTACTCCCAGCATGTATCCGAGCGGGAGCGCACCCGCATCGCCCATGATGATCGATGCGGGCGGGAGATTGAAGATAAGAAATCCCCCAAACGCTCCCGCGACGGCGAGGCTCGGCGCGGTTACCGCGGGCACTCCCCGCACGATGCCGATTGTCGCAATCGCGGCTGCGACCGTAATTCCGATCCCCGCCGCCAGGCCGTCGAGTCCGTCCACAAGGTTGAACGCGTTGGTCGTCGCGACCAGCCAGAAGATGGTGATCCCGACGTCCAGCAATTGCCAGGAGGTGAACGCGTAACGGGGCAACACGAAGATCGCCGCCCACGCGATGATCGCGAGCTGGCCTGAGAACTTCTGCCCCGGGCTCAGCGCCAGCGCATCGTCAACCAGACCGACCACCAGCATGGCGCCAGCGCCTATCGCAATCCATCCGGCCAGGTGGCTGGTTACCACGAGGGCGACGACGATCGAGGCGATAATCGAGATGCCGCCCGTGGCAGGAACTCGCGCGTCGCTGAGCGGCGAGGCCACTTTCGCCGTAATGCCCATCCACCGGCCGAAGCGCGTCGCCACGGGCATCGTAATAATCGCCGCCAAGAACGCGATTGCAGCCGTCGTCCACTCATTTGTCAGAAGATCGAGCATTGTTAAGCTTGCCAATGTCAATTTCGCGCGGAAGCCGCCAGACTCCCCCAAACGTGGCGGTCAGGAAGAGGAGGACACGCGTTCATGCCGGAATTTTTCACGCACCTGCTGCTCAATCCAGGCGTAAGTGCGCGCGAGTCCCTCCTCCAGGGAAATCTCCGGCTCCCAGTTTAGGACCTCGCGCAGTCTGGTGTTGTCGGAATTGCGTCCGCGCACACCCTGCGGACCGACTACGTGCTTGCGGCTGATCCCGATTCCCGCGATGTCCGCTACAATTTCGGAAAGTTCGTTTATCGTAACCATCCGGTCCTGACCAAGATTGAGTGGCTCGTGGTAGTCCGATCGCATCAACTTGCAGATCCCGGTGACACAGTCGTCGATATAACAGAACGAGCGCGTCTGCTCGCCGTCGCCCCAGATCTCGATTTCGTGATTTCCAATCAGCTTTGCGTGCGCCACTTTGCGGCACAATGCAGCCGGCGCCTTCTCGCGCCCGCCCTCCCAGGTGCCGTAGGGGCCGAAGATATTATGGAAGCGGACGATCCGCGTCTCGATTCCGTAGTCCTCGCGATAGTGGTTGCACAATCGCTCGGTGATCAGCTTCTCCCACCCGTAGGCGTCCTGCGGCTGTGCGGGGTAGGCGTCTTCCTCCTTAAGAGGCACAACGTCGGTTTCGGTCTGCTTGAATTCGGGATAGACGCAGGCTGACGAGCTGTACAAATAGCGGCGTACGCCGTTGCGATGAGCAGCCTCCAGGGTCTGGAAGTTGATCATCGCGTTGTTGTAGAGGATTTGCGAGTGATGGGAGGAGATGAAACCCATCCCGCCCATGTCCGCGGCGAGCGCATAGACCTCGTCGATGTCACGTGTCGCCGCAGCGCAATTCTCCCAGTTG
Organism: Binatus soli (SeqCode); assembly: GCF_050015535.1. NCBI lineage: Bacteria > Candidatus Binatota > Binatia (SeqCode) > Binatales (SeqCode) > Binataceae (SeqCode) > Binatus (SeqCode) > Binatus soli (SeqCode). Next base: position 175,942 of record NZ_JBEKBF010000004.1, on the reverse strand, counting down.
CGAAGATCCAGGAGCAGGAATTCGTCGCAGTCCGATGGACGGAATTCCGGTTCCTTGATGTCCACGCCGCGGACCCAGTATCCATCGCGTTTGAGACTGCTGGCGAGATGGCTCCCGATGAATCCACCCGCTCCGGTAACGAGAACTTTTGTCGTCATAGTGTCACCAGGTTTGATTTTAGGCTCACGTCGCGTGAGCTGAGATTCTATCAAGCGCCATCGACGCCAGTCATGCGTCCGCTCAACGGTTCGGGTGCCGGGCGGCGACAGCCTGCCTCACGCGAATCTGCAGCGTCTCGGCGAGCGCACGGTAGAGAAAGCGGGGGCCGTCGACCAGATCGCGCCGCCACAACTTAGCCGGCTCCATCGCAAGCCGCCACAGCCACTCGAGACCGGCGTCGCCAACCCATGCGGGTGCGCGTTTCACCTGTCCGCTGACAAGGCGGAACGCTGCTCCCACCCCGACAACCACCGGCACCCGGAGCGCGTCCAGGTTGCGATGAATCCACCACTCCTGTTTGGGCAGGCCGAGGCCGACCCACAGCACGTCCGGACGCGCTTCGTTAATCTGCTTCACCATCGCCCGCTCTTCTTCGAGTTCCAACTTTCGAAAGGGCGGCGACAGGGTCCCGACCACGCGATGGCCGGGATGCCGCCGCTCGAATCGTTCCCTGAGCGCGACGAGCGTCTCCTCGGTGTCGCCATAGAAAAAGCTCCGGTAACCTGTCCGACTGGCGCGCGCGGCAAAGGCCGCCAGCAGATCGGGCCCCGAAACGCGGCCCGGGAGCGGCGATCCGCGCAGGCGCGATATCCAGACCGGGGCGATCCCATCAGGGCAGAAGAGATCCGCAGAGTTGAGCACGTCGCGCAGCCGGGGGTTCCTGTGCGCCTCCCAGATTCCGTGAAACCCCGTGGCGACGACGAACCGGCACCGCCCCTCGCGCAGCTCGATCCAGCGCTCGATGCGATTCAGTGCCTCATCGATCGTCACCCTGGAAACCGAGCATCCCAGGATTGCAATCGATGCGGGTCGCTCCTGGCACTCGGCTCGGGACGTTTCGTTGTTGGCGATGGAACTCATGCAGCTTCAGTTCCGTGACACGATGGGGGAGTCTGTCGGCGTGAGGACTGAAAACAGGATTTTTATCGACGCGCTGAGCGCGTGAAGCTTCGTTGAAAACTTCGGACCCGAATCGTCAGCGGTAGGCCCGCGCATCGAATGCAACCGTTGGGTCGCCGCGGATCGTTGCAAAAGTCTCCACTCTCTCACTGGCATTTCGAAGATTGGCGGCGCGAATCAATGCTCCGAGATAAACTATGGCCGGCAGCTGCAGCATCAGGTCGACGCTGAACACTGCAGAGGTATTCTCGGGAATGGTCCGGAGCGTGAAGAAGACCATCAGACCAGCGACCTGCGCGAACATCGTCGAATCACCCGCGAACACGATATCCGGCCGCCATGCCGCGCGCGCAAGATACACGAGGGCGATGGCAAACCCCAGCGTCCAGGCGCCGCCGCCTAGAAATCCTCCGCACAGCAACGAATAGAGGACCCCGTTCTGCGCATCCCCAAAGATGATCCGCCGGTCCGCCCGCGGCCCGTAGCCGATGATCGGCGCGCGCAGGATGGCCTGCCAGGCATTGTAGAAAATATCGGTCCGCCCGGTCATCCGCATGATATAATTGTCGTTGCGCGTCGCGTGGCGCCAAATGTGGTGCAGCGTTTCGTGCGACACGAAATCCAAGCCGACTGCGCCGGCGGTCAGCGCCAGCGCCAGAATACCGATCGTGCGTGCGCGTCCTCGCAGCAGCAGCAGCACAACGCCCAGTGCCGCCACGAATGCCGCCAGCGATCCGCGCGACTGCATCACCCACACTAACCAGGCGCATCCCGCGAACAGAGCAATCCACGCTACCCGGGTCCATCGCTCGGTCCGCCACATCGCTGCGCATGCAACGATCGCAATCGCAGCCGCGAAGCGTGAAATCCCGGTCGGACGCACCATCGCCATTCCCGCAACCATCGGCATCCTCGTATTCACCTTATAGCCGCTGAGTCCCTCCGACGTCTCCACTGTGAGATGGCCTCGGCCAAGGTAAACGATGATCGCGAGAATCACGGCGGCCGCGACCCAACTCAGGCGGTTGAGCGACGCCGCGCCGGCAATCTCGTCGCCGCATTCCGCCAGGTACATTTCGCCCGCGCCCAGCGTTGCGATGAATGCGAGCCCCCAATAGCCCCACTCGAACCAGTTCTCCACCCCAATGCTCGCGGTGAGACAGACGGCCGCGTAAAAAAACCACAACCACTCGGGCAGGGTCGGCTCGCGCATCCGAGTGTCGCTCCGGCCCAGCAGATGAAAAATCCAAATCGCCAGGACCACGAGCGGGAACGCTGCGCGGATGCCATGGAACGCGGCGAACCCTCCGCTCAGGATGCCGTCGAGATCAATATTCCAAGGACCCGTGTTAATCGATCCCCAGAGCGCCAGCCAGCACAGCGTAGGAACGACCGGGAGCATGATTCCGGCGACGCTGCGAATAGGTCGATCGGTTGGTCCGCGTGCGAGCATTGTCATAAGAGCGGGCGTGAAATCCTGCGCCGCACCGGCGCGGCCATCGGCTCGGAACGCGTCGCAAGGACTCGCTGATAGATGCGATCGATCGCTTCGGCCTTGGCCTCCCAGGAGAACTCCCGCGCCCGCCGCAGCGCTCCGGCGGCCAGCCGGCGCCTCATGTTTTCGTCACCTGCAATTTCAATGATTCTGCGGCTAAGCCGGCCCTTGAACTCCCGTATATTGCGGATCGGAATCCGGATACCACACCTATCACTTACAACATCCGGAAAGCCGCAATGGTCCGGGCATATGACGGGAACGCCGCTAGCCAATGCCTCCACGATTACTGTGGACGTAAGGTCCTGCAGGCTGGTTGTTACAAACAGATGCGTTGATGTCAGACCGGCAAGCGCCTCCGCACGCGACACCTGGCCGCGCCACGTGCAGCGGGACTCGATTCCAAGTCTGGCGGCGAGCCGCTGCCATTTGAGTTTGCACGGGCCGTCGCCGTAGATGTCCAGCCGCCAATCGGTGGTATCAGGTACGTCCGCCAACGCACGCAGCAGGAGATGCAATGCCTTGCGCGGTATATGACGCCCGCTCCATGCAATTCGCAGCGGCTCTCCGTCTCGCCGCATCGCGTAGGTATTACCGGTCTGAGGAGGCAGTCCGACCTCGCAGATCACCTCCGCCTCAACTCCGTACCAGCGCTGGATTTCGCCGCGAATTCCGCTGGTTGCCGCGATCACTCCCGGACCAGCGGCGGCGAAGGCCTTGCGCGGTAGCCGGAGAAACCGGCGATGCATCGAGTTCACGAGGTTGCGTGCGCCGTGATAGATAGATCCTTGCGCGCCCATCGTGGGCAGCAACCGCCACGGCATATTCTCGAGCCCGCCGATCGGGCCCCATACGAACGGAACGTCAAGCTTCCAGAGATGGCCGGGGAAGCGGAATCCCACGAAAGTGAGCTGATGCACGAGGTCAAACTGAACCTTCTTATGTAACTCGCGGGCCAGCTTCAACGCATCGCGCTGCCAGATTCTGTAGGAGGAATGCATCAAGGGCTTGAGGATGGAACCTTCGCACATGCGCCAGAACCGGTTCGCATCACTGTAATGCCATGGTTTCGCAGTCACATACGCGAAATGAATATTCGAGTACGTTGTGGGAGCGCATGCAATGAACCGCTCTATGCTTTCCCGCTGCCATTCTGCCGTAATTACCCAGACGTCATGATTCCTTGCGATAGCGGTTGGCCAAGACCAGCCCACGGCCTTCTCGGAACCGATATAGGGATCGCAGGCGTATGCTGCGATCAACACTTTCAGCTGCCTCATTTTAAAAGACCGAGTTTGCTGAATGTGAATTGACGCGCAAGCCGTTGCGTATCAGCGAGCATTGCAATCTATCCCTCCGGTCAATACCTTCGCCAGCACTTCGGCCCCGTCTTCCCATGTGGCCAGCCTGTCCGCGCGAGCCTTTGCTGCGGCGCCGTCGTTTAGCACGGCCAGAATACCTTCACGGATCCCGGCGTCATTTGGAGTTATGTAAATAGTCTCATCGCCGCCGGCTTCGCGCAGCTCCGGGATGTCGCTTGCGACCACCCGGGTACCGCACGCCCGCGCCTCCAACACCGGCATTCCAAATCCTTCATAGAGGGACGGGCAAATCAGAGCATCGGCACCCGTATAAAGTGCAGGCAGGTCTCCCTGATCGACATAGTCGAGCACAATCACGCCGTACGATGCGCCACGCTCTAGAAGCCCGCATAGTCTCCTGTCCTTCCATCCCCTGCTGCCGGCCAGAACCAGCGTGTGCGCACGTATAAGGCCTTCCGCCTTCATTTTCAAGAACGATTCGACCAGGAGCTCGAAATTCTTTCGCGGCTCACGTGTCCCGACCGCAAGTAAGTACGAGGTCTTCAATCTGTACTTGTTGAGACAAGCTTCCACTTTGTCGCGAGGCTGCGGTGTGAATTCCTCAGAAACCCCGGGCCGGACCACCGCGGCGGCGGTAAATCCGTATGCAGAGTGAAGCTTCGCCGCAGTACCGCGAGAATTCGTGAGGATTTCATTGGCGCGTGCCAAGGATTGGCTGAACAGCAACCTTCGGCCCCAAAGGTCGCGCGCCCGCATAGTGGACGGCACTATCTTGTGATTGAGGTCGTGAACCGTACTCACAGCCCTGACCCTCGGTCCAAGCGCCGGCAGTAGCGTGACGGCGCCCCAAAAGACATCCAGGCTATCGCAACGGCAAAGGCTGCCGGCGCGCGAGGTCAGCCACAGTCCGCGGTTTAAATTACGAGCCATCCAGGATTGGTCGATCCTCGCTGACCATCTCTCCGAGCAAACCGGCAAGCTTAACGCGCACGGAGCGTAGACAAAGAAGCGCGCCTTCGGAAGCAAGTGGTCCAAATGTCTGCAAAGCTCGATAACGTAGCGCCCCACCCCTGTAGGCATACCCATAAAGGCTCGCCCGTCGATTCCGATACGGCATTCATCGCGGTCTCTGACCTGTTCGCTCCGCATCCAGTAACCTACACAAAGTGCGCCAATAGGTCTTTCAGCTCGATTGGTCGTCTCGCACAGAAACAACGATAGTTCAGTTGCTGACCTTTTCGATCATAAGACCGCATACACCCTGACCTGGCATAAGACTCCAATCGGCGAATTCTGTATAGTTGTCAACGATTTCCCTCGCGTCATCGGCTGTGCATCGGAACCCCTGCGTTTGCCACCTGCGGTCGTGGCTTGCGAAACGGCCAGGAGTCTTTTCTCCGAACCACCGTATGACGCTTGCTTGTACCCCCAAGGGGTCAACGAGCCGCTGAAAGACCGCGGCTCGATCGTAGTGCCGTGCAAAGAAAAACTGCCCGTCCCGAGCAGTGCCCTGAGTGCCATAGAGATCTGTCCGGCGGTACTCCAGCCAAAACTTGCGATCCACGGGAACGGTTACTATTAGCCGACCGCCGGGCTCCAGAGCCTTGTAAAGCGTGCACATGGCGTCGGTATCCGCGGTTTCGCCGGCAATGTGTTCAACAACCGAGATCGACCAAATCGACTGATATTGGCAGGCAGTATATTTCAAGCGCTCTACTGCCACACACTCCGTGAATATGTTGTTCAGCCGCAGGCTCTTTGCGGCCCGCGCCGTGCAAGATAGGTCTCTGGGGTCAGGGTTAATTACGCGAATCGAAGCAGTTGGATGTTTCCGTGCCGCGAACAGGCTAAAAAGCCTCGGCGACGCTACATCTAGGCAGTCGCCCAGTCCTTCGGCCAAGCATGACAGAGCAAATGGAAATTCGAAATATCTAACAATATTTACCGGGGTCAGCAGATAGGTGAGTCCAACGCGAAAATTACCTCTGGCAATCATACGACGCGCCAGGACTTTGCCGAACTGGGCAAACTCCATGCCGGGTCCGTTTCTCTTGGCCGCATACGCCAAGCTCGCACGTGAGCGTAGATACGCGCTTGGGATTGAAAGCCAGTCCGCAAACATGGCGCTTCCTCAGGCGGGACGCGCAAAGTGAAGCACGCATGTGCCATACATGAACTCTCGCTTCACTGTTGCTTCGAAGTTGTACCCAGCCATTACGGTCCTGACCGAACTTTCCAGAGCGGGAGAATGACACTCGACGATTACATATTTTGCGCTCTTCAGTGCGCATTGCGCACCTTCGAGCACCGCGACTTCCGCGCCTTCGACATCGATCTTGAGCAGACCGATCGATGTGATCGAATGCGCTTTGCAGTAAGTGTCAAGATCTATCACCTCAATATAAAAGGCTGGCGGAAGCGCCCCGCCCTCAATGAGGCTTCCCGCGACCGTGCTCCGTCCTATGAAAAACGGGCGCATTCCGGCGCATTCGGCCGCCGCCGCATTGACCGCGACCGCATTGATGAGGCCATTCGCCTCGAGATTGCGCACCAGCCTCTTATAAACTCTGGGGTTGGGCTCAAAACAATGTATAGGAACGGTTGGGAACTCCTTGCCATAGCGGATTGCGAAAATACCTATATTGGCGCCCAAATCCAGAATAACGTCTTGCGGCTCAAACCGAATTCTCTCGCTGTCATACTCACGTCCCGAGTAAACTTCTATGTAAGGCCACAACTCTCCCAATCCAGGCGACGATTCAAACCACACGTCGCCGTGCTTCAGTCTCAGGAATAACTCCGGGTCGTCAACACTGATTTGTCCGTTCCGCGACCCCAAGGCGCTTGACAGCTTTGCTAAAGTCAATGTCCCGGCATAGCGACAGAAACGAGCTTTGCTCCTGACTCCTCGACACTCACCTAGTAAAAATAGCAGGTTTTTGAGCAGGCGATTGATTCCGGCTATTGAAGGTTCCATACATTCCCGTCAAATCCGCTGCCGCGGAGACGCGCAGCCCGGCACTTTCACCGGTTAAAGTCCGCTGCGCGCATGGCTTGAAGGCCGGCGCCTTGGTCAGCAGCCCCGCCAGCCATAAGTATGTCGTCCTGGAACTTGCGCGCGATGCTGTCCCATGTGAATTTCGAGGCGACCTTGAGGCGCCCCCGCTCGCGCAGGCGGGCGACAAAATCGGGATTATCGAACAGTTCCGAAATGCGCCGGACGAATTCGTCCCGGTCGCGGGCGAAAAGAATATCTTCGCCATGTTTGAGCGAAAGGCCCTCGGCGGCTTTCTCCGTAGCCACGACCGGTATGCCCGCGGCCATCGCTTCGAGGATCTTGAGCCTCGTCCCAGAGCCCGAGAAAATCGGCGCGACCGCGACGCCGCATGCTCCAACGAAGCCCGCAAAGTCCTCATAGGGAACCGCCCCGGCATTCCTGATCCACGGCTCGCAGTACGGAGCGCCGCCGCCGGTCAGCGCCAGCGTCGCCGACGGGTGCCTCTGCCGCAGCGCCGGCATCACAGACGTGACCAGGAAATCGATGGCCTCGCGATTAGGACCGTAGGCATAAAATCCGGCGAAGAGCAGCGTCTGGCTGTCGATCCCGTATTTCGCCCGCAGGCTCGCGATTGTTTGGCGATCGAGCGGTACAAATCGTTTGGTGTCGACACCGTTGGGCAGCAGTATCGGCGTTACGCCATAGAGCCGGGCAAAATGCGACTGATCGACTTCCGAAACTGCGGTGACCAGGTCGGCATCGCGAACAACCTGCCTCTCGGCGAGGCGTGTCAGGAGCGCGACGGTCCGGCCGTTGCGCATCGAGCGCAGAAGATACTCGACGTTGTGGGAATGGTAAACGACTCTGGTTTGCGGAATCGCGCGCCGGATTCGCCGCAGCAGCATCCAATGATAAAACGCCCACGAGGCGCCTTCGAGAATCACCACATCCGGTTTCGCCCCGCGGATTTCCGCGACCATACGATTGACGAAGCCCGGAAGCCGAATGAGTCTTTCGCGGCGTGATTCGGACGCGCCTGCCAGCGTCACAACCTCCACGCCATCTGCGGTAACGAAGCGCCCGTCGTGGCGGCCGAGCTGTACCAGCACGCTGGAGTCGCTGATGAATTTCGCGAGGTTATAGCTGACGCTCGCGGCGCCACTCGCCGGCGGATAGGCCTCGTAGAAACAGAAAATCGCCACACGTCTGTTCAATTGCCCGCTTATCCCCTCATTTGTGAAACGACGGGCCGCACCGCCATAGCCGAATCGCGCACATCCGTTTCGGAGGAGCTGACTTCATCTGCTCGCCTTCCCAACCAGCCGATTCCGGCGAGCATCGCAAGAAATGGAACCGCAGGGACTCGGAAGCGCGCATGTGCAGCCGGACTAGCGGCACACGCGAGCATCGCGAAAGCCACCCCCAACGGAATCAAGATGCAGGCCGCCTCTATTTTTGAATTCCAATCAGTACGGAACAGCCCACGCGCCACTCCCGCCCAGACCAATAAGTTCAGCATCAGTTGCACCAGAACGAGGATGGCCAAAACAGGCGAGTTCATGGTGCGCCGTATTCTCGTAGTGATGTCGAACGATGGCGCAAGGCCGAGCGGCCCCCCACCATTGGTTCCAAGCAGTTCATTCAACTCATTGCGGTCGGGCACGATCGCCACCAAAACGAGACCACGAACGGTAACGACCAGCGTGGCAAACGGATGCTCTGCAAAGGTCTTAAAACTTTGTCGTATCATCGCTTGGCTGAGCGTAAACGGTATCGCGGAAGGGTCCCCTTGCCAGCCGATTTCGTGCGCCAACTCGGTCGATGCCTCGCCAAACGAACGATGCGTGGCGTAAGCCAGAACTCCCGCGGCGTTATAGTCGAAAATTGTAACAGCCGAATCGGTACTCATCGCGTTCACCCCGGCGACTCGCTGGTTCCTCGCCATCCAAGGCAACATTGCTGCAATCGGAATTGCGAACGCCAACACCGCGAGCACCAATGCGCGCGGCCAGGTGGCGCCTTTCATCAACAAGAACGGAAGCGGTGCAAACAGGGGCAGGAAAATACCGGTGGGCCGAATCATGGCCGCAGCGGCGAGCAGACCAGCGGCAGCAAAAACCTTGGCGGCGGTTACGGCGTTTAATTCATCTGCAATGATAGCCGAAAGCTGCAACAGAATGGCTCCGGTGAGCAGAAATTGAAACAGCGCTTCCGACATTATCATTGCGCCGTAAACGATCGAGGGTATGTCCGTTGCGAGAATGGCCGCGGCCGTGAGTCCGGCGCCAATCCCCCAACGCGCGCTGACGAACCAGCCGAGCCATATGCAAAGGGCGGCGCCGAGAAAAGCCTGGATCACAAGCACCGTGCGCAGGCCCGGCATCATCGCCACGAAGAAGGGATAGCCCGGAGGTCTCAAGATTTCGGCGCTGGCGCAGTGTCCATTGTCGAATTTCGCGAATCCGCAGCCATGCTGAATACCCTGAGCAAGCGGTATATAGTCCGCCGCGTCCCAAGCGCTCTGAAATTTCAGATCGCCTCGCGCGAGCGGTGCGAGTCGGATGAAGAGCGCGGCTATCCCGATCAGCACCAGCCATACCGTTTGACGCCGAGGTATCATGCGGCGCAGATCGTCGGGCTGGTCCCTGGTCGCGACGGCTAAAGAGATTCTGTTCACGTGACTGGCTGTAACGCGTGGTCCGCTCCGTCGCCGGCGGTTGCAGCGCTCGCCGGCAAATTGGATCGGGCCAGGAACTTATCGACAATCGTCCGCAGGTCGCGCATGAAGCGCTCGGCGGAAAACTTTTCGGCCTGCTGCCTCAGATGTTCCAAAAGGCTTGCCTGCAACGCCGGCCGGCTGAGCAGCGCGTAGATCTTCTCCACAGCGTCATCGTCGCCACGGTAGAGCAAGGCGTCGTGGTCAAGAATGTCTGCCGGTCCGCCCTCCGCCGGAGCAAACGTGATGCATCCGGCCTTGACCATCTCGGCGACCGCGATGCCGAATCCCTCGCCTTCTGCTCCATGGATGCCATAGCGACATGACTTCAAGATTTCCTGTTTGCGCTGCTCGGAAACAGAACCTTCCAGAATAACCCAAGGCAAGCTGCGTGCGAGCGCCTGAAGTTTGCGCTCATATTTATTCGTGCCGAAACCCCCAATCATGCGGAGTCGCACTTGATAACCGCGAGCGCGAACCCTTGCGAGGATCTCGAACACCTGCTCAAGACGCTTTTCCTCCGAGATTCTGCCAATGCAAGCGAAATCGTCATTACGACTCTCGAAGGGCGCGTCTGCGAATCCACTTGGAACCGGAGGGTAGAGCACCGGGCATTTTACGTGGTGCTTGCGCTCGATAACCGAGGCTACCCAACGCGAGTTGGCGAGCGGAACGTCTTCGCCCGAAAATAAATCCCGCCCCGAGGGGCTTGAAATGCGATGTGCCAGCCATAGATAGATAGCGCGCACGGGCGCGACCCGATGGAACAAGCCCTGGAAACCGCGCGGCCTCGGAGCGAAGCGGGTCTGCAATTCCTCGTCGCAGGACAAATCGAGCAGATGAATAGCGGGAACGCCGCAATCGCATGGGTTGTAAGCGCTAAACAAAACGTCATACTCAGATGCGACTCGGCGTATTGCTCTCTCGAACAAAGCGCCACGGATAGCCGCTCCACTGCGAATTCTCAGCAGTATGCGGGGTATCGGTAACTGTCGAAGCTTGACTTCCTCCTCACGAACTGCGGTTCCGTAGAACGAATTCATGGCTACGAGATCAATCGCGCTGGTCGTCACGATAGATACGTCGAAGTCGCGCTTGAGCGCCTCCGCTCCCCACATCACCACGGCTTCCGATCCTCCGCGGCCCATTCTGGGATGGGTGATAGCCACGGAAATTCTTCGCGGCTCGAACGCGTTTGGCGGGAGATCGCGCTCGTTTCTGATGAGCCTATTCAACGAACAGCAGATCCTTAAGCGCGGTCAAGGCCCCGCTGGAGAAGCGGTGATAGCGCAAAGTCAACAACTCTCTCGCGATGATTGGGATGCGTGATACTCGATTGGCCGGCAGGCACCTCCGCGCCCGCCAATGACGCAGCACAGCGCTTCGTATGCCCGGAGTAATCGGCCGAGCGTGGGAATCAATCGTTTCGAGTCGTTCGCTAACTGCTGCAAAGAGGGGCGTCCACGATCTCTCTTTGCGTTGGGCGAAAAACCCAGCGAGAAATGCCGCGGTCGAGCGATGTCCCCCCGCTCCGGTGGCTTGTCCCGGATGCTGTCTGTAGGCAAGCAGCGGTCTGTTAATGCAAATGATCCCGCCCATCCCGGAATAGACGAGAGTCCATGCAATGAAAACGTCCTGTCCGCTGGTTTGAAACAGATCGCCGTCCGGCAGCGGCAGGATTATAGACTTCAACGCAGACCTGAACGCCATGCAGTTACCGAGAATCGGGACCGACCGCTTGAATGTCTTGCCGGCAGCCATTTTGCGCTGTAACCGGGGGCTGGGCGCAAATCGGAACTCCTTCCAGAGGCGGCGGTCCAAAAGCCCCATCTCCTCATTCGCAACGTCAGCATCGCACAGCGCAACAGCAGCTGCTGGCCACTCTGTCATAGCCCGTTCCATGGCGGCCACTTTTGCCGGATACCAGACGTCGTCGCAGTCGCTGAGGAAGATGATGTCGCCTGTGCATTCGCTGATCGCGCGCTCGAAGTTTTTGGTAACGCCGAGGTTTCGTTGGTTAATGGAAAGCCGCACCGGAAACGGGGCGCGAGCAGCGAACTCACGCACGACCTCGACCGTGCGATCGGTCGAGGCGTTGTCGCTGACCACCAACTCGTCGGGGAGTCGCGTCTGGCCGATGAAGCTATCGAGCTGCTCCTGGATGAAGCGTTCGCCGTTGTACACCGCCATCGCGATTGAGATGCTCGTCCTCTTACCCTGCATCGCCGTGGCTGAAGAAGCTATGGATTCACCGGCCAAGCAAAAGCCCCGATAGGCCTTCGCTACCTCGCCGCTCCAGCCGCCTTAGAGCCGGCGCCATTCGTTTGGGAGACAAGCTGTATCCTACAATCCATACGCTGTAAGCGAGCCTTCGCCGCAAGTTCCAGTACGGCTGCCGCCAGGTGGCAGATACCGCCCGGTACATTAGCGGAAATAGTTTGTCATCCCATGGATGGTCCGCCGGGCTTTCGCGAAGAGACGTTATCCGGCCAACCCAGTGCGGAGGGTACCTGCCGAGCCATTGCTCCAGGGACCCGGTCTCGCCGCGGGTCAGCTCGTGCAAGGACGCATGAAGATTGAAATCACCCAAGATACCTCGTCTGATTTCAACTAAAGAATCTGGATTGCCCCCCGCATTGTGTCCGTGGATCCTATACTTGCCGAGAGCGTTGTCCAAATAGACGACTTCGCCAAGCACCGAACTCAAAATTGTCAAAAAGGCGTCCGCTGCAATCGCCCACTCCTTTTCCGGGATGGGCATTATTCGTTCCAGTATTTGCCTTGGAAATGCGTTCGCGCTCATGGGTGAATCTGCTGCGAACGGACCAAGCCTTGCGGGTACCCGTGAACCCCCAACATACCTGCCCGAGGCCTCGCCTGATCCGTTGATTACTTCGAGAAGATACTGAATCCGCGCGACTCCTTCCCGCAGTTCCGTCAAAACCGTCTCGACCGCGCAAGGCAACAGAACGTCATCAGCGTCAAGGAATATGATCAGGTCGCCGCTAGAAGCCTCGAACCCGGCATTCAAGGCAGACCCTTGGCCACCGTTACACTTGTATACAGCCTTTACGCGTCGGTCGTAACTCTCGATCACTTCCCGGGAATTATCAGTCGAGCCGTCGTCAACGACGACAACTTCGCAATTCTGGTACGTCTGAGAGAGGGCGCTATCGATGGCTGCGCGCAGGAAGCGCGCATAGTTATAGTTATTTATGATGACGCTGGCTCTTAGCCGTTCCATCGATGGTAGCCCCGTCATACCGGAGGGTTGCCGGCGCTTTTGGTCTCTTTGCGCTGACAAACCCGCTCTATCATCGTGCAGGACTCACATGCCACGGGAGGTGCGGGCAAACGCTGGACCGTTGATTTTTGCTTCTCGCAGGTCGACTTTCTCGGGACCGCCATACCGGTACGCGAACCAAGCTCGGGCCCTTACCCCGTTAGCGCGCTGCCTGAACCGAATCCAGGCGGTGGACTGTCGACTGGTTCGCGGGCCTTTGACGAAAATCCGGAAGTTCTCGGGACCAATTCCTTCGAATCGAAGCCCTGCCGCTTCGAACAGCGGAATCGTCCTACCAGCGTATTTGAGGTTCGAGAGCAGATGAGTCGGATGGGACGGTCCAACATTCTCGAACGCTTCCACGATAAATGCGCGCCCGCCCGGCTTAAGGTATCGTGCGATATCCCGAATCAGTTCGGCGGGTGCGGGAACGTGTTCGAGAACATCATAACATACCACAACGTCGAAGCTCCCGGCGCTTAACTCTTCGACTTGGGACAACTGCACAGTGTGGTCGGAAAGTCCGCTATCGTCGATAAGCCTCCGGGCGAAAGTCGAGGTTGCATTTTCGAATTCGAAGCTCACGACCTTGACGTCCCGGTTGCGCGCCGCGATTTCACACGCGTCGAAACCGATTCCATCGCCGAGGCATAGCACCCGCCCTCCCCCAGGAAGGAATTTGCCGACCTCGTCGGCGGTGGCTTCGCGAAGTTGCCTACGGCCAGGTCTGTAGTGGTAGGCGAGGAGCTCGTAGACGAAAGCGTCGGTCTGGCCGTAGAAGCTCTCCATCGCCGGGCTCCATACCCAGGGAGGACCGACTTGGAGGCGAACAAAGTCCTGGACAACATTGTATCCGATCACCAGCATCTCATTGGCGAGGCGCTCGCCGTCCGCGGCGCCACCATGATAGCGGCGCAGCATCGAGAGCATGTGTTCGTAAGGGTTCACGAAACTCTGCCTCCGATAGAGGCTATTTCGAGGCGTCCGGCGGATTCATGCGCCGCACGTCGTCGGCACCAATTGGCTGTCCAGTTGTTTTCGGTCATTCGGATGCGCCAATTACGCAAAGGCGCTTTGCGGGCGGAATCGAAGGGTCGGGTACATGGCAGCGAAGATCAAAGATATTCCGATCAAGCACAATGTCACCGATATAAATACACCAAGGGCACGAGGTATCCCGGCGGCTGGTAGCATCCACCACCAGACCGCTACAGTTCGTACGACCCGCCAAGATCCTTTTTCACGGTTCGGATTTTCGACCGTCCTGACGAGGTCCTTTACGTCGGTGTGGCGTGCATCGGATATTTCTCTGTAGGTAGCCCCCCAGATACGCACCAAAGGCGCCTCAGGCAGGGACCACTGTGACGCAGGGGGCACTCCGGCGACGGCTCTCTCCCAATAGATACGGTCGTATGCGGAAACCAAAGTTGGAGCATTGACAACAAACCCAAGCAGGATCAGGATTGCGACCAACCTGCACCAGCTTGCCCCTAGCAATCCCGTCAAGGCCAGCAAGCCCGGCAGCGCAGGCATGAGAAGACGGGGACCCCAGCACCAACCCCCGGCCCAATCACCCCATAGAGAATATAAACCCAGGTATGCGCCGAATACGCCGAAGATCAGTAGCGTGTCCACTCGTCTAAGCGCGGACCAACCGAGCCCGACTAAGGAAATAACTATTGGGCAATACCAAAACAAGCCCCTACCTGGACTGAGCAATAGCCCGCTAAGTCCGGCAGGCAAGTGAGCCAAACTGAAGTCGTTAGGCTGACCAAAGGCAAAAACGTGGCTAAATCGTGCAACATTGTAAGCGCAATATAAGACCAATCCCACACTGGTACCGCACAGCGGCGCTAGCGCGGTCCGGAGTGAGTGCGTCTTAACAGCGGAGTGAGCGACCAGCAGCGGGCCTACGACAATGCCGCTTGGCTTGGCAAGTACCGCAAGGGCCGCGAGAACAGAGGCGCCGTTTCTTTCATGCCGAGTTCCTCCTACTTCCAGGAAAATGGCCCAAACCGTCAATAAGGCCAAAAGAGGCTCGGCAAAGAACTCGCGCGCATATACCAGAGAGATCGTCCCGAACGCAAAACCCAACGCCGCAATGAGAGCGTTCTTGGCGGAAGCTCCCAGACGATAAGCAAGAAGAGCCGTTAAATAGCTCGTACCCGCGACTAACAACGGCGACAGTGTCAACGCACATACGCCCGCAACGAAATTCGCTGGAAGATGAAAAAGGCGAGCGATGAGAAGACCCGGTCCTACGAACGGGAGAGCAACGATGGAGAGCAAGGGGTACCACCCAGAGTAATAGTGACCATTTCGACCAAGAATACCGAACCAGGGAGGGACGGCGAAGCTCCCATTGGTCGAGAGGGACACGGATACAGCAAGCATCGACGCTCCGTCGATTGTCTGGATGACGGATGCCGAAAATGCCAGTAAAGTAAGAGCGACCCCGACACCTAGCTTAGCTGCGGACGATCTGAAGTGGTCATCCGTCTCGCTGGATGGCACTGCTTGAGCCGAGCCCTCGCGAGGCGGGAAAGCTCCCGTCGCTGCCATCTCACGCAAAGGAAACCGGTGCGCCTCCTTGCTGCACGACATCGTGAATGTATTGCTCCAGCGCCGCGCCGGAGCGCTCCCACGTGAAGGTGCGGACGAATGCTGTGCCGCGTTCCTGCAGTGTGCGTCTGAGTTCCCGGTTTTCAATCACGCGGCACAGGTTGTCCAAAAGTGACTTCTGGTCTCTCGGAGGACTAAGCAAGGCGGTCTCATTGTTAATGGCGTAATCACGGCAGCCGCCGCTATCCGTGCCCACAAAGACGCAGCCGCAGGCCATGGCCTCGGCGGGAGGAAGACCCCAACCCTCCATCCAGCTAGCTCCCACATAAATCGAGTGCCCGTTATATATCTGCTCGACGAGGGTTTGCTGGCTTGGATTTCGATGGTAAGTAATCCAGTTTGGGACATCGGGCCCTTTCGGATCTGTCCCGAACATGCTGATCGGGAGCGCAGGGTAACGCTGGTGAATCTGCTTGAGGACTGCGACCGCATCTGGAACCCCCTTCCAGTCGTGAGCATGCGACATGGTTGTGATGCTGGCCGGGCGATTCGCCGGCGGGTTCAGAACACGGAAATGGTCGTCGACAGCGTTGGGAATATGGTGGAGGCGGCCGGCTCCGAGAGTGACGCCAAGGTCATACAGCCATCGCGCGATGACCACCTTGTGAATGGGCATGAGCCACGTGGCATCAACACGATCCTTAGGTCCAGCCCATGTTTCGTAGTGCTGGATTAAATATAGTTTTGCGCCCTTGGACGCCGGGTACCCAAGCACATGCTCAGCAGTCTGCCAGAAGGTTGCGAAAACCGCGTCCCCATCCGGAATAACGCCGGGCCGCAAATCATGCGTGAGGATCGCACGCACGTTAGGATGAAGTCGTGCCCATGGAACCAACGGCCTTTCAGTGAGATGGCGTACGCCGAGCCAAACGCGATTCTTGAGCTTTTGGACGAGTGTGGCCGCGGGATCCATTCTGTGCGGATGGACGATGCTGACGATATGGCCACCTTTGGCGAGATAGTTAGCATAGCCATATACTATTCTGAAGCCGCCGCGAGGCACGGGCGCGTAACCTGGCAGTATGAAAGTGATGCGCATCAGCTCAGACTATGCTGCGGATGGAGTGTAAGAAGGTGTGGGCGCCGGTGTGTTGGAATGATGGTTGTGATCGCCGCCATCAGCAGCCTCAGTTGGCTCACTGAACGAAGATAAGATCCTTTACGGCGGTGGGTATGCCACCTGAAAAACGCCAATAACGCAGCGTTGCCAGCTCCCTGATTACCAGGGGCGCGCGTGCTAATCGGCTCGCTGGCAACTCGCAGCGTGCTCGCCAGTGGCGGAGCACGGCTGATAAAAGCTTCTTGTTGGACTCTTCCCACTCGTAGGCGCTTTCCAACCTCCTAATCACGGGTCCTAGATCGCGGACCGGCCTTTCTTTTCTGCCGGCGAAGTCTTGTGCGAAGCGCCCTCGCTCGGGCCCATTAGGCTTTGCTCCGCGGGCGGTCCTGCTGGTCTGCTTCGGGTGCTGCCGGTACGCGACTAGCGGCTGCGGCACCAGGGCAACCCCACCAACCCCGGAATAAATGATTGTCCATGCAATGAAAATGTCGTGAGAGGAACCATCGGGGAGAGGCAGGACAAGCGGTTTGAATCTTGCACGAAAGGCCATGCAGCAACCCGTTGGCGGAATGCGTCTATTGAAAGTGTTGCCGGCGGACAACCTCTCGTGGTCGCGGCTCCGGTATCGGAACTTGTGCACTTGCCATAAGCGGCGATTGAGAGACTCCAGATGCTCATCGACCAGATCAGCGTCGCAGATTGCGAGAGCGGCTCTCGGTGATTCGGCGAGGGCCTGCTCCATCAGCGAGACCTTGCTGGGATACCAAACGTCATCGCAGTCGCTGAGAAAGATGACGCCGCCAGTGCATTCCGTTATCGCACGCTCGAAATTCTTCATGAACCCGAGGTTCGAGTCGTTGATGAATAACCGCACCGGAAACGGAGCGCGAGCAGCGAAGTCGCGGACGATCTCTACCGTTCGATCGGTCGAGGCATTGTCGCTGACCACCAACTCATCAGGGAGTCGCGTCTGGCGGACAAAGCTTTCGAGTTGCTCGCCGATGAACCGCTCCCCGTTGTACACCGCCATCGCTATGGAGATTTTCGATCCGGTGCTCACTTGCGGGCCTCCAGCAAGAGTTCGTCCGCGGCGAGCGGGTCCCACAGGCGCATCAACATCTCGACGAGAGACGCCGCGCGTCCATAGCGCACGTCCGCGTGAGTCAGCGAACGCAGCCATTCCACGCGCCCGCCACGCCTGATAAGCGGACTCTGGACGAAGTTGAACGGGGTCGTTCGAAGCGTGCTCGAGACCGCGCTTTGGACGAACCCGGCGCGCCTTGCCAGCGTGGCCAGGCCATTGCCGGTGAAGATCTGAAGGTGCTGCGGCGGGTGGAGCCCGAGCCAGCTGGGCCCGAAATGGCGATGGCCCCAACTTTCGGCGTTGGGGGTGGTGACGGCAAGCGTACCGCCCACTGCCAGCACTCGACGGATTTCGCGAAGCGTCCCAAGCGGATCGTGAAGGTGCTCGATCACGTGGTTCATCAGGACCAGATCGAATGACTCGTCCGGGTAGCGCTGCGCGGCCAGACTTCCAAGCCTCACGGAAAGTCCTTTGCGCCGCGCCGCATCAACTGCTTGCGCATCGAAGTCCACGCCCTCGGTGTTCCAGCCAAGCTCCTGGGCCATGTTCAACGCATAGCCGTCACCGCATCCGACATCGAGCATCCGCCCCTTTTGGGAAACGGCGAGATAGCGAAGCGGAATATCGAGCGCGTCGCATTCAATGCGCGAGAGCAGGATCGGCAGCGCGAACAACCACCGCAATGGTTTGCCGGTGTCGTCTCCGCAATTGAAGCGCCAGGCACGATAGGCCGACCTGCAAAGCTCGGCCGCCCGATGGCCCGCTCCGGGCGCAGCCGGTGGCGACGCATCCGCCGCATCCTCGGGGGCAGCATGGGTGAAATAGCCCTCGTAGGCCATCGCGATATCTTCTTCGAGTGGCATCGGGTCGAGCCATAGAAGACCGCATTCGGGGTTTGGGCATCGCTTGAGGTTCCATTGGCCCGGGGCGTTGGCCACCCGATCGGTGAGCCCCTCATACAGCGGCTTGCCGCCGGCGCCGCAGAGGCAACACTCGGGGCACGGCCGGCTCCTGATTTCTTCGCCCGACTCGGCCTGTTCGTTCAGCTTTGCGTCCGCAGCGCTCATCGCTCGCTTCATACCTTATCGCAGTAGAGCCCCGCGGATCTGGCATCCTGTCGACCGGGCAATTCTTGACGGCTCCACGATCGATTCCACTCCTTGCCTAATCCGCGCGCTGCCAATAGACACCGCTCCAATCGATGCGTTTCATCTCTTCCTTGATGGCGCACCGTGCGCGAAAGTCGTCAACCGCTTTGTGGCAGCCGGGGAGCGCGTAGTCGTCAATAATTACGTACCCGCCCCTGGACAATTTGGGATAGAGACAAGTCAGGGCATCCATCGTTGATTCATACATGTCGCCGTCGAGCCGCAACACAGCAAGTCGCGCAATCGGTGCGGTGGATAGCGTTTCGCTGAACCAGCCTTTCAGGAACATGACTTGGGAATCGAGAAGACCGAAGGCGGAAAAGTTCGACTTGACATCTTCCAGCGAAACCCTCAGCTCATCATGAGTATGAAGGTGATCGCCGCGGTCTGCTGGGTACTTTGCAGGGTTGGGTGGCGGCAGGCCGCAAAAGGAGTCTGCGGCCCAAACAGTCCGGTCGTCGATTCCATACGCCTTGAGAACCGCGCGCATGAAGATTACAGCTCCGCCACGCCACACGCCGGTTTCTATGAAATCGCCGGGCACTCGGTTCCTGATCACTTCCTCACAGCAAAACTGGAGATTGTCGAGGCGCTTCATCCCAATCATGCTAAAAGCGACCTCATTATAATGAGTGCCCTCGGCCACGATCTTCAAGTCCGATCGATACAGCCTCATCAAAGAAAGACCATAATGTTCCAAAGTGCTGCGCGTTGAAGTGTACAGCGATTTCTGCCAGCGGCGAGCAGGAAGGGTCTGGTGAAGGCGACCTATAGGCTTTTCGGCGTAGACCGCTCCGGACACCGCCTTTTTCATTAGGTCCAAGTAGAGTGATCGTATCTCAATCATCTTCTCGATGTCTTTCTGGCAGCCTCAAAAACGATCGATTTGTTTCAATCCGCGGGAGCCCAATCAGTGCGCCTGCGCAAGGAGAAGGCGCACGCCGCGAACTACACCACGCACAGAAGCCCGCTCTCTTGGTCCGAGTACCAGCCAGCCCAGCATGGCGAATAGAAGTGGTGCTATACCGAGTAGGAGGCATTGTTCAGGCAAATCCATTGGTATCGTCCCAACAGCGAAGATCAGCAACGCCGCTGAAGTGAGCGTGGCAATCCTAGCAATCCCTGGGGCCGCCATCGGCAACAACCGCCACGCCATAAGGAATACTATAAGCGTTGTGACTACCACCCGAACTGTCCATGTTATGGCCACTCCCGCGATTCCATATCGCACCATCATCCACCACAGCATGGCAACGTAGAATGGTGCTTCAGCGAGATGAAGCTTGGCGAGAAGATCAGGCCGGTCAGCGGCCTGGATCAGGCCGTAGGCCGGGTGTGCGGTGCTGTTGATGAACACGGCAAAAGTGAGCCATCGCAATGCGCTTGCACTGTGGTCCGCGAAGGAGGGACCGAGCCACAGGCGAAGAGCTTCGGGCGCCAGCGTGATGATAAAAAGAACCGGGGCAAACAGCGTGAGAACGATGTACTTGGTAGCGCTCTCGAGCAAGAGCGCAGCGTGGTCCGGATCGCTGCTGAAAGCGCCGGAAAAAGCGGAAAACGTCACCGCTGACACGGCATTGGGTATAATCCACAGCTTGGTCGCCACTTGGAAGGGCACTGCGTAGTAGGTAACCGCCGCCATCGACAGCATCGCGCCGATCAGAAAGCGGTCGAAATAGGCCATGATTGGGCTAACCACCGCCGACACCGTAAGCCAGCCGCCGAAGCTCAGCATCGGGCGGATCGTGGCGCGACCCGGGTGAATTTCGCGCCCGAGCCCCGGAACGAGACGCAAGCAAAGCCAGAATGTCACGATCCACCCGGCCACCCGTCCCAGCACCACCACCGCGACCAGCCAGCCAAGGCTGTGGGAAAACGGCAACACCAGGAGCGGACCCACATAGGAGAAGATGGCGCTCGGCACGCGGATCTCATTGATGAGGTCGAAGCGCTGGAAGGCGGAGAGCGTGCCGTTCAGGCCGCCGCTGCTGATGACGAAAGGCATCGAGAAAGCGAGCAGATACAAGGCGTGCAGGCTCTCAGGCTGGAGCGCAACGGGAATTTTGAGGGCGCCGTGCACCAGCCATGGCGCAAGAACGGCAACCACGACGCCACCTGCGGTGCCGAACGCCAGCATCATGAACAGCGAGGTCCAGAACAGGCCAGGGATCTCCTGCTGGTCGCTCGACGCGGCGGCCGCGGCGATGAACTTGGTCGCGGCGCGGCCGAGCCCGAAGTCGAACAGGCCAAAGTAGCCGACCACCATAATGGACAGAGTGAGGACACCATAGCGATCCACTCCGAGCACGCGAATAACGAGCGGTATCGCCAGCAACGCAACCAAGGAAGGCGCGACCTCGCCCGCAAGGTTGATGATCGTGTTGCGAGCAAGCAGACGCCCGCTGGTGAGATTGGTCGGATTGCTCAAACAGCTATCGCGCGCGGAGTTCCATCGCGTCCTTCGGCGCTGCATCCCGCCACCATTGAATCGTCGCGGCGAGGCCGTCTTGGAGGGTTAATCGCGGCCGGAAATCCACCTCGTCGCGCAGACGACGGACATCGGCGACGACGCGTGGCGAGTCGCCGGGCGCAGCGGCTATCGCGCCGAACTCGAGCATCGAGCGTGGAGCGCCAACCGCGTCTGCGATCATCTCGACCAGCGCGCGGACGGTGACTTCCTCACCCGACCCGATATTGACGGTCCCTTCGACTTCTCCATCGAGGATCGCCGCGAACGCAGATGCGACATCGGCGACGTGCAGGTAGTCGCGTAGCTGGCGTCCATGGGTGCATCGCGCCGGCTGGTCGCGCAGGAGAGATTCGATCACCGACGGCACCAGGCGCGACGGATGCTCGCCCGGACCGTACAGGTAGAAGATTCTTCCCCATGCAGTGCTGAGACCGCCCGGCGGGCGCCTCACAACTTCGGACAGGGCAAGCTTGCATGCGCCGTAACGCGTGGTGGGAGCGCATCGCGTGTCTGTTTCCGAACACATGCCCGCCGAGGGATCGTATTCGAAGCAGCTGCCGGCGAAAACCGCGCGGCCGCCGCCGGCCGCGGCGAATGCGCGCAGCAGATCAATTCCCGCGCGACACCAGACATAGTTCTGCTCCGACATCTGGTACTTGCCGGGCTCCGCGTACCACGCGAGGTGAAGCAGATGCGTCGGCCTGACCCGCTCGAGCATCGGCATCACGGCCGATTCGTCCAGAAGATCCGTCCGATGCCACTCTACGCCGCGCGCGGGAGCTGACGCGCCGCGATGGGCGACGGCATGCACCTCGTAGCCGCGCTCGACAAGAAACGGGAGGGCATGGCTTCCGATCCATCCTGATGCGCCGGTTACGATCACCCGCTTCATGGCACGAAATCCGGATAAGCGCGATCGCGTTCGGAGATCACCGACGGCTCGGATGGCCATCGGATGCCGAAGGCGGAATCGTTCCATCGCACGCCGCGCTCCGCCTCGGGCGCATAGTACGCGGATACCTGGTAGAAGACTTCGGTCCCGTCCGCGAGCGTGAGATAACCGTGGGCACATCCCTCCGGCACATAGAGCATCCGGCGGTTGGACGCGGTCAGCTCGACGCCGTACCAGCGGCAGTACGCCGCAGATCGGGGCCGGAGGTCGAGGATTACGTCGAAGATCGCGCCCGAAGTGCATCTGACCAGCTTCGCCTCGGCCTGCGGAGCCAGTTGGTAATGCATCCCACGCAGCGTTGCGCGAACGTGGTTGTATGAGAGGTTGCACTGCACGACCGCGGGGTTGATGCCGTGCGCCTGGAATTCGCGCGCGCAGAAGGCGCGCGCGAAGAAGCCGCGCGAGTCGGCGCGCTGCTCCAGATCGATAACCCAGGCTCCGGGAATTTCGGTTTCGTGAAAAATCACGGCGACACGTGCGTGCCGCGGCGCGGGTCGGGCGTCGCGGCATCTCCGATTCGGGAGTAGCGCCGGATCTGCTCTACGCTGAGGTCGTAGAGGCGCGGTCCGCGAACAGACGGCGCGGCGCGGTACCACTCGACGGTAAAATCCACCGCCTCGCGCAGCGAAAGCCGGGGGCGCCAACCGAGCCGCTTGCTTGCCTTGGCGGTGTCGAGCCACAGCATCCGCGCCTCGGCAAGCCCGTCGGCGGCCGGCTGGACGCGCCATCGCGCGCCACCCCACGCATCGCTCAGAAGCTCGACGAGCTGCGCAACTGTCGCAGCGGCGGAATCTTGCGGGCCGAAATTCCACGCGCCGGAGAATTTCCGGCCGCGTTCGATCAGTGCGCGGGCAAGCGCGAGGTACCCCGACAGCGGCTCCAGCACGTGCTGCCACGGCCGAATCGCATCGGGATTGCGGACACACAGGACTTGATCGTGGCTAAAGGCGCGGATCGCGTCGGGGACAATGCGATCCTCGGCGAAATCGCCGCCACCGATCACGTTGCCCGCGCGCGCAGTGGCAAGCGCGACTGGAGGTTCGCGGTTTTCCAGGAACGAGCGGCGCCACGCGTGCGCGACAATCTCGGCGCAGCCTTTGCTCGCGCTATAGGGATCCGCTCCGCCAAGTCTGTCTCGTTCGCGAAACGCGTGCGCGGTCTCAGGATTCTCGTAGCACTTGTCGCTCGTCACCACGACCACCGCGCGCACGGACGGCGCGTGCCGCACCGCTTCGAGCACGTTGGCGGTGCCAATGGCATTGGTCTCAAGGGTCGCGAGCGGCTCGCAATAGGAGCGGCGCACGAGCGACTGCGCCGCCAGGTGAAAAACGATCTCCGGCTGAGATTGCTCGAATGCGCCACGCAGACGGTCGCGGTCGCGGATGTCGCCGATGCGTGAGTCGATCACGCCTTCAAGCTTGCACGCGGAGAAGATTCCGCCGGAAAACTCCGGCGCAAGTGCGTAGCCCGACACCTGTGCGCCGAGCTCGCGGAGCCACATCGCGAGCCATCCTCCCTTGAAGCCGGTGTGGCCTGTCACGAGGACGCGGCGGTTCCAGAATTGATCGACCACCTAGTTCCAGACCTTCCAAAGCGCGGAGCCCGCGTCCCACATCGCATTAAGCTGCTGGGCTTCGCGATAAGTATCCATGCACTGCCAGAAACCCTCGTGCTGATAGACCGAGAGCTGGTTGCGAGCGGCCAGACGGGGGAGGAGCCCCGTCTCGAGCGTGTCGTCTTCACCCTCGATCAGGTCGAACACACCGGGCTCGAAGACGAAGAAACCTCCGTTGATCCAGCCCGAAGTGACTTGCGGCTTTTCCTGGAACAGCGTCACAGCGCCATCGCGAATACCAAGCTCGCCGTAACGCGACGATGGGCGCACGGCGGTGACGGTCGCGAGCCGGCGCTGTTGGGAATGAAAGGCCGCAAGCCGCGCGACATCCACGTTGGCGACACCGTCGCCGTAGGTCACCAGGAAGGTGGAGTCGCCGACGTAGGGCCGAATTTTGCGGATGCGGCCTCCGGTCATCGTGGATTGTCCCGTTTCCGCCAATGTCACACGCCATCCGGATTCTCCGTGGCTGTCGTGCACCTGCAAATCGCGGGAGCCCAGCGTCACGGTAAAGTCGCGGTTTCGGAGCTCGTAGTTCAGGAAATAGTCGCGAATCACGTCGCCCTTGTAGCCCAAGCAAATCACGAAGTCGCTGAATCCATGCGCCGCATAGATCTTCATGATGTGCCAGAGGATCGGGCGCCCGCCGATCTCCACCATCGGCTTGGGCCGAAACTCGGTCTCCTCGCGAAGCCGCGTGCCCAGTCCGCCGGCCAAAATCACCACTTTCATCGCCTGGCGCCCTCAACAACTACATTCTATCACGGTAACTTGTCGGCGCTGCCCGCCCCAAGCGCCGGCGCAACACTCTGCGCGGCGTCCGAACGCCCGGCAGCGAGCTTCTTCTGGAAGGCTGCGTAGCTGTCGCGCACCTCGATGTCGTTCGGGGCAAGCGCGCGCGCGTGGAGATAGTCGTGGTCAGCGGTGACATATTGGTAGGCGCCGTTCTCCGCGCCTGCGAGCTCAACCCACGCCCGGGGATTCGTCGGATCGATTTCCGTGGCGCGGCGGAAGGTCTGAGATGCTCTCTCATAGTCGCGCGCCCCCAAGTAGAAAGAACCCAGGCGCAGGAGGTTGTCGTAGGTCGGCTCGTACTCGACCATCTTCGCCAAGGCCGCGCGCTCCTTATCGGGTTGTCCCGAGGCCTGCGCCATTTGCGCGAACGCTGCAAACATAGGAACCGGGTCGACGCCGGCATCCAGCCCTTCCTTCAGGACGATCTCAGCGTCAGAGGCGTCCTTCGGCGTGACAAACACCTCGGTTAAGAGCGCAGAATATGGCTCCGGGTCTTGCGGGCGCAAGGCGCGGGCCCCCTCAAAGCAGCGGCGCGCCCGGTAAAGTTGTCCCGTGCTCGCATAGGTCTGCCCCGCGGTCATCAGAAGTTGCTCACGACGACGGGGATCCTGCTCGGAGGCCGCACCGCGCTCGTAGAGCTGCGCGGCAACCAGAGTGCGTCCGGTATCCACGTAGAATGCGCTGAGGCTGTCGATCGCTTCGGAGTATCCGCGCGCCATCGCCTCGAGCAGACCCTGTTCGATGGCTTGGCGATCGGGCCCCGACAAGTAGGGCATTATCCGAGGGGTGAGATAGAAATGGTTACTAGAGCTGGGCGCGCGCATCACTGAGATCGTAATCTGATTCAGCGCCTCGGCGGTGCGCCCATTCTCGGCCAGGCTGCGAGCATAGAAGTCGCGCGCGAACGGATTGCGCGGATCGATCCATACCGCCCGCGCAACCTCCGCGAGCCCGGCCGGCGAGCTCCCGTACCACGACGCCAGGGCGAGGTGCAGGCCGGCGTTGGCCGGGTGCAGCAACACCATCGTGCGCGCAGCGTCAAACGTCCTGGCTGGCGGATAGTAGGGATAAATCACACTTCCCTGGACGGTGGAGGCAATCGCGAGAATCCCCGCCGCCGCGGCGGCATAGGGACCGGCACCTCGAACCAGCCCGCGGGCGCGGATCGCGAACCCAGTTTCCGGGGCGCCGGCGACCGCGATCCTCACCATCAATGCCGCGTAGATCGTGAACAGAAATCCGATGGCTGGGGTGGTGAGGCTGAAATCAAACAACTCGTGGAATGCTTCGACCGACATTCCGGCCACTAAAGCGGCCAGCGTCAGTTGCGCGCGGGGGGACACGCGGTTCCATCGCTTCCATATGACCCGCGCGATTCGCCATCCGATCATCGCGAACGCGGCAATGCCGAGGATTCCAAGTTCCGCGGCAGTCTCGATATAGTCGTTATGGGCGTTGCGCAAAAGCATAGGAGGCCATGGACCTGTCTGATAGTGAGGGAACACCTCAGCCCACGATCCGAAGCCGACCCCCAACAACGGATAGTCCCGGAACATTCGCAGCGTGTCGCGCCAGATATGCGCGCGGAACCAAAAACCGAGCCCCCCGGCCGCGCTCTGGTCGATCCGGGTGTCGACCTGACCCCTGCCCGCGGAACCGATGAGTGCGATCGACAGCGCGGCGATCGCAAGCGCCGCGAGCCCGAGCCTGGGCACCCAGGCGCGCGCGCCATCGGCGCGCGCGCGGAACACCGTGGGTGTTCTTATTCGATTCGCCATCACCGCAAACAGTACGCAGGACAGCACCGTCCCAGCCCAGATTGCGCGCGATTCACTCAGAAGCATCGCGCACACCACAATGACCAGCGCCGCGCTGCACAGAATCGGCACCGTCTCATCGCGTTCCCGCCCAGCGTCGGCTGCCAACGCGTCCCAGGCCCGCGAGATGAACAGCGGCACGGTCATCGCGAGATAAGCGGCAAAATGGTCGGGATCGATGAAAGGACCCATCATGCGCTGCCAGCCCAGTTTTGGCGCACGCCAATCGAGCGGGACAAAGAACCACAGCACCTTGCCGTTCCACGTGGCCTGCTGCACCAGTCCGATCGCCGCCACGGCAAGTCCGCTGATCAGGATCACCGCCACGAGCAAACGGGTAAGCGGATCCTCGTCGCGCGGGGTCGCCTCGGGCGTGACCGGGTAGAGCGCCACAATCACAAAGAGCCCGAACGCGGCAAAGAGTTGCAGCGCACTTGCAATCCCGAGCGGGGGCGCGAGCGACAACGACCGCCACGCAGTTCCATACCAGCCCGGGTCCGCAGGAGAGCGCCCCACCACCGGCGGCGAAGCCGCTTCACCGCTCTCGCGCTGCGAGGTGAATGGAACCGGCGCGCCGCTCCTCACCTCGCTCTCCGTCGGCATTACCACCACTCGGACCTCGGAGGTCGCAGCCTGCGCCGGTCGGGCTTTAGGCCGAGGATAATCAACCGTTTTCGGCCATCCGTCCAGCGCGTGCTGATAAAGGTCGTATGTTCGCGGCGACAGGACGTGCAAAAGCGACGGCGGCATGGGCGCCAGCTGGAAACCGATGAGCAGCGCCAGTACAGCGGTGGGCGCCGCGATGCTCAGCACCACCGCCGCACCCTTGATCGCCGGCTCGGCCGCGCGCATCCGCAAGAGCGCCGCGGCAAGCATGGCGAAGACCACAGTCTCAGCGATGTGATACGCCCGGGGATGAACCGTCCCGAAGCACAGGGGCGTGACAAGGATAAGAAGGACCAGGCCTCCGATCACTGCACGGTCAATCAAATCAATCGACTGGGTGCGCATGCAGTCGCAAACCTGGGCGGAAGGCCATCGCTAGAGGGATGGTAGTCGAGCGAAGCGGCGACAAGCCCGCCTAGTTGCCGTCGCTCGCGCGCTTGGGGCTGTCGGCCATTGGAGAAGCGTCCTCGAACGGTGGTTCATCGGCGTCTACGTTATCGAAACCCTGGTAATATCCTTGGTAGGCCTTCGAGTAATAGTGCGGGAAATCCGCCTTGTACAACCGCACCTTGTTGAGTACGACGCCCAGGACCTTCGCGTTCGTGTACTCGAGACGGCCCAGCGCCGCGGCCACCTGATGGCGGGGTGTGTGTCCCCCCGCCGTAACCAGCACCACCCCGTCAACAACCTGAGCAAGATCCAGCGGGTCGCTCACCAACATCACCGGCGACGAATCGATGATGATATAATTGTACGCTTCAGAAAGTTCCCCCAGAAATTCCTTCATCCGCGGTGAACCGAGCAGCTCACTGGGGTTCGGCGGAATTCTCCCGCAACTCAGAAAAAAGAGATTTTCAACCGAGGTCGGCTGCACCAGCTCTGTTCCGCCCGTCCCGGTGAGCGCCTCGGTCAGACCCGGGCGGTTCTGCAAACCAAGTAAACGATGGCATCTCGGGCGCCGCATGTCCGCGTCGATTATCAGCACTTTCGAGCCAGTGTGCGCAAACACTGAGGCGGTGTTGACGGCAACCGTGGTCTTTCCTTCGCCGGGAACGGCACTGGTGAACATGGTCGCCTTGGGTGGCGCCCCCGCCCGCGACAGCCGCAGCGCGGTGCGAAGCTGGCGAAAGGACTCGCCCAGTACGGAGTATTTGCCGTAGGTTGCGACCAGGTTTCGTCCGTGCGCGCCGTCGGCGGGCAGGTCGGCTACCGCGGGCTTTGGCAGATATCCCGCGTGGTAGCGCGAGCCGATGGAGATGGCGCTGTTGAAGTCAGGTATCGTCGCCAGACCCGGAAGCTTCAGATAGCGTTCCAGCTCCTCGGGGGTCTTAAGCGTGTTGTCGAGCCGCTCGATGAA
The DNA here is from genome assembly GCF_050015535.1 of Binatus soli (SeqCode). NCBI lineage: Bacteria > Candidatus Binatota > Binatia (SeqCode) > Binatales (SeqCode) > Binataceae (SeqCode) > Binatus (SeqCode) > Binatus soli (SeqCode). Next base: position 147,423 of record NZ_JBEKBF010000004.1, on the reverse strand, counting down.
TAGCGCGCCGCAAATCCCCAGCAGCAATCCCAGCGCGGCCGCGGCTACCAGGTCGCGCTGGGTACGTGGGCTCGACGGGCCAAGCGGCGGTTGCGCCAGGTCTACGACCGAAACGTTGGACGCATGTGCGTCCCCGACGACGGTCAGGTTCTTCATCCGCTTGAGCACGGCGTTGTAAAGCTCGCGGTTGGTGTCGGCCTCGCGCTCAAGCATGACGTATTTGATGGCGGCGTCGTTGAGCCCCAGCGCAAAGCCCTTCTCGTTGTCGAGCTCGGTGGCGATCGCTGCTTCGCTCTTGAGCGCGGCCTGATATTGCTCGTTTACGCTTGCGACCGCGGTCTTGAGCTCGCGATCCAGAACCGCACGCGTCCCGCCGATCTTCTCGCGGAGCTCTCGCATTTCCCGATATTCATCGGTGTACTCGCCGCGCATACTGGCATAGCGCGATTCGAGCTGGTCAAGGTCGCCTTTCAAGCCCTGGATCACCTTATTGTCCATCACTTGGGGCAGGGCGTCAGTGTGGCCGGCCTTCACGAGCTCGAGCTGGGTGCCCAAGGTGATGGTCTTGAGGTGCGCGTCCTGAAGGTCATGGTTGAGTTTGTTGAGCTGCTCGACCACCACATCCTGGCTGCCGTTGAGCGAGATCAGTCCTGGGACGATATCCTTGTCACGCCGGTAGTTGTTGAGCGCCAGCTCCGATTGCTCGACGCGCTGCTTGAGTTCGTCGAGCTTACCGGCCAAGAATCGCTGAGCCTCGTCGCTCGCCTGGGCGCTGAGCTCGATCCCCTGCCGAATAAATGCGCGCGCGTGAGCATTGGCCATTCGCGCCGACAACTTGGGATCCGAGGTCGTGAACCCGATCTGTACCAATTGTGTGTTTTCGATGGGCTTGACCTGCAGCGCGCCCAAATACCATTGGACCACGGAACGGGGAACGCTGTCCGCCAGTGGATCGTCCAACGTCGGAGCAGCCTGCTTCGCCGCAAGGCTGGGAAACCAACCCGCAAGCGCGGACCGCAAGACGCCCCACCCAGGCAACCACGACCCGGAGGCGTGCGAAGGCCGAGCCTCCAGCTTCATTAGTCCTTGGTCGAGAATCACCCGGGTTGCGAGGCTGCTTGACTTGAGCAGCTCGGACTGCGTGTCATCATACGGTTCCTGAGAAGAGTCCTGCGGCGCGGAAATGCTTTCGTCCTCGAAGACCCGTGATGGGGCGAATCGTATGAGCAGCGTGGTGCTGGCCGTGTAGGTCGGCTCCGCCATCAAATCACGCACCAGCGTGAAACCCACACATGCCACCGCGATCACAAGCACCAGGCGCAGGTGCTTTTGCACGATGCGACGGTATTCGTGAAACTCAATCCATGGCTCGTGACCCGCACTGCGCGGCGGCCGGCGCACGAGATGCGCTTCCACGTACTGCGGAGGTTCTTTACGCGGTTCGATTTGTGTCATCAGAATGCCCCCATGAGCGCGGCGGCCGGGGCCATCGAAGCTATCCCCTGCGCCGCGAGGTAGACAGCGTATCCGGGAATTTTCACCGCCGAATATCCAACGTCCACAACGTCGTTCGCCTGCAGGGCGACGTCCGGCGCCTGGCCCCGCTGAACCTCCGCCAGATTTACGTGGATTACTTGGGTTTGGTCACCGGCTTCGCGTCGCATGATCTTTACGGTGGCCGGATCCGCCGCGTACATCATGCCTCCCGCCGCGGAAACAGCGTTCAGTGTTGTCAGACCGTGAGTCACTGGAAGCACGGTGGGGTGATAGACCCAGCCGATCACCGAAATCTGGCCTGCGAGGGGCACGAAAAGAGTATCGCCAGGCCTTACCGGGAAATCGACATATTTCCGATAGGGCGAGTCACCATCCAAGGCGATAACGTACCCCGAGCTGCCATCGAATTCGCTCTCGGAGGGTGGCCGAACCCACGGGGTGTAGTCGTTTTTCAGTGCGGTGTTGGTGACGACGCCCGAAGGTTGTGCGTTGGAATTGTCGACAGCACCGAGCGCAGCGGTCGGGACCTCAGGCGGCTTGGGCATCGCTGCGTCGTTTGCGCCCTGCTGCGCAAGCATCGAGTCACCGTTCGAGCCTGGCCGCGCGGGGCTGAGCAGCACCTTGTGCGCGCCGTTATCGTTGAGCCCTCCAGCGCGTTCGATCAGATCACGAACGGTGTCACTGGGCCCGTTGAGTACGTAAAGCCCGGGGGCGCGTACTGCTCCCATCACCCCCACCGCCCTGCTGGAATAGGTCTTCACTAGCAGATTGATTTCCGGATGGTACGCATACTTGTGGAGCGCGTTGGCCAGGTGGTCGATGATCTCCGGTTCCGCAAGTCCCGCAACGTGGAGCGATCCCACCAGCGGAAGCATGATGTCGCCCTTTCCGTCGACGCGCACGGTACGGTCTTCAAGGTCCTTTACGTTCGGCACCGAAATTTCCAGCACGTCGCCTGGTCCGATCGTTAAATCCTTCTGTTCCGTCGCGCGTTGCTGCCAGAGCTTGTCAAGCGCTGTATCCGATTGTGCGGCGGGAAGCTTAGCTGCTGAAGGTGAGCCCTCGCTGCCTGGCGCCGGTGGCGCCTGCGATGCGCACCCGGCGAGCGCCGCGGCAAGCGCGGCAAGGAGCGCCACCTGGAACCTGGGGACGCCGCCGCGGCGAGGTGCTCTTGCACTCCGAGTCAAACTGAGCGGACCCGTTGTTGATAGTGTTTTCTCAGCGCTGCGCATGGGTCGAACCTCTTTGTAAAACCACACTGATCCCCCCGCACTCAAGCAAGTCGCCTGAGGCCCTTTTGCAAATGGGTTACGATATTAACTCAACCAAAGAAGTTGTTAGGGTGACGGTGCTGGAACCGATCCCCCTGTGGCGCCGCCGGCCGCCGCGCTCACCGGCGTACAGGTTCCGGCTCTCGCGCCTGGACGACCGGTCGCGAGAGCGCTGGCGCTTTGCGAGACCATCCAGTAAAGGCAAAGCCCTTCCGGCGGCACGCCGGTCTCGATCGTCTGGCCCTGGTACTTGGTCCCGGGCAAGGTCAGGGAGATGCTGTATTCGCCGGTCGCAATCCCTCCGATCGAGTAGTGCCCGTTAGTGTCGGCATCCGCCTTGCCAACAACGTTGCCCGCCTGGTCCTTGACGCTGACATCCGCCGAGGTTACTGGGTGATTCTGAATGTCGGTGACTAACCCGGCGATTTCGGCCGATCGGGCCTGCACCGCGAACATAAGCAACCCCAGCGCAACAAGGCCCGTCGTCAAAAGACGTCTCTTTCTCATCCTCTTTTTCGTTCACTATCCTGTTCAGGACGGCGCGCGTCCGATCGCCGAAACCTTGTGCGCCATGGCGCAGGGCCCGAGTTCGCCCGAGGCTAATCATGCCATTTCAATTCAGCCTGATCGGTGGACGAAACGAGAAACGAAACCAAGAGAGACCTATCTGGACGAACTGACCACCGGGGAGGGGCCGCCGCCGCCGCCTCCGCCAAAACAGCCCAAAGCGACACACACACCGAATCCGCCACCCGTAGCGGCCCCCAGCGCGCCTCCCGCAATATAAAGGTCGGGAATACCTCCAAAATACGCCCCGCCGCATGCGCCCGGCGGATTTGCCGATACCATCCAGAGAGGATTCGAAGCAGCTGCGACCTGAGTGTATGATAATGACCAGTCTTCCGTCTCACCTTCCGCAGGTACCTTGTCGTTGACCGTTCCTGGTTTGAACGATGTGCCTGCCGGAGGATTCACCGAGGTCTTGTAATTGCCCGGCCGGAGTCCGGTAATGCAGTACCGGCCCAACGCGTTGGTCGTCCCTTGGCCAACAACATTTCCGTTCGAGTTCGTGACTGTAATTTGAGCTCCAGTCATTGGACCTTGGGGCCCGAGCACTTTGCCTGTGATGTCGGAACAGAAAGCGGCCGGCGTAAGAGCAAGGCAAAGAAAAGTTAGCAAAGAAGGTCCAATATATGATTTATTCATCAGTGCGCTCCTTAAGCGGTCTGGCGCCACGCGAGCATCGTCGATCATTTTTCCAAATGTCGCCCGCCCGGTGATTCAGAACACGCGTCCGCCATCCCTTTCCGTCTCGAAAACGGTGGGCTGTTCTTTGATCTCCTCTGACACCCCAACCTGAATAGCTAAAGCGAGCTAAATTGCGCTTCAACCAACCTCACCGCTTCCATTTCGGTTTACCGACCTAAAAAAGTTACCCTAGAGCAAATTCAGTGTCAATGGCACTCTTTTGATGGTCTGTAGCTCATTTTCGTCAATCCGGGAAGGTTTCGTTACAAAAAGTCAGGTAACCGGACTGCCTGGTGGGTAGTCCGAAGATGGCGTCGCGACCGAAAACCTCGTCCGGGGACGCGGGCCGGTCGGCTGCGATGCTGAAACTCCGATGTCAGGGTTCGGGGCCACGCTCCTGCTCGTCGCGCGATCCCGACTGAAGTCACGGGCGAGCCTCAACTGCCTCCGCTTATAACTGCTGGTAAATCGGGGTGCAGGCCAGACTTAAAAGCGGGCTCGAACTTCGCATTTTCGAAAGGCCCGGCGTCGGCGCTAATCCGATTAAGGATTGGAAATGGAAATTCCGGATGAGTCTTGAAAGTTCTGCTTACTCTCGTTGCTGCTCTGGTGTATGTCCATGAATTTTCAACTTGGCGCGCTCGGCGAGTTTCGCCGCGTCGTCTTGGTCAGGTACTCGCTCAGAGACTGTAGCAATATATTGGGGCCCTCCCGAGTGGCACGTACCAACCCTCCACAGGGTATCTTTCGTGTGCACGAAGTGGGGGCTACCTGCAACTCTCCACTGAACGATCTCGCATGACTCGGCCGTGCCTTTTAGCAACGGTTTGACGGTTCTGGAAAATCGCATTACTTCCGATGGATGAAGAAGGTTGATGAAACTTATACCCCGGAATTCGGCCGCGGTGAATTCAAACAAATCACAGTAGGACGCACTGACTGAAACAAAGCGCATATCGGGCTTGAGAACCGAATGGGGGAGCGAGGAAACCTCCTCGGGCTTACAAGCGCCGAGGTGCTCCCAGTTCGGACGTTCCCGTATCGTCAACACTTCCTTCAAAAGCATCTTTTGTTCAATCAACGCCTGCGCGGCTTCCTGGATAATAGGCATCGCCTTGCGAAGGCTGCCAACCGGAGTGACGAGGTGACCGATTGCGTCATGAATCAATGCTAGCATTCCATTCGTGCCGAGCCGGTCAAGCTCCTCCGCTGAAGGGAGTTCAATTGTCTGCTCTCCAATATGCCGAAGAATTTCTTTTACGACAGGAGTTTCATTAACCACGGGAACACCCCCTCTTGAAGTCTAGCAATGACCTCAAGCATCGATCAAGGCCAAACGTTGTCATGGCATATTTTTTTCTCATATCTGGCGGTATGATGCACTACGCCGTTGGTTCTAAATCGGTTCCTCTGGTAACCAGAAATGCACATAAGATGACATTATGTCATCAGATGACATTCTGTCATCCAGCCTCACATCAGAAACGTTGCTGACCAGATTAATGCGTGTTTAGAGCGGAAACAGTTTCGGATTGCTCCCAGAAGGCCATCACGAAGGAGGGACGGCGGCGCATCCGCTAATCGGCTGGTGCGTCGCCTGCGGGCTTCGACCCATTGGGCCCCGGAGTACGAATCGCGACTTGCCGTGGCTCAGGTTTGTCGTCTCTAAACGCGTACTCCCAAGTGCGCTTGAAGTTCTGGATGCGTTGGTAGCATTCGGTCATGAAAAAATGATCGCATCCGAGGGTGTGATACAGCTCGTGCCGCGTCACCATCGACGGCCACATGAAAAGCTGATTGACAGTCGCGGCATCTGCATACGTGAAGACTTTCGAGCGTGTTTCATCATCGGTCCATCCAAGGACTTCCGGCAACCCCACAGAAACAGAACCGAGGCCGTAAGCAGCGTCGAACAAGTTACGATTCACGAACCAGACCTGCTTCGCGCACCTGTCTGGCTTGGGGACTGCCTCGAGCTGATTCGCAATCTGATAGTAGAACAGGTCCGAAGCGTCCCGGTCGAGTTCCTCGTAAGAGACTGGCTGGAATCTCAGTTTGAACCAGTCGCCCTCGTTATCATTCCAGCCGGAGATCAGTTCGTTCGCGCGGCCCCTGTTGACGTTGTGATCGAGATAGACACAGGTGGGAATCGTCTCGGACGGTCCCCAATCCATCGCCTCGCGCGTCGCCGGCTGATCGATGCCGATAAACGTACATGCCGAACACTCGACCAGAATCGCTCCCAGCACCAGCGCCATGAGCACGGTCCGGTTGTTGAGAGTGTGAATCATCGCTTTCGCGGCGTTTGATCCGGTTCTTGGTTGTAACACGGCGCTGCACATCCTCTCTCGATGGTGCCTTTCCCCTAGCGCTCTGGTGCGAAGCTTCATCGCAGGTGAGTACCCCCCTCGACGGCGAATGTCGTTTCACAACGTCGTCGGTGTTGGGGTATTGCAATTGATATGCCGATACAGGAAATGCCGGAATGCGATAATCAATTTAGTGTTGCGCCTATCTATTGTGCGCAGGTATTTCATGGCCTCGTTCATTATGAGAGATAGAGCGTCAACATTGTGTCGCTGAGTGGCACCGAAACGTCCGTCGAGATTCTTAGCTACAGCAGCTTTCGCTCAGAATGATGGGATGGACCCCCGCCCGCTTATATATGGCCTCGCAATGGGCCAAGAATGAGGTGATTAAGCATTCATTCGAAGCGAGGAGGGTCCGCGATGGAAGTTACAACGATTGGGATCGATCTGGCAAAGAGCGTGTTAGCGGTGAGTTGCGCCGATGGGCGGGGCAAGCTGGTGGTGCGCAAGCAACTGCGGCGCGCGCAGGTGCTGGAGTTCAATCCGAGAGAGTTTACTTACAAAAAGTCAGGTGGGCGGAATGCTCGGCGGGCGGTCTGCGTGTTCCACGATACCGAGCACGTTTCACTTCCCCCATTACTTAAAAGCGCATCTTTCCCTGCGGGAATCGTTACTTCTCGAACGATGGGCCCGCGAAGTTCCCCGGGATGACCGGCTCCGGACCGCGATTCTGTCCGAATACTGCGCCGCCTGCGGTCAAACCCCCATCGACGACCATAGCGGTACCGGTTACCCATTCGGAATCGTCACTGGCCAGAAACAGCGCCATCGCCGCGATGTCATGCGGATGCCCGGCGCGCGGAATCGGCTGGATCAGCGCGAGGAACTGCTCCGCCACCTGCTCACCTCCAGGCAGGCGCGTATTTATCAGCGGAGTATTGATCCCACCCGGACAGATACAGTTGACGCGAATCCGATCTTTGCCGACCTCAAGGGCGACCGAGCGCGTCAGATTAATGACCGCCGCCTTCGCCGCACTATAGGCGTGCGGCCCCGCGCCGCCGCGAAGACCCGCGACCGACGCGGTCGAGATTATCGATCCGCCGCCAACCTTGCGCATCTCGGGAATCGCGAACTTCATTCCGAGGAAAACCGAGCGCAGCAAAATCGCCAGGCTCTTGTCCCAATTCTCGACCGTGGTCTCGTCGATCGGCCCGACCGCGCCGCCAAGGCCGGCATTGTTATACATGATGTCGAGACGGCCGAATTCCTTGACCGCGCGAGCGACCGCCGCCTTGACGTCCGCCTCTGCTGAAACGTCGGTCTTCTGAAAGACCGCGCGGCCGCCGTTCTCCTTGCAATCGCGAACCGCGGCTTCACCGCCTTCGACGTTCAAATCGGCTATCACTACCGCGGCGCCTTCGCCCGCGAACCGAATCGCCGTGCCGCGGCCGATTCCACTCGCCGCGCCGGTGATCACTGCGACTTTGCCATCGAGTCTGCCCATCGTGGTGTCTCCTCTCACTTTTGCTCTCCGAGGCTCCTGACATACGCCTTCATCGCGTCGATCGCCCAGTCGGTCGTCATCAGATCCATGAAGAGGTTGCGCTCGAGCTTAAGGCCCTCGGCCAGCGGCGTCTGCATCGCCGATCGCGCCAGGCGCTTGATGTGGGCCATCGCGCGCGGAGACTGGCTCGCGAGCTGACTCGCCACTTCCATCGCCCGTTCCAGGGCCTTGCCCTGCGCCATTTCATTCACCAGACCAAAGGCGGCCGCTTCGCGTGGGGTGAATCGTCGCCCGAGCAGCATGAACTCCAGCGCCTGTGCGGTGCCGACTATGCGCGGCAGTCGCTGCGTGCCTCCCCCGCCCGGCAAGATACCAACGGTCACTTCCGGGAGCCCCAGCTGATATGGGCCGTCTTCGACGATGCGGATATCGCAGCAGAGCGCGAATTCGAGCCCGCCACCCATGCAGTTGCCATTGATCGCGGCAATGGTCGGCTTGGGCATCGTCTCGACGCGGTCGCAGGCTCTATCGAGTGAAAAGCTCTGTGGCTCGCTGCGTTCGTCGAACCTGGCCCCACTAGCGCGCAGTTGCTCGGCGATCGCTACCAGTTCCTGGACCGAGTAGTGCTGGATGAAAACCCCAGGCGACCCGCCGGTGAAGACCGCGGCGCGGACGCTCTGGTCAGATTCAATCTCGCGCGTGACCGCGTCGAGTTCTTCCCCGGTCTGCGCCGTTAGATAGATCGACTTGGGAGTGCCGATCGTCACCAAAGCGATTCCCTGGTCCTTTACCATTTTTACCTGCTGCATTGGTTACTCCTCGCTCTGGTCGCTCACGTGCTCAATTCGTCGAGCAGCGCCTTGGCGTCCTTCAGATCGGCGGTGTCGAAGCCTTCCTACCTGTCGTGCTTTCGGTCCCGCACTTCGAGCATTGCATTGCTGTACCCAGGTTAGAGGCTGGCAAATCTTCTATCACCCGCCGTCAGGAACAGACAGACAGCCGAACAGCGCCGGAGGGGCGGCGCCGCGTGGCCGGTCCACCGCGGATCCACGGCGAATTGTTGATGCTTGGAATCGAATTCGCTGAATCAACTGTCGGCAGGTATTATACTGTTCGGATCGGGTCGATCTTTGCCGCACAGGAAATGCCTCTTTCCTGATCAGGATTAAGTACGATGTCCGACGATGCCGCTCCGACTCTGCTGCCTACTCGCGTGGCGGATGAGCCAGCTAAGCCTTCATCGAGCGCGGGCATTCGCACACTGCTCGACCTGTTCCGCCAATTTGCCGACATTCGCTCCGAGTGCGTCGTTTACTACGACGGATACCGGAGCTGGAGCTATCGTTACGACGAGATCGCAGGGGCCAGCCGCGCCTTCGCTGAGCGGCTGCGGCGCGAGTCCATCGGCAAAGGCGACAAAGTTCTCATCTGGTCCGAGTCTCGTCCCGAATGGATCGCCGCGTTCTGGGGCTGCCTGCTCAACGGAAGCATCGTAGTTCCGATCGACTACCGCTCCTCCGCCGAGGTGATGTGCAACATGCAGCAGGTGGTGCACGCGCGGCTGATGCTGATCGGCGATGACGTCCGTCTCCCCGCAAACGGATTGGACATCCCATGCTGGCGGCTGTGCGAAGTAGATCTGCACGCAGCCTCGCCCGCGCCCGCTGTGGAGATTTCTCCCGACGATACCGCCGAGTTGGTCTTCACCTCGGGTTCGACCGCGGCTCCCAAGGGCGTGGTGATAACCCATCGCAACCTCGCGGCCGATCTCGAGCCGATTCAGCGCGAGGTGATGAAGTATCGCGGCTACGTGCGCCCGATGTTTCCGTTGGGCTTCTTGAACCTGCTTCCGCTGAGCCACATGTTCGGGCAGCTACTGGCGATGTTTTTCCCGCCGATGCTGCCCGGAGTGGCGGTTCTAATGCGCGTCTACAGTCCGCAGGATATTGTGCGACAGATTCGCCGCCGCCGCGTCTCGTTCCTGGTCTGCGTTCCCAAGATGCTCGAAGTGATGCGCCAGTACGTGGTGCACAAGTTTCCGGAAACTGCCGCGGCCCCTCCCACCAACTCGCATTGGCTGGCGCGATGGTGGCGCTATAGGCGCGTGCATCGCATGTTCGGCCTCAAGTTCTGGGGCGTTGTAGTCGGCGGCGCCCCACTCGAACCTGCCCTCGAGGAGTTCTGGTCGCGCATGGGCTTCCTTGTCGTGCAGGGATACGGTCTCACCGAAACTGCACCGGTCATCAGCTTCAGCCATCCGTTTCACGGGCATCCCATTGGGAGCGCGGGGCAACCAATGTCCGGCGTTGAAGTCAAAATCGCTCCGGACGGAGAAATCCTGGTGCGCGGCGACACAGTCACTCCCGGCTACTTCAACGCGCCTTCCGAAAGCATGAAAGTGTTCGAGAACGGATGGTTCCACACCGGAGACATCGGCAAGCTCGACGCCGGCTATTTGTTCGTCCGCGGACGCAAGAAGGAAATGATCGTCACGTCCGCAGGCCTGAAGATTTTTCCCGAGGACGTCGAACTCGTCATCAACGCAGTTGCGGGAGTGCGCGATTGCGCGGTGGTCGGCAAGGATCATGTTCACGCCGTGCTCGTGCTTGAACCCGGCGCCGACAAGGAACAGGTGGTCGGTCTCGCCAACGCGCGACTCGAAGCGCATCAGAGAATACAAGCCGCTTCGGTATGGACCGCCGGTGACCTTCCGCGTGTCGAGGGAACCGGCAAACTCAAGCGCAGCGCGATCCAGAAATGGGTCGACGCCGGCGCGCCGGCTGGCGCCGCCAAACCGGCCGACGAGTTGGGCAAACTGATCGCGAGATATGCGCCCGATCGCGCAATCACACCCGAGACCACTCTCGATCAGCTGGGGCTAAGCTCGCTCGAGCGCGTCGAACTGCTCGTCGAACTCGAGCAGCAGTTCAACGCCACCATCGATGAGGCCGTTTTCACAGGCGCTTACAAAGTCGCGGATCTCGCGAAGATGCTGCACGCGCCAGCGGCCCTGCCCGAGGAATCCTTCGAGGCGAACACCTGGAACTGCAGCGTGGCCGCACGCGCGATACGGCGGGCCGGGCTGGCCGGATTCGCGATTCCGATGACCCGGCTCTTAATCAAGCTCACGGTCACAGGGCTGAAACACCTCGAATCGATCGAGGCGCCGGTGATCTTCGCCGCCAATCACCAGAGCTACCTCGATGTTCCGGTGATCTTCACGGCGCTGCCTGCGCGCTGGCGCTACCGCGTCGCGCCCGCGATGCTCAAGGAATTCTTCGACGCGCATTTCCATCCCGAGCGGTATTCGAGATGGCGCCGATTCGTCGCCAGCACGAGCTACTTCGTCGCCGCGATGTTCTTCAACGGATTTCCGCTTTCGCAGCAGGAGGCGGACACCCGTCAGACGCTGCGTCATATCGGTGAGCTGGTCAGCGACAACTGGTCCATCCTGATTTTCCCGGAAGGCGGGCTCTCGGTGACCGGCGAGATCGAAGCGTTCCAGCCGGGAGCGGCGATGCTGGCAGCGCGGCTGCGCCTGCCGGTGATTCCAGTGCGGCTGCGCGGCCTCGACCGCATCCTCCCTCGCGGCGCCTCGATGATCCATCCTGGCCCTGCATCGGTTGCATTCGGCGCACCGCTCCATCTGGAGGGCGAGGACTACACCGCCCTCGCAAGACGAATCGAAGAGGCCGTCCGCGTGCTGTGAAAGCAGGCCGCCAAAGCCCTCACGCGCCGCTTTCGCGATCTAGTCGCCGTGGCGGAGGTCTCGATGGCCGTAGTGCGCTATGGTATGAACTCGCCCGCGAAAGATGACACACACGCCATGACGTGCGTGATCGCATCCGTATCGTATTCGTCTCCCGATCGGTACGTTTCGAAAAATGAGTTCAATCGCGCGACGCGCTCCGGCCACGCCTCAGCGGCCTGCAGGCCGACAGAGACGCCGAAGTTAGTGAAGGCAAATTTCACCGAATGCGCTCCCGGCTCGCGGCAGAAGTAGCCGGGCGGTTCGATCCACATCCGGTCAAGTATCGCGAGACTCCGCTCGCGCTGAACGCGTGCCCATTCTTCCTCAGGAAAGAAGCACGTCATCCATAGCATCATTCCAAGACCGAGGTCTTGAGTGATGACCAGGTTTTCGTAGCTTCGTTCGACGATGGTTTTCATCTGCCGGATCTCGTCTGCAAGCGCATCTTCATCAAGCAGCCGGTAAACAATGTATCCATGGAATGGATCGAGCGAGCCTGGTCCGAAACCTGGATATGGTCCGCTCAAGTCTTCGAGCATTTTCCAGTGCATGCCCCGACCCGGAATCACGAAAGCGGGATGGATGTCCTTCACCAGTCGGATCGCTTTCGTGCGATATTCGGGAACTATCTTGCCCAGTCGTGATAGCGCGAAAGCCCACATCGCCAGATAGTGAAAGTATTGACCGTCCCGATCCGCGGCTTCGCCGATTCGGAAACCGCGCCGGCGTCCCAGCACACGCTCGACGTCTGCGACCACCCGCTGAGCTTCGTCCAGGAACTTGCTCTGCCCCAGTTTGTGGTAGAGCGAAACCAACAGAACGACGCCGAAAGCGTCGGTCCATAGGTATCGCATTCCATTGGGCCAGATGCGTTGTTCGCGCATCCAGTCGAGCCTGCTCAATACTTTTCTGACATTCGCGGTCATGTCGTTCGTCGTTCGTCGGCTCTCGTGGGGAGTTAGACCTCGAACGGTAAGTTTGGGAATTATTTTCGTGAACCTGCGATAATCCCATCCGTCTGTTCCGATCCTGAGTCCGGACGCGGACCAAGGATGCGATTCAACTCGTCGGAACTAACGGTCTCCTCCTGCAGAAGCGCATCAACGAGCCGATCCAGCTTCTCCCTGGAATCGGTCAAGCAACGGCGGACGCCTTCGTGGCCCTCCTCGAGCAGACGCGCGACCTCCTGGTCTATTCGGGCCGCGGTCGCTTCGCTGTAATCGCGTCCCTGCGAGATCTCGTATCCCAGGAAAGGCTGCTGCTCGTCGGTCTTGAAAGCCGCGAGTCCGAGCTTGCTCATCCCCCAACGGGTCACCATGCGGCGGGCCAAACGCGTGGCTTCCACCAGGTCATTCTCCGCGCCGGTGGTTACCTCGCCGAAGACGATCTCCTCCGCAGTGCGTCCGCCGAGCATCACTGCCAGCCGCGCCTTCAGATAGGAGAGGCTCAGGTTATGGCGGTCTTCGCCCGGGACCTGCTCCGTCATCCCAAGAGCCTGTCCGTGGGGTATGATTGTCACCTTGTGCACCGGATCCGCAGCCGGAGTCAGCCACGCAACTACCACGTGTCCACACTCGTGATAGGCAATCACGCGTCGTTCGCCGGGATTCACCAGTTGCGGATGAGCCGCACCCATCCGGACCTGGTCCTGACTCTCTTCAAAATCCGCCATCGTAACAGCGTTATGGTCGTGTCTGGCCGCGGCAAGCGCCGCCTCGTTGCAAAGGTTCGCCAAGTCCGCCCCGCTCATGCCTATGGTGCTGCGCGCGAGAGTGGACAGATCCACATCGTCGGAGAGTCGGAGCTTGCCTGTGTGGATGCGCAGGATACCTTCGCGGCCTATTTTGTCGGGAAGACTAATCACCACCTGACGATCGAAACGTCCCGGCCGCAGCAGCGCTGGATCGAGAACGTCCGGCCGATTGGTCGCCGCGAGAACGATGACCTCGAGCCGCTCGTCAAAACCGTCGAGTTCGCCCAAAAGCTGGTTGAGCGTCTGTTCGCGTTCGTCGTTGACTGCCCCCAGGCCGGCGCCGCGTCGCCGTCCGACCGCATCCAACTCGTCGATGAACACGATCGCCGGCGCCGCCTCCTTGGCTTGCCGGAACAAGTCTCGTACACGGCTCGCTCCTACGCCGACGAACATCTCGACGAACTCGGATGCATTGAGGCTGAAAAACGGGACCCCAGCCTCGCCTGCTACGGCGCGTGCCATAAGAGTCTTGCCGGTTCCCGGCGCTCCGACCAGCAGCACACCTCTGGGAATTCGTGCCCCCAGGTCGTGGTACTTTTGGGGGTGCCTCAGGAAATCGACCTCCTCCTGAAGCTCGGACTTGGCCTCGTCCGCCCCTGCCACGTCATTGAAAGTCACCTTTGGCTGCTCGCTACTGTAGCGCTGGGCCCTCATGCGCCCAAACCCGAACAAACCCGATTGACTACGTGCGGCTCGGTTGCTCATCCACCAGAAGAACCCGAGCAGAAGTATCAGCGGCCCCCATGTAACCAGCATCTCGACGAACCACGGAAGTGAAGACGACGACACGTCTACGACGACATGGTGCGCTATGAGCAGAGGCATCATGCCGGGGTCGGTGACGGTCGCGGGAAAGGTCGTGCTGAATTCGCTGTATGCAGTGGGGGCTTGTGGCGCTGCGCTTGGGCTTATGCTCGGTGGCGATGCAGAAGGCGGCTGCGCGGGTTTCGACGATGGTTCTGTCGGAGATTCGACCGGTGGCCAAACGATCTGTTTTACAAATTCCCCCTTGATCACGTCTCCCGTGATGTGAACCCGGGAGACGTTGTTCTCCCGCACCTGCGCGAGAAACAAGGAATAGGGGATAGGAGCCTTGGACTGCGACCATGGCCACATGCCGGCGACGTACCAGATCAGCACCGCCAGGGACATCAGCCACCAGAACAGGACGCCGCGCGGGAGCGGCGGCTGCCCCGTCCCCGTCATTCTCTTTTGTGGCTTCCCTTCCTGCTGCGCCATTTGCCGCATCCTTCGCCCCTTGCAACGTTCCACAAAAACCAGGCCGAGCGGCGCCCGCAGGTGCCTACGAGAAACCGTCGAACCTCTCGGCGAATTTATCCGCCAGGATCGCGCTCGACGGAAACTCGCACATCACGTAGACCTCGAGTTCTTTGTGCCCGCGCTTCAGACGGAAGTCAAATGGGAGAACCTCGACGAAACGGTGGGATGCCCGCGCGCTCGCGAGTATCCCACCCTGTTGTGCGCTTACTGCACCGGCGCCAGTTCAATGCGCCGGTTCTGCCCGCGACCCTCAGCAGTGTCGCTCGCAAACGCGAGGTCAAGCAAGCCCAAGCGCGAAAGGACCGCGGCGTCGCGAGGCCGCGGTCCTCGTGAGAATCAGCCCTTGGGCGCAGGCGGCTGAGCCTCGGGGCCCGGACCATTCCATTGGCGATAGCGCCAACCCTCCGGAGGCCCGTAGTAGCCGCCGCCGGGACCATAACCCGAGTAAGGCGGCGGAGGTGGGCCATAGGGCATCACGCGCGGCCCTTCGCAGTCTCGCGTTCCCATCATCGGCGGCGGGTGGTGATGCCGGTGATGGCCGGCTATCAAGATCGACAGCGCCACCAGGACGAGCGCCGCAATCAAGCCGCCTCGCCACCATCGATTTTCCCGCTGCGCCACGAACTCGAGGCTTTCGATGCGTCGCTCGAGCCGGCCCAGCGCGTCGTCATTCTGACTCGGGGTACTGGTTGATTCTTCGGGCACGTACTTCTTGCTCCTTGTCGAACAATAATGATAAACGCGAGTCGCTCTCTATGTAAGACGCCAGCAGTTCACCGCGGTTTCGCGCCACCTCGCTCGCAGCGACCCGGCTCCCTCCGTCATCCCGACCGAAGCGGAGGGACCCCGGGTCTTTTTCCGTCTCACTCCGAACTAAGTTCGCCTCCGTCAGCGCCACGCGGCGCGCACCGCTTGGTCCGCGAGGCGCATCGGCGTAATCTCTCTCCCTTGGCGGAGGCCCTCAGCTCATATGGATAAATCACACGATTCCTCGTCTTGGCGTCGTGGGTTCGAATCGTGCTCCGAGTCCCCGAGCTCCGACGACACTGGCTGAGCTCCCGCATTTCCGGTAGTACCTGTGAACGATCCGGAATCTCATGGAGTATGAAATCGGCGGTCGAGTCAGAATTTTTCCATGGCTGAGCAGTTTAAGACGAAATGCAAAAAGCGTCGATTCTAGCGAAGTTATTTTCTGCAATTGGTTCCAACGATTTGCCCGCTGCCCACTCGATAGCGCTCGAGATGGCGCGCGCCGAGGCTAACAACGGGCACCACGCTGTTGCCAAACTGCTGCAAGGCTCTCTACAACCCAACGGCAACGGCGGCCGGATTTGGCATACGCAGTCGGGCGAAACCATGCAGGTTGGTGGCATCATCAATGCTTTGATCGCAGTAACCAATTTGGAACCAATCGAGCGAGTGGTGCTCACCACCCATGCGCGTCGCGAACTTGATGATGTGGTGCGCGAATGGAAGGCTCGCAAAGCGCTGGAAAGGAAGGGTATTCGACGGCGAAACAAGCTCCTGTTTTACGGTCCGCCGGGCTGCGGAAAAAGTCTAACGGCGAGAGCGCTCGGTCGGGAACTCGCGCTCCCTGTTTACACGCTGCGGTTTGATGCAATCGTCGGCGCGTTTCTGGGGCAGACAGCACAGAGGCTGCGGCAGCTATTCGAGTTCGCATCGTTCACGGCATGTGTGCTCTTAATCGATGAAATCGACGCGCTCGGCAAACGTCGGGGTAACCCCATGGACGTGGGAGAATTGGATCGAATAGTCATTTCGCTAATGCAAGAGTTGGAGCATTCAGAACCGAAAGGGCTCTTAGTTGCTGCGTCGAACTTGGCTGGAAGTCTCGACGAAGCGCTATGGCGCCGATTTGACTTGGTCGTCGAGTTTCCCAAACCAGGACGTACGCAGCTCACATCGTTCGCCTTGTCTCATGCTCGTGACCGAGGTGTTGCTCCATCGCCAACACTCCGTAGGGCTATAGCAGCGTCATCGACCTTTGCCGACGCTGTCAGGGCGATTGAAAACGAGCAGAGAACCGTGGTTATTTCTGCGAGTTGAAACGTGCCTAAAGGTCAGGACGCACCCGCTCCGCGAACTTTCTTTCTCAACGAGCAGCATGAACTCGCCCATGGAGAAAGCGCTGGCGGCGGTGCCTTGCCGAAACTGGCATCCGTAGATTGGGGCGCAAAAGGCCGCCGAATCAACAAGTCCCTAAGCGAAGCGCGCCACGCGGTTGAGGCTTCACGTGACCCTTTGAAGCGCCGTCGCTACTTTTTGCTTGCAAAGCCCGTCGAGGCCGTCGCGAAGCTCAGCCAGAACAAGACGAAGGCCCCAGACGGAACGTACAGCGAACTGACGCACTATGGTGGTGAACACTCGTTAGTTTTTAGACGTCTCGGACTCGACCTCATTTCCGTCCATGACAATGGATCTGCCACCGTTCATGCGCCCACCGACCGTATGGAACGGCTACTTGCGACCACTCGATCGCTTGCCGATGAAGGGCTGCGAGAACAGGCGCGATGGGCGACAATCGATGCGTTTTCTACCATACCGCCAGGTCTTCGAGTGGATGAGATCTGGTTGAAGAGCCTATCGCCTGCGCTACCGACAGACGTAGTAGTCGAGTTTCAGCCGATGCTCACCCGAACCGAGATTGAAGACGTTATGCGGGCATTGGCAAGCGTGCTTAGCCAAGCGAATCGGGAGGCGTTCACCGGGAGTGGAAACGATTTCTCAGGTCGTCACTGGCTGCGAGGCCAAGTCGCACGAAGGTCTCTGCAATCGATGGCAAGCGATTTTTTCTCTGTCCAATCGCTACACCCTCCACTCTCTACTCCGATCGCGGTTTCCTCGGGTCCTCGTTCGAGAACGAGAGGACAAACTGTTCAGAAAAAGAGTGGCGGTCAAGTTGACTCTAAACGAATGCCGTGTGTGGCTGTCGTCGACACTGGAGTGCCCACTGCTCATAAGATTTTGACGCCTTATCGCAGGCCTGGCGGATATCAGAGCCCGAATTCTCCCTCGCCGCATTTGGGCGATCACGGTTCTTTCGTGGCCTCACGAGTAGTTTTTGGCGACGTAGACTGCAGCGATGGTAACTTCCCAGATGATCAAGGAAACTGCGGCTTCTTAGACGTAATGGTGGCCGAAAGCGTTGATCGGATATTCGACAAAGATATCCTTCCTGCTCTTGAAGCCGTTATCGCCACGTCACCTGACGTCCGAGTATTCAATTTGAGTCTGGGCGATTTCACGCCCCTCCAGTCTTTCAACGACGTTGAACGCCGGGAGAAGCTTCTTCTCCTCCAAGACTTGGACAATTTCGTATTCGCGAGGGACGTGCTGGTAGTTGTGGCGGCGGGAAATACAAGACCAGGACTCATACCGTCGGTCCCATACCCAAACAATTATCAAGATCCGAACTGGGCTCTCGGTAGCTGGGCGACTGGATTCAATACTCTCACATGCGGTTCGACCGTTGAAAGGCTTTCTCCGGACGGCCTGGTCAAGGAGGTAGGATGGCCAAGCCCTTTTACGCGAGTCGGACCAGGAATATGTGACGCCCCGATACCTGGATTTTCGGCTCACGGCGGCAACACAACAGAGAGTTATCAAGCGAAGCCATTTCTTGGAGTCTGGGGCTGCACGGCGGATGCGCTATGGGAAGACAGATGCGGCACTTCACATGCTGCTCCGCTTGTTGCCCGTGAGGCCGCGTTCGCACTTCAAGAGCTACAAAACTTCTGTCCTTCGGGTGCTCGTCCCTTTGCAGCGACTGCGAAGGCATTTTTGGCACTAACAGCTGTCAAGAGATCGTATCCTCCTCAAGTGAAGCAGCTAGTAGAGCGCACGCTTGGGCGAGGAACGCCTAACGCGGCAAGATTGCAACGACCCACCACCCAGACCGCCGTGATGATCTGGCAGGGAGTTCTGAATAATGTCGGCGACATAGCTAGAGTTCAGGTGCCCATTCCGCGCGAGTGGCTCAAGACTGCAACCGCTCCGCGCCTGAGGGTTTTGTGCGCTTGGGATTCACCGGTCCACGAAGCCGTTCACGACCTTTGGGCCTGCAGACAGGTTACAATTCATCTAAAGCCTACTGCAGCCTCTAAAGCCATTCGTGGTTCACAATCTCATCACCGCAGCTACCCAATGATTGACCGGACGTACGATCTCGATCTGAAACGATTTACCGAAAGGGGAATTAGTTTTGATAGCGATACCGCCATTCTCGAATTGTCGTATTCTCAAACGGCAGACTATCATCCAGCCATTTCATTCAGTCCCCAACAGAAGATCGGCCTGAGCCTTGAACTCTTTGATGAGTTCGAATCACCATCGAGTCCTCAAGCCTATGTGCAAGCATTGCCAATGGCGAAGACAATGACCAGACTCAGTATCCAGTCCGTTCCACTTGCTACTCCGGTACTGATTCGGCAGTGAATCGTTCTCTACGAATCGTTTCTCGAAATGAACGACAAATGACGGTGATTACCGCAATGCCGGCTCGACCAAATTGCACGAGTAGGTCTTGATCACCAGCCAGACCTCCTTCCCATCTTCGATTCCCAACGCATCGATCGCCCCCGGCGTCAGATGAACCTCGAACGTCGCGCCTCCCGCATCGACCATCACGATCACCGTCACGCCTTGACGGCGCATCGATTCGACTCGTCCCGGAAAAGCGTTGCGCGCACTTAGACCGTGCGGATGCTCGCCCGCTACGATGATATCGCCGGCGCGAATCGCGATTCGCACCCGCGCTCCCGCTTCCGCGCGGCCGAGCGGCACTTCCAGTCGAGTCGCGCTCCCGTCCAACTGACACAGCATCGTGCCCTGAGTCTCCGCGATCGATCTCACCGTCGCGTCGAAAACATTTTCGAAGCCGACTACCTGCGCGATCGTTTCATGGCGCGGCGTCGTGAGCACGTCTTGCGGCATCCCCTGGGCGAGGATGCGCCCCGCTTCGAGCACTAACACCCGCTCGCCGAGCGCGAATGCCTCCTCGGGCGAATGCGTGACGTACAGGATTGGAATTTCGCGGGCCGCATTCCAGGCGCGCAGGTCATCGAGAATCTTCGACCGGGTCGCGTTGTCCAGCGCGACCAGCGGCTCGTCGAGCAGGATCGCCGCCGGATTCGTCACGAGCGATCGCGCCAGCGCCACGCGTTGGCGCTCGCCGCCGGAAATCTCGCCGGGCTTGCGCGCGATCAGATGCGCGATTCGAAACGACTCGAGCATCGTCATCATTCGCGCGTGGCGCTCCGCGGCCGGCGCCTTCGCGATCCCGTATTGGACGTTTTGCGCGACCGTCAGATGGGGAAACAGCGCGAGATTTTGAAACACGTATCCCAATCGACGCTCCGCCACCGGCATGTCGATGCGCGCAGCCGAATCGAAGAGCACTCGCGCACCGAGAGATATCCGCCCGGCATCCGGCCGCGCCAACCCCGCAATGCAATTCAGGATGGTCGTCTTTCCGCCGCCCGACGGCCCAAGGATCATCGTGAAGCCGGCCGACGCCTCGAACTCGGCCTCGAGCGCGAAGCTGTTCGAGAGCCGATACGCGAT
The DNA here is from genome assembly GCF_050015535.1 of Binatus soli (SeqCode). Taxonomy (NCBI): domain Bacteria; phylum Candidatus Binatota; class Binatia (SeqCode); order Binatales (SeqCode); family Binataceae (SeqCode); genus Binatus (SeqCode); species Binatus soli (SeqCode). Next base: position 127,223 of record NZ_JBEKBF010000004.1, on the reverse strand, counting down.
GCGGACCGACAGACGCCCGTCGCGTATCGCACTGTTGCCCGATGCCATCGTTTCGCCACCGCCCGCTAGCGATGCATCGGCCAGACCGCCCAGATTCGGCGGTTGAGCGAATACGTGATCGACAGCGTGACGAACGAAAACGCCATCAGGATAAGCGCCATGTGATTGGCGCCGGCGTAGTCGAGCGCCTGCACATGATCGTAAATCGCGATCGAAACCGTGCGCGTCACGCCCGGGATGTTGCCGCCCACCATCAGCACCACGCCGAACTCGCCGAGCGTGTGCGCGAAGCTCAGCACGAAGCCGGTGACCACCCCGCCGATCGAAAGCGGGAGCACGACGCGAAGGAAAGTGCGAATCCGCGAGGCGCCGAGTATCGACGACGCGCTGATCAAGTTGCGATCCACCTGTGAGAACGCCGCCGCCATCGGCTGGACCGCAAAGGGCAGGCTGTAGATGACCGACGCGATCGCCAGACCTTCGAATGTGAACGGCAATCCGTGCCCCGTTAAAGATTGATACCAGCGGCCGATCGGACTGTTCGAACCCATCGCGACCAGCACATAAAAACCGAGCACGGTCGGCGGAAGCACCAGAGGCAGCGCGACGATGGATTCGACGAAAAATTTCCATCGCCAGCGCGTGAAGCTGAGCCACAACGCGATGGGCGTCCCGACCACCAGCAAAATTGCGCAAACGACCAGCGCGAGCCGCAGGCTGAGGAAAATCGCGCTCCAATCCATCGGAGGTCAGCGCGGCGCGGCCACTTTGCTTTCGTTGTGCCCCACGGCTACGTCCTTCGGAACCGAGAAACCATATCGCTCCATCAGAGCTACCGTCCCGGGCTCCTTGAGGAATTTCAGAAACTGGGCTGCCAGTTCCTTGTTGCGCGATGATTTCAGAATCACGCCGGCTTGGATGATCGGCGGATAGTCCGTCGCCCGGATTTCGACGTATCGTCCGGCGTTCTTCATCGCCGGCGCGAGCGCGAGCGAGAGCGCGAGGATGCCGACGTCGGCGTTGCCGGATTGAACAAACTGGGCGGTCTGCGAGATATTTTCGCCGAGCACGAGCTTGCTTTTGATCTTGTCATAGACCGCCGCGTGGCGCATCGCCGCAACCGCCGCGATCCCGTACGGCGCATGCTGCGGGTTGGCGATCGCGATCTTTCGGATGCCCGGATCGAGGATCGCCGCAAGACCGCGGCTTAAATCGAGCTTCGACGCGTTGGGAACCCACATCACGATTTTTCCGCTCGCATATTCGTAGATAGTGCCGGGTTCAGCCAGGCCCGCCGCTTCGAGCTTTTCCGGATAGCCAACGTCGGCGGAAAAGAACAGATCAAACGGCGCGCCATTTTGAATCTGGGCGAAAAAATTCCCGGATGAACCATAGGTGAGCTCAATCTTGCTCCCGGTTTGCTTCTCAAATTGGGAGGCAACGTCCTTGAACGCGAACGTCAGGTCCGACGCCGCGGCGACTTTGATTTCCGCGGCGCCCGCCCCGGCAGGGAGCCGCATACAAAGAATAGTTGCGAGAGCGAAAAGCGCCCGCAAAACGACTTTCGCGTGCTTGCCATCAAGGATTAGATTCACGAATCGCCTCCAGTTTCCCGATTTCCCAGGCATGCTGTTCGCCATAATACTTGTCATCACCGCTTGAATAATGGCACACCTCCGGACGGTCGCACAGTGGCGGCGGCGGTTTCACCGGGGCCGGGCGAGCATTGATTCGTGCTGGTTCTCATCGTTAAGTAGGGAAAGGACACAAATGGACAAGATGAACAAAATTGCGACATTTGGCGCCGGATGCTTCTGGGGCGTGGAATCGGCTTTTCGCGCGGTCAAGGGCGTCGTCGATGCGGTCGTAGGATACGCGGGCGGCACCGTTCCAAAGCCCGACTATCGAGCGGTTTGCACCGGCAAGACGGGACACGCCGAAGTCGTGCAGGTGGAGTACGACCCGGCGCGGGTATCGTACGAGCAACTGTTGGAAGTTTTCTGGCAGATTCACGACCCCAGCACGCTCAACCGGCAAGGACCCGACGTCGGCACTCAATACCGCTCAATAATTTTTTATTCCGATGACCACGAGCGGGCGGCCGCCGAGGAATCGAAACGCCGGCTCGAAGAATCCGGCAAACTCGCGCGCCCGATTGTCACGCAGATCGTGCCTGCCACGGAGTTTTACCGCGCCGAGGATCATCATCAGCGCTATTACGAGCGCAGGGGTATCGCGCCGAGTTGCGCAATACACGCAAGGTGACAGCGGTGATCAAAGCGACCGAGGTGATGATTCAGAAGGATTAGCGGACGCTGCGGGGCAGCGAGCCAATGACCAGTCGTACGATTGACCCAAACCGCGACTCTCAGGAAATCGAACTCAGTGTGGTCATTCCTTGTCTGAACGAAGCTGACACCCTGGCCGACTGCGTTAGGACGGCGCAAACCGCCATCCGGGAGAATCGTATCGCAGGTGAAGTCATCGTTGCGGACAACGGCAGCGACGATGGGTCGGTTGAAATCGCCGTCAAGCTGGGGGCGCGTCTGGTCCACGTTCCCGCGAAAGGATATGGCAGTGCTTTGATGGGAGGTATCGCTGCCGCTCGCGGCGAATTCATCATCATGGGTGACGCCGACGGCAGCTATGATTTTCTGGAAATTCCCCGATTCCTGGAAAAGTTGCGCGAAGGGTACGACCTGGTACAGGGATGCCGCCTGCCATCGGGGGGTGGCAAGGTTATGCCCGGAGCGATGCCGGTTCTGCACCGTTGGATCGGCAATCCGATTTTCTCGCTGATGGCGCAGCGATGGTTCAATTCTCCGATACAAGACATCTACTGCGGAATGCGTGGCTTCAAAAAGTCGCATTACGAGCGACTGGATCAGCGATGCACCGGTATGGAGTTCGCAACCGAGATGATCATTAAATCATCTCTGCTCGGCTGCAAGGCCGCTCAGGTGCCGATCACGCTTCATCCCGACGGTCGAAAACTGCGCGCGCCGCATCTGAATACTTTCCGCGACGGGTGGCGAACACTGCGCTTTTTCCTGCTCTGTACTCCGCGCCGACTGTTCCTGGTCCCAGGCGTAATACTTATCCTGCTCGGCATCCTTGCCTACGCTCTGGCACTGCCTGGAATGACCCTGCACGGAGTAAAATTCGACGCCCACACTCTCTTATTTGGAAGTCTCGCAATGCTGTGTGGCTATGAGTCGGTATTTTTCGCGGTTTTCGCCAAAACGCTCGCGATCAAACAGGGCCTATTACCGTCGGACATGCGGATCGAGCGCTTCTTCAATACCGTCAACCTTGAAGTGGGCCTCGTAATCGCCGCCTGCGCGATGATCTTTGGTCTGGGGCTACTCGTACTTGCAATCGAGCAATGGCGACTCGTGAACTATGGTTTGCTCGATTACGCCCGCACGATGCGGCTTGTGGTGCCGGGCGCCACCCTGGTTGCGTTGGGATTCCAGACCATTCTGTCGGCGTTCATGATCAGCTTTCTCGGCCTCGAGCATCGATGATGCCCGCGTCCGGATGATGTCGGTTGCGACACGGCCGCAAGGAGAACCATCTGACCAAAGATCCCGGCTCTCTACAGTCCGAATATTTCGACCAGGTCCAATATCGCGGCGCCTTTGATCCCGTCGTCAGTGCATACGCGGAGCCCAAGATCGAGTTCATCAAGCGCTATGCGCCGATCGAGGGAAATATACTCGACGTTGGCTGCGGCAACGGTATTTTCACGGCGCGCTTCGCCGCGGCAGGCGCTTCGGTGATTGGCGTCGATTTTTCCCCTCACCTGCTCGATCAGAATCCGCATCGCCGGTTGATCTGCGGCGACGCGACCGCCCTGCCATTTGGCGACGGCACGTTCGATATGGTCTTCGAAGCCAACGTGCTCCATCATGTACCGGCGCGCCAACGAGTTATCGGGGAGATGAAACGCGTAAGCCGCAAGTACGTCGTGCTGCTGGAGCCAAACCGCTACAATCCCTTGATGCTGGCCTTCTTCCTGTTGGTGCGGGCGGAGCGTGGCGGCCTCAAGTCATGTGCAAAGTCTCTGGAAGGGGATCTTCACCGATGCGGACTGCGAATCGTGAGCAGCCTCACCACCGGGATGATTTCGCAGAACAACACCCCCACCATGCTGATACCTTTGCTGCAAAGGTTCGACCGCCAAATATGGTGGGGGGAATACGTTGTCATCGTTGCCGAGAAGCTCGACTAATCGCATCGCACTCATTTTCAATCGAGCGGTTTGCGGCACAGAAGCTCGTATTGTCCGCCGATTGGCAGCGCCGACAAGTGCGGCTCCAGACCGCGCAGCCATCGAAGGAAGTGCGGGAAGATAAAGAGACAATCCGTCCTCAGGACCTCGAATCCCGCCGCTCTCACCAGCCGCCGCGATTGGGGCGGGCTGAGAGTAATCGCATCATGATCGAACGGAATACGGCTCATGACATAGCGAGTGCCCGGGTTCCACGGATTGTTCTCCCATAGCGCGAGCAATCCCCCCGGTCTTAGACAGCGATAAAGGTACTCGACTGCGGCTGCGCGATCGGGCGGCGGTATGTGATGTAACACGCCGTTACAGAAGACCAGATCGGCCCTGCCCCGAGCCTCATATTCGCCCGAACCATAGAACTGCGCCTTCAGCGACCCGAATGTATTCCGGGCGACTTCAAGCGATCTCCCCGAGGTGTCGATTCCCACCACCGAAGTTGCTCCAGCCAGTTCGATCAGAAATGGAACGTTCGAGCCCGTTCCGCATCCGAACTCGATCGTGCATCCGGCGGCAAATTGCATGCGATCGAGACATCTTCTAAGCCATTCAACCCGCCGTCGCGCGAAGTAGTTCTGATTTTCTCCGGTGGCGGCGAGCCCCAGCGCCAGAGCGCGATCATAGGAACCTGCATAGTCGTCGAAATTGGAGGTGTCGTTCGTGCGGTGATTCGTCATCTATTTGCTCGCGACCATTCACCGAGATCTATCGCCATGGCCAGGTTCCTCTTTCTCGTAGAGTAAGGCGGCAAAGATGCCGATCCTCCTATCGCGGAGAAAGGGGCCAAGCTGGCTACCTCCGTTCCGGCGTGCTGCATGGCCCCAATCTAACGGATTCGCGATGCGTCGGCGAGAATCCAGAATGTCGAGTGGCGTTTTCCTTGGCCGAATACGATGGCATATTAGGTGCTGCGGACAGGAACAGGTTGGCGATGGACAATCGCGCGAAAATCGATACCGCCGGGGAATCCGTCACGGTAACGACGCCTACCCCGGCCCATGACGGCCTCTTGGGTTTTGCGCACCGGTTCACCAGCTGGCTCCGCGATCCATCCTGGCTGACAGTCCAGCGCGTCACGTTTTATTCGGGCGTTATGCTGCTTGCATATCTGGCTGTGGCGATAGCTCAATTCTACCACTCTCATCACCTGATACTTGAGAGCGGCGCTTTGATTGGAGGCGATTTCGTAAATCCCTACGCGGCTTCGATCACGGCGCTCAAAGGCGACCCCGCCTCTGTTTACGACTTTCATTATCGCCAGCACCTGCACGAAGTTGCGCTGATGGGAGGGCAGGATCGTGGTGGATCCTTCATGTATCCGCCGATGTACCTTCTGATCGTGCTGCCGCTTTCGATGCTGCCATTCATCGCGTCGTGGATCGTGTTCGAGACCGTAACGCTGGCCGGCTATCTTGCCGTGCTCCGGCGCATCGCTCCCATCCCTGTCGGACTTTGGCTTGCGATCACATTTCCGGGGGTCATCATCAACTTCACGTGCGGGCAAAACGGCTTCCTGACCACCGCGCTGATCGGGGGCGGCTTGCTGCTTCTCGACCGATGGCCGCTGCTTGCGGGGTTCCTGCTTGGCTTGATGGCTTACAAGCCGCAATTCGCGATATTGATTCCGCTCGCACTGATCGTAGCTCGCCGATGGCGCGCACTTATTGCCACCGCCATCAGCGCGATTCTGTTCGCAGCGGCTTCGCTCGCCGTCTTTGGCGCACCAACCTGGCGCGCGTTTGTCGGCAGTATCGCGATCACACAGAAAATTGTCCTGGAACTGGGTGCGATCAATTTCTCCACCCTGCAAAGCATTTTTGGCGCAATCAGGATGTGGGGTGGCAGCGTCGATGTTGCGTATGTGTTTCAGGCGGTGGTTGCGATATACGCGGCGTCTGCGGTGGTTTGGGTTTGGCAAACCAGCCGCCCCTTCGCGCTCAAAGCCGCCACTCTGGCCGTTGGCTCCTTGATGGTTTCCCCATACGTCCTGCAATACGACCTGGTGTTGCTCGCGCTGCCGATAGCGTGGCTGGCAATGGAGGGTTTCGAGAAGGGGTTCTTGCCCTATGAGAAGGCCGTGCTTTCGGTCGCGTGGATTCTGCCCCGCGTCTCATTGCCTGTCAGTCAAAGTGCCAAAATCCCAATTGCCCCAATTGTGATCATCGCACTGATGACGGCGATCCTTCGGCGCGCCAGCCATCGCGAGCCCGCCGGTCTCCAGCAGCAAGCACTTCACCTCTCCCATTTCGAGACGCCTGCCCCATTGGTCCCGCCCGGTCTCGGGCAGTCGTCCTGAGTTCGTGTTGAGGCGGCCTCGCGGCGAGTGCGCTCTCAAATCATCGTCGTGCCGGCAGGTTCCTCGATCACTTTGTTTTCGAGCTTGCCGATTTTCTCGATCTCGATTCGGACCACGTCGCCCGCCCGGAGCCATTTGGGAGGATTCATCGCGGCAGCCACTCCGCCGGGCGTGCCCGTCGAAACGATCGTCCCCGGCAACAAGGTAAAAACCGTCGACAGCGTCTCGATCTGTGCGAAGCAATCGAAGATCAGATTCCTGGTATTCGAATGCTGGCGCTGTTCGCCGTTGACGAACGTGCGCAGGTCCAGCTTGTGCGGGTCGCCAATCTCGTCCGGCGTTACGATCCATGGGCCGACCGGCCCGTGCGTATCGAACGACTTGCCCAGCGTCATCGTCGGCGCGCGGCGCTGCCAATCGCGCACGCTCACGTCGTTTACGATCACGTAACCCGCGATTACCTCGTGCGCGCGATCGCGCGGCACGTGACGGCATCGCCGGCCGATCACGAACCCGAGTTCGCCTTCGTAATCCAACGCCGAGGACACGCGCGGGATATGAATCGGATCGTACGGTCCGGTCACACAGCTCGATTGTTTGTTGAAGAACATCGGAAATTCGGGACGCTTCATCTTCGTTTCTTCGACGTGGTCCGCGTAGTTGAGCCCGATGGCGAGAAACTCCGGGGGGCGCGCGATCGGCGCCTCGAGCTTGACGCTCGCCAGCGCAATCCGGTGGGCAGAATTCTTCGCCGCATCCGTCGCGCGCTCGGCCGCCTGCGGCCCCGCCACGATGAAGGCGGTCATGTCGCGCGGCAACTCGGGCGCCGCGGCCGCAAGGTCAACGATCGAGTCATCGACGACGACGCCAATCCGCGTCGCGCCGCCATGGGTGAATGTCGCAATTTTCATTTGACTCCAGCCGTTATTGCAATGATTGACCCGTCAGACAATGGGATGCGAGGGCGCATTGGGCGCGCGCGATGGGATAACTCTTCAATGATGGGGGCAAAGCCCCGTCGGCGCGTGCCCCCGGCCGGATCGGGCAATCTTGTACCGGCCGCCCACAATCGGCACAGTCTTCTAAAGAGGGGCGCCGGCATGGGCGGCGGATATAGAGCCGACTGCCGTGCGGCGCCCAAGGGAAACGACGTGACCAGGAACGGAAACTTTTTCAATCTCTACAATCACGATTTCGTCAGAATCGCGGTTGGAGTGCCGTCCGTTCGCGTCGCAGATCCCGCTTACAACGCCGAACACACCGTCGCGCTGATCCGCGAAGCCGCCGAGCGCAAGGCGGTGCTCGCACTGTTTCCCGAATTGGGGCTGAGCGCCTATTCGTGCGACGATCTGTTTCAGCAGCGCGCGCTGCTCGACGCATGCCTTGACGCAATTGCCGGGGTTGTCGAGGCGACCGCGAAGCTTTCGATCGTCAGCGTGGTCGGAGCGCCGCTCCAGATCGATCATCATCTGTATAACTGCGCGATCGTGATTCATCGCGGGCGGATTCTCGGCGTCGTGCCGAAGACGAATCTCCCGAACTACCGCGAGTTCTACGAACCGCGGCAATTTGCCTCGGCCGACGCCGCGACGCGCGACGAAATCGACCTGGCCGGGATTGCCGCGGTTCCGTTCGGCAACAACCTCATCTTCCAGCACGAGGAGCAGCCGCTGCTCACGATTCACGCCGAGATTTGCGAGGACTTGTGGGTTCCGATTTCGCCGTCGTCATATGCGGCGCTGGCCGGCGCGACGGTGCTGCTGAACCTGTCGGCGTCGAACATCACGATCGGCAAGGCCGACTACCGCCGCTCGCTGGTCACCAGCCAATCCGCGCGATGCATTGCGGCGTACGCATATTCGGCGGCCGGAGTGGGCGAATCGACGACCGATCTCGCCTGGGACGGCCATGCATTGATCGCCGAGAACGGCAACATCCTCGCCGAGTCCGAGCGCTTCAAGGATCGGCCGCAAGTGGTCTCGGCGGAAATCGATCTCGAACGGCTGTCGCAGGAACGGATGCGTCAAAACACGTTCGGCGACACGGCTCAGCGCGAGCTCGAGCGAGTGCGGCGCTTTCGGCGGATTTCATTTTCGACGGAATTGCCGCGGCGCGGGAAAATGCTTCTGCAGCGGCACTACGAGCGCTTCCCTTACGTGCCCTCGGATCCCGCAACCCGTGACGAGCGATGCGCCGAAGTCTTCGACATCCAGGTTCAAGGCCTGGCGACGCGACTGCGCTCGACCGGCCTGGAGCGCGTCGTGATTGGAATCTCGGGCGGAATCGATTCTACCCACGCGCTGCTGGTATGCGCGCGTGCGATGGACCGGCTCGGCTCACCGCGCAAAAATATTCTTGCCGTCACGATGCCCGGCTTTGCCACCAGCGCGCGAACTCTCGAGCAGGCGCGCCGCCTGATGAAGTCGCTCGGCTGCTCGACCGATGAAATAGACATTCGGCCGAGTTGCATGCAGATGCTCAAAGACATCGGGCATCCCTATGCCGAAGGCAAAGAAGTTTACGATGTCACGTTCGAGAACGTGCAGGCGGGCGAGCGCACCAGCCACCTTTTTCGATTGGCGAACCTGCGCGGCGGGCTGGTGGTCGGCACCGGCGACTTGAGCGAGCTCGCGCTGGGATGGTGCACCTACGGCGTCGGCGATCACATGTCTCATTACAGCGTCAATGCGAGCGTGCCGAAAACATTGATCCAGCACGTAATTCGATGGCTCGCGCAAACTGAAAGCCTCGGCCGCGAAACCAGTGCGACGTTGCTCGAAATTCTCGCCACTCCAATCAGCCCCGAGCTGATCCCCGGCACGTCGGAGGACGGACATCCCAGCCACGACACCGAAGCGACGCTTGGCCCCTACGAGCTGCACGATTTCTTCCTTTACTACACGCTGCGCTTCGGATACCCGCCGCCGAAGGTCGCGTTCCTCGCTTACAATGCGTGGCGCGACAAGGACGCGGGCGAGTGGCCGGACATTTCGCGCGATCGCCGCAACCAGTACGACATCGCGACGATCAAGGGACATCTGCATACGTTTCTGTACCGGTTCTTCCAGTTGAGCCAGTTCAAGCGCAGTTGTATCCCCAACGCGCCCAAGGTTGGTTCGGGCGGATCGCTCTCGCCGCGCGGCGACTATCGGGCGCCCTCGGACAGCGAAGCGACCGCATGGCTCGAGCAATTGAAGTCGATCCCCGACAAAGATTAATCTCGCCATCGTTTTCGCGGACGGCTTGCAGGCTCTTCGCGATTCAGTGAAAAGTGAAAACGTGAAAAATGAAATTGATCGACGATTTGACTGCGCAGCGGCGCCCCGCGTGCACTCTGCGATGAGGGAGTGAGATGCTAAAGCCTTCGGGAACGATATTTGCCTTGCTTGCGCTGGCTGCCGCCGCCGCGCTCGCCGCGCCTGCCTCTGCGCAGCAGTCCGCCGAGAAGGGTACGCCGCAGCAGCAGGAATTGGCGCGCAAGATGGTCGACGCTATGTACGCGAAAGATTCCACCGCGATTAAGCGGCTGTTCGCGCCGTCCACGCTGAAATGCATCGGCAAGAACGAGGATTATCTTGACGACCGGATAAGGAAGCAATTCGCTCTTCCAATCAGCAAGAACTATCACCTGACGGTTACCAAGCTTGCGGCAAATGTGAGGATGCCGAACAAGTTCTCCACCTACCCAATGCCGCCGACTGATCTGATGGGAATAGAATTCGCCACCCAGGACGGCGGCACCGCCACGGTGAACGAAACGATCGGCCAGGAAGACGGCAAGTGGTACGAGGCACAGCCATGCCCAACGGAACTTGGGATGCAACGGTTTGCCAAGCAGCAGCAGATGCGCGCTGCCGGTCGCAAACAGACCAAGGAAGCTATGGCGCGTGTCCAGGAGCCGCTCAAGTCGCAGCTGCTAGCGTTCGTCGCCAAGCGCGATAATGCCGATGCGTGGAAGCTCTGCATGAAATCCCTGCATGTTGACTTTAAGACTGCTCGGGGAATAGTTGCGATGCTCGCGGGTGACGAAGCCGACTGAAGCCGCGGGAGAACGGCCACGAAAATCGATCGATACGTGCCACTTGGCGGGCCAGACTCCATTGGCCGATAGTCCCGCAAATCCGCCGATGAATAGCACGCTTGCAGAGTATCTCGCGATGCTGGTGCGGGTTTCGCACTGGCATTTGATCGGCGTGCTCATCGTGATGCTCCTGTATTCGCTGAGCGAGGGGGTCGGCTTCGCGCTGCTACTTCCTACCCTGCAGGTGGCGGGCTTCAATCTCGCCGGACAGGGCGAGGCGGGACGCTACGCGGCGATCGTTTCGAATGCATTCGTTGCGGTGGGGCTACGCCCGTCGCTGATTCTTCTGCTTGGCGTATTCGTAATGCTGGTTGGCGCGCGAACGGTGCTGGGACAGATGCAGAACGTGTGGACTTATGCGGTTCAGCAGGAAGTCGAGCATCATCTGCGCCGTCGCCTCTACCGTGCGATTGCGGATGCGAACTGGTTGTTCGTATGCCGTAGTCGGGCTTCGGATTTCACTCACGCGCTGACCTCTGAAATCGACCGAGTCGGTACGGCCACCGATCTCGCCCTCGTATTCACTGGCGAAGTTGTGATCGGAATGCTCTACATGGCGATTGCGTTTGCGTTGTCGGCCGGGATGACTGCATTGGTGCTGATCTCCGGCGCGATTCTGGTGTTCGCTTTTCGCGGTCGCACGCATGCGATCGAAAACCAGGGCGAAAAGGTCTCCGCAACCAACAAGTCGCTCTACGCCGCCACCATCGAGCATTTGCAGAGCCTCAAAGCGGCCAAGACTTATGGCGCGGAAGCGCGTAACTTTTCGATTTTCTCCGAGTTGAGCGCCGATGTTGCCCGAGCCAACGTGGACGGTACGCGTCAGCTGGCGATCGCCGCGACCTGGTTCGAACTCGACTCGGTCGTAATCCTCGCGGTGGTGCTGTTCGTGTCGATTCAAATCCTGGCGGTGCCGCCAGTGTCAATTCTGATCCTGTTGCTGCTGTTCGCGCGCGTGATGCCGCGAATCATGAGCGGCCAGTACCACTACCGCGCCTTCGTCAATGCACTGCCATCGTTCGCCAACCTGCTGGATATCGAAACCCGATGCGCCGCTGCCGCTGAGCCTGCAATGCATCCGCACGATCGGCTCTCGCTCACGCGCGAACTTGCCGCTGACGGCGTATCGTTTACCTACCGCGAGGGACGCGTGCCCGCGGTCAGAGATTTGAGCCTGGTGATTCCGGCGGGGAAAATCGTCGCGCTGGTGGGGCCGTCGGGAGCCGGCAAGAGTACCATCGCCGACATTCTCATGGGCCTGATCGCGCCCGACTCGGGAACGCTCAGACTCGACGGCCGGCCGCTCGGACCCGAGGGCGTGCGCGGATGGCGCGATCAAATCGGCTACGTGGCGCCCGACACGTTTCTTTTTCACGACACGATTCGTGCAAACCTCAAATGGGCCCGCCCCGACGCCAGCGAGGACGAAATGCTAACGGCGCTTCGACAGGCGTCCGCTTTCGATTTCGTCGCGGGACTAAGCGACGGGCTCGATACTATCGTCGGCGATCGTGGAATTCTGCTGTCGCAGGGAGAGCGCCAACGGCTCGCGCTGGCGCGCGCATTCCTGCGCCGCCCTTCGATGTTGTTTCTGGACGAGGCGACCAACAGCCTCGATTCCGAAAACGAACGACGTGTGCTCGATGCGATCGAAAGCCGCCGCGGCGAACTCACCGTCGTACTAATCGCGCATCGCCTGTCGACCATCCGATGGGCCGATCTGATTTACGTCGTCGAAGGCGGGAAGGTGGTCGAGTCGGGCAATTGGTCGTCGCTTAGCGCGCTGCGCGACGGCCGTTTCCGAGCGCTATGGGAAGCGCAGAGTCTGACCGTCTGATCGAGATCCAGCCCGCATTCACGTCACATTGTGTTAATCCGCGGCTAATTGTTCTGACATGTTTCCGAACTAATGTGACGCCGTTCGTGGAGCGTAGGTGTTTGCTTGAGCGGATGCCGCTCAGCGACGGCATAGATCGCCTGTGGGAGGGAACATGAACATTCGATCGCGTATATCGTCGCTTCTGTTGCCAACGGTGGCCGGCTTGGCGCTGCTTTTGAGCGGATGCGCGCAGCAACGCGAGCTGGGTTGGTGCACTGTTTACGGCGCCGCCGCGGGCGCGCTGATTGGCACTGGCGCCGGCTTCGGTATCGGCGAGGCCGCAAAAGGCAACAGTGGCTTTGATACGAGAGTCACCACGGGTGCGGTGGCCGGCGCGGGAATCGGCGCGGTAATAGGCGGAGTCGCGGGCCATTACCTTTGCGATCCGATCGTTCAACCGCCGCCTCCACCACCACCACCTCCGCCCCCTCCGCCACCACCACCGCCGCCGCCTCTTCCGCCGGTGAAGGAGAAGCTGGTACTGCGCGGCGTGCATTTTGATTTCAACAAATCGAACATCCGTCCCGGCGATGCCGCCGTGCTGGACGAGGCCGCCTCAACGCTCAAGGCCAATCCCGGCGTTGAAATTGACGTGAATGGATATTGCGATGCGATCGGAGGCGAGGAGTACAACCTGAGGTTATCCGACCGGCGCGCGAATGCCGTCGTCGATTACCTGGTCAAGGATGGAATCGCCGCGAACCGGCTGATTCCGCACGGCTACGGCAAGACCAATTTCGTGGCGACCAACGATACTGCCGAAGGGCGCGCGCAGAACCGTCGCGTCGAACTGGTGCCCGAACAGTAAGGATGCATACAACGGGGCGCTCGCAATCTCGCGAGCGCTCCGCGCTCACAGACTGAATTCGGAATGCGAGAGGGGGGACTTGAACCCCCACGCCTTGCGGCACCGGATCCTAAGTCCGGCGCGTCTGCCGTTCCGCCACTCTCGCTTGAGTTGAAAAGGTATTGGAAACCCGCGGCTTTTTGAAGCGTTACTCGATGACGCGCGGGGTCGGCGTCGCTGCTGGCTTTGGAGTGGCGCGGATGTGCTCGAATACCGCCTTGTTGGCGGTGGCAAGCTGACCGACGGCGGCTAGGATTCTATCCGACATCTCGTCGGCAGCGTTTTTGCCGACTCGAAACACGGAGGAATCTTCGTACACTTCGCCCGGCAGCCTGTCGGAATAGATCGTGAACGCGACCGATACCGCGGACATCGTGCCGGAAAGCTTGCCATCGACTCCCGGCAGTCCCGCAAACAAGTCCACGCACCAGAGATGCACTGCGATTCCGTAGGCGTCCGTGTGATCGACGAGCCGATATGCGGCCGAATCGCGAACTTTGTCCTTGAAGGCGGAGCAAAAGCTTTCGCCGACCGGATCGGAGCAATGACAGTCCACAAAGACGCTGAGTCGGTTTTTGTTTTCGTTGCCTGCCGCTCGCGCCTGCGCGGGAAAGATCAGCAGGACCAGGGCCAGCATTCCGATTGAGGCTGCGATATTCGGTTTCAAAGTAAATGGCAGGGTAGCGGAGTCGCGGCGATCTGAGCAAATGCATCTTTTTCAGCATTGCGGCAGCGCCCCCCTCGCATGCTAGTATGCCACGGTTATCTTCAACGAGGGAGTTCGAACATTATCCGATGCTGCTAAACATGAATCAGTTGGGGCGAAATCGCCTTGAGTCCGCGCGGCGTATCGTTCCCGCCATTGCCGCCGTCGCAATCGTGTGCGCGGCCATTGCCACGCATCCTGCATGGGCCGACGACCCCAACGCCGTAGTTGCCACGGTCGGCGATCACAAAATCAGCGAGAAGGACCTCGACGCAAAGGTCAAGCCGCAGCTCGATCAGATGCGCGCGTCGCTCGAGAAGCGCGTCGATCAACTGATCGCCGACAAGACTTTCGATCTCAGGCGCCAGACGCTCGAGTCGATGACCGACGACTACCTGGTCGAGCAGGCCGCCCAGCGCGACAAGCTGAGCGTCGATGCCTACCTCAAGAAAGAATACGCCGGCAAATCGGCCGTGACCGAAGCCGACGCGAAGAAGTTTTACGATAAGAACAAGGCGGCAGGCACCGCGCCGTTCGACAAGATCAAGCCGCAGGTGATGCAAATGCTGAACCGCCAGGCGCTGCTCGAACGCCTGCGCAAGAATGCGCCGGTGAAGATTTTACTCGAGCCCCAGCGCGTCGCGGTGAACAGCAGCGGCCATCCGGCGCTCGGCGCCAAGGATGCGCCCGTCACGATCGTCGAGTTCACCGACTTTCAGTGTCCGTTCTGCAAAAGAACGGAAGACACTCTGAAGCAGTTGCGCGCGAAATATGGCGACAAGATTCGCCTCGTACACATGGACTTCCCGCTGCCGTTCCATTCACACGCGCTTGACGCCGCGAAGGCCGCGCGATGCGCCGACGAGCAGGGCAAGTTCTGGCAATTCCGCGACGCGCTGTTCGCCGATCAGAACAAGCTGGCGCCCGCCGATCTGAAGGCGACAGCCAAGACGCTCCGACTCAATACCGGCCAGTTTGACGCGTGCTTTGACAAGGCGAAATACGACAGCCAGATCAAAAGCGACCAGGCCGCCGGCGAGAAAGTCGGTGTGGACGGAACCCCGGCGTTTTTTATTGACGGCCGGCCGCTCACGGGGGCGCAGCCGCTTCCGAAGTTCGAAGAGATCATCGACTCCGAGCTGGCTGCCGGCGGTGCCAACAAGCAAGCGTCGGCACATTAGTGCGTGCCGAGCACGGAGAGATAAGGCAGGTCCTTTTCTTCCAGCGCCTCGGCTAGCTCAAGATACCAGTACGGATCGCCGAGCTCGGCCTCGGCGCAGGATCGATACGGGCTTTTGCGGCGTCATCCCGAATTCGGGATGCTCGACGGCTGGATAATTGCGGACGCCGACCGGCTTGGGCGCGGCCTACTCTTCTGTCAAGCGTCCGGTATCTACAGGGCGTCCGTATGCGTCAGGAATTGCCATCGGTCACCGCCCTAGCCAAGGTGATTCCCACCACCATGTTTGCCCGAGATAGCGCTGCATCAGTGCGGGAGATTTCGCGCCAGTAGGTGTGGCAGTGGGCGTCGGCGTCAGGGTTGCGGTGGCCGTCGCTGTGGCTGTCGGTGTTGCAGTCGCGGTTGCGGTGGCCGTAGCTGTGGCTGTCGGTGTTGCGGTCGCGGTTGCAGTGGCAGTCGCCGTGGCGGTCGCAGTCGCCGTGGCAGTCGCAGTTGCGGTGGCCGTAGGTGTCGCGGTTGCTGTGGCCGTAAATGTAGCAGTCGCCGTCACGGTTGCCGTAGCTGTTGCAGTGCTCGTAGCCGTTGCCGCGCCAAGCATCAGGATTTCTGCTGCCGCCCCTGCGCTGTAACTCCCGCTTAATGTGCGCTCTTGGCCGGGCATCGTGGCAGTCACCGTGATGGGGTAATAAGAATCTCCCAGCAGTTCAGTGGTGCTCTCTAAGCCAAGATACCCTTGAATATCAAGCATGGGTTCTGGATTGGTGAGCGTATCGCCGGCAGTAGTGACCCAACACGTCGGCAGCATTACCGCGTCCCCTGCTTGCGCACCGGTATCCGACGGTGCCCGCAACGGGCTGGAGGCGCTGGTATTTGCGGTGGGCGTTCCATCATCAGTGCAACCGTTGGCGCCGGAAAAGGCAGCAGCGCCGCAAACTCCAGTGAGACTCACCCCAAAAGCGACAGTAGGATTCGTAGCGCTCGCAGTCGCTTGCCCAAACCACGTTGTCATCGACGCGCCATTGCTATTGAAGCTCGTCGGTCCCAACTCCTTTGTATAGGTATTCCCGCCATCGCTTAGCGAAGGACTGGACATAACGCCGGCGCCGCAGCAGGTGATCGCAATACAATCATTCGTGGATATGCCGGACGGCAGGTTCACAGTGCCTCCAGTGGAGGAGCTGAATGCTGTCGTCGTCGGCGTTCCGTGCGGCGTAATCGTCGGCTGCACGCTGCTGATATAGGTCGCGATGGTAGAGATATTAGTCGCGCTCGAAGCCGCCGCAATGTTCGTGCCGGTTAGTTGCGCCGTGCTGCCGGTTACAACACTCACAGAAGCTCCAGCAGGAACCGAGCTTTCCGTACCCTGTATGGTCCATGCAGCCGCGCTTGGAGAAGTGAAACTGGATTCACCGGTCCCGTGATTTGTGCCGAAGCATTCGACAGCTATCTCGGTCGCATCGGCAAGAGTGCTCGCAGTTTGAGCGCCGGTGAAAGTACTGCTTGTGCTGTTGGTCGAGGAGCCGGTCTGGTCGAACGGCGTCGTTGTAACGCCAGTGAGGTAATAGGGAATGATCGTCTGGGGAATGTTGCCGCTGCCCGAAACCGACTTGAATGTGTAGGTGCCTCCTGCGGCGTTTACAATGTCCACCTGATCCACATCATTGTAATTCGCTGACGAATCGACATGCTTGCGCTCGTTGACGGTCGCGCCCTGACTCGTTTCGGTGATGGTTGGTGCAGATGGCACCGTGCTGGAGCCGTTGCCTATGATGATGCACGCGCCGACCGTCGCTCCTGCCGGTACGCCGGAGATTGAACAGGAATATGCGCCGCCGGATGAAGCGCCGTTGCAGGGCGTGCCCTTTACAAACTGCGGCTCGTCGATGACAGTCTGCGCCAGCGCCGGACGCGGGACGGGCAAGGCGAACAAAGCGGCAACGAAAATCAGCCTCGGCAGCCACCGATAGCGATTATTGCTGCGAGCAGAATGCACAGGCAACGCATGCTCCTCCGCTGCTAATCGCGGGAACGGTCACGACGATTGCCGTATTCGTCGCGCTCGCCTGAATCGGCGGGAACGCATCGTCCAGTTCCGGCGCGCCGCCGCCCACCTCGGTAAATTCATATGACAAAGTTCCGCCCTGAATTCCCGTCACGGTCACAACTCCGCTCACGCTCGAGGCGGGGCTGCTGCAGCTCGCGTCGATTTTCCAGAGATAGTTCGTCAGTCCCGCGGCCGCCGGACAGTTTGTGCTGACTGACGCACCGCCGGAGCCGACCGACGAACAGTAGGTCGTCACATTCGGCGGCCGCAGGCGCACTTGGAGCTGCGCGCGCCCCGGCGCGGCGCTACCGGCAATTAATATACCGGCGAGTAGAATACCGCAGAGTAAATTCCCGATTTTCATGGCAGCTCCTTCGCTCAATCATCCGCAAATTGCGGCCAAAATGACGAATAGCACTATCATTGGAGTCCATTCAGGCTGAACTATGACACCCTGAACTCTCCGTGTGCTTTGCCGGCATGAGTGGCGGGGCGGCTTGCCTTACGAGTCGTTCGACCCTAGACTCTAACCCTCATTCAGCATCGATCAATTTATTGGGAGACCGGCAGGGTTCATCGATTTATGGCGATTAGCTTTCCTTCGACCGAATATTTCGAGGCGCTCAAGGCGCAGATGGCCGCGAACGAGGAAAAATTCCGCCGCCTGGGGTTTATCGACACGACCTTCGGCGTCAGCGTCGGCGTCAATGGCAAGGCGCGCAACTTCGTCCTCGAGTTCGAAGTTTTCGACCTGAAGAACGTCAGCGAGGTGCCGGCGATCGATCTCAAGAAAGTCGATTTCCAGATCGAGGGCGACTCGCGGGTGTGGCGCGAGATGATCGAAAACATCCGGCGCAACGGCGAGGCCGACTCCGCGCACGACATCAACACGCTGGCGCATTTCGGCGAGCGGTTGAAGATTGTTTATGACGATCCCGACGGTCACGACAAACTCTACCGGTTCATGCAATCGATCCAGGAATTTTTCGATCTGTCGAGCAAGCTCGAAGTGAGCTTTTAAGGTTCTAACCAGGCGCGGAGGCGCGGCGACGATGGCATACCTTTCGACCACGAACTTCACCGAAGACAAGGCCTTCATCGACAAGTGGCTATACACGATCAGGACCGGCGAGATGGACCTATCGTGGATGAAGTCTGCGACCGAGAAAATCAGTCCCGAAGAAGCCAATCCGCGCCGCGGACTGACCTACCGTGACCTTAACCTAGGGACTTATGGCTACACCGACATACCCGAGAAGGTTCGCGCCAATCGATCCTACGCGCCGCGCGGCGCCGAGATTCCCGACGGCGTGCCCGACGCGCAGCCATGGGTCTCGCGCAAGAGCGAGCTGTGGGCGTTCAACACCGAGAGCTATTACGAGGAAGCGGTGTCGCGACAGTGGAACGCCACCACCGACATTCCATGGGACCGCCTCGAAGGGGTTGAGCTGCCCGAGGTGACGGGCAAGGCGCTCTCGCAGTTGATGACCTTCCTGACCGAAGTGGAAATGATCGCGACCGATACGCCTGCGATGTGGTTGCCGCGGCTCAACCCCGACTTTATCGAGGTCCGTTCCTTCATCGCGGCGCAGGCGATGGACGAGGCGCGCCATGCGGAGGTCTTCCGCAAGCGCGCGCTTACGACCGGTTGGGGCTTGATGCAGGCCAGCCCGATCAACGAAATGGCGCTGAAGCATCTGCGCGACGCCGATTCGTTCAGCGAGATGTCGGTTGCGCTGCACCTGGTAGCCGAGGGCAACGTGCTCACGATGTTCCGGTTCAGCGAATACCTGTCGCCCACCGACGTGGACAAGAAGATTTTCCGCCTCGTGATGCAGGATGAAGCGCGTCACGTCGGCTACGGCATGCAGCATTTCAAATACGTACTCGAGCACTTTCCCGAGAAACGCGAAGTTCTGCACGCGCACCTGGACGAAGCCGAGAACATTTCGTTCGCCGGCGCGGCAGCAACCGAGCTGACCGAAGCCTTCATCATCCTGGCCGGCGGCGGGCTCAAGAAGGAAAACATCGAACAGGGCGTCCGAGTGACTACTCAGTTCAATCTCAAGCAGATGCAGGAGCATTTCGAGCGTCTGGACAAGTGCGGGATGCCGGAGCGCAAGGAACGTTCGAAGCTCTATCAGATGTACGAGATGGGCCGGGCCGCGGCCGAAAACGCGGGAATCAAGCTCTAAGGACATCAAGCTCCAAGGATAGGACAGGCGGCAACCAAGTGGCATTTTACGCTGACAAGGATTACACGGTTGATGAGACGGTCCTCGACGCCGCGAAAAAGGTGATGGAGGGAAACCTGGGCCTGCATTGGTACGAGGCCAAGACCGAACGCATAACAGGCCGGGCGTCGGACCCGCGGCGCGGACTCACCTACCAGGATCTCGACATCGGCAGTTACGGCTACACCAATATCCCTGAGGACGTGCGCACCAGTCAGTCGATGGTGTCGCGCGGCAGTGAGAAAGTGGGCAAGCTGCCCGACATGGGCTACGTCGTCAATCGCAAGTCCGACGTATGGTCGGACAACGTCGCCGAGCTTTACGAAGAAGACAAGGCGCGGCGATGGGTCCCGGCGACCGACATACCATGGAACGAACTGCACGCTCATCCGATCGCGCCCGAGCTCGAGATGGCGTGTGCGCAGCTCTACACCTTCTTGCAGGAATGCCAGATCGTGTCGATGGACTTTCCCTCGAAGTGGGTTGCGTTGATCAATCAGGACTTCCTCGAACAGAAGAGCTGGCTGTGCGCGCAGATGCTCGACGCGTCGCGCCTGTTCGAAGTGTTTCGCAAGCGCGCGCTCTATGGCGGGGCGGGACTGGGACGCGCCAGCGTCACGGCCGAACAGGGACTCAAAGAATGGCTGTGGGCGGACCAGTTTCCGCAGGGCTCGGTTTCGATCAATTTGTCCCTCGCCGGATTCCTGCTCGTGGTATATCGGCAAGTGGCGGCCTTCGCACCGACCAAAGTCGATCGCGCGATCATGCGCTACGCGATGCAGGACGCGGGACGCCAGACCGCCTATGGACTCGGCCAACTCCGCTACCATCTGAAGCATCGCCCGCTCGAAGTGAACGCGATGGAGGGGTATCTCGACCATACTGAGCACGCCCTGCTCGGATTGATTGGGAGTCCCGAGCTGCTCGAGCCGATGATCATCATCTGCGGAGGCGGACTCGAAAAGGCGCAGGTGGACAAGGGCCGCATCGCCACGGCGAAGTTCATCAGGCTGGTCGTGCGCGAGTACATGGAACGAATCGCGGCGGCCGGGCTGGCGGGCCATGCCAGGCGCAGCCGCATCCCGGCCATGATCGATCGCATTTCGGCGTCCGCGTAAGACACCCGGATAGAGCATCGCTGGCGCATGTTTTCTGCGTCGTGCGGCGCTGCTAAACTGCGTGCATGCCAAATCGTGGTTCCGCATCGATAGCCGGCGCGCCGGAGACGCCGGACTGTTCCAAGCGGGCGCCTGAAGACGCTCCCGACGACCCCGACCAACGTAGCCGCGGCTTTTTCGAGCGACTCTTCGACCGCATCGTTCCGCCGACTGCGCTGGTGCGCTTTCTCGGTTACGTCCGGCCGCATCTATGGCTGGTGGCGGGCGGCTCCGTCATGGGCATCCTGAAATTCACGCTGCCGCTCGCGTTTCCGCTCGCCTTCAAATATGTCTTCGACGTTTTACTGGTTCCGCAGCCGCATCCGGAGCATTTGAACCAGATGTTCGACCGATGGTGCAGCTCGCTTGCCGCGACGCTTCATCTCGGCGCGGGATCGGCAGCCAAGCTCGAAGCTTTGACCGCGGCGCTGTTCGCGCTGTTCCTGATTCAGGCGATTGCGACTTACTTCCGCAATTACTGGGCGAGCATGGCGGGTCATCGGCTGATCTTCGACCTGCGCTACGCGCTGTATCTGCACATGCAGCGCCTGTCGCATTCGTTTTTCGATCGTACGGCTTCGGGCGCGGTAGTCTCGCGCTTCATTTCCGACATCTCGATGGCGCAGAATTTCGTCGGCTCCGCGATGATAAACATCTGGATGGACGGCGTGTCGCTGGGCTTCGTGATTTGGCTGTTGTTTTACCTCAACGTGCGGCTGGCGTGGATCTCGCTGATAGTCATTCCGTTCTACGTCGCGGTGATCAGAATTCTCTCGCCGAGAATCAAGGAGACCAGTCACGACCTGCAGGAAGTGGTCGAGGAATTTTCCGGTGAGCTGCAGGAGCGCGTCGCCGGAATCTCGACGACGAAATCGTTTGCGCGCGAGGCGTACGAGGCGCGCCGGTTCCATCAGCGAACCACCGAGCTTTACGACCTGACGATTGAGAGCGTGAAGCTTTCCTCGACCCATCAGATGTTCACCGAGTTCATCTCACGCGGCGCGCCCTTGATCGTGATCTGGGCGGGCGCGCTGATGATCATGCACGGTCAGATGACGATTGGAACGGTGGTCGCGTTCTTTGCGTTTTTGGGCGCGCTGTACCTGCCGCTGCAGCGGTTCTCGGAATTGTCGATCATCGTGGCGACTGCGCTGGCCGCCATCGAGCGGATTTTCGCGTTTTTCGACGAGACGCCCGAGGTGCACGACGCGCCCGGTGCGCCGGCGCTTAAAGTGAAAAGCGGCATGGTCGAGATCGAGCATCTGCGCTTCGGCTACAAGCCGCTGGACGGCGGGCCGTTGCGCATCATTCTCGACGACGTGAACCTGGCCGTCCCCGCCGGGACCACGGTGGCGCTGGTTGGACGCTCGGGAGCAGGCAAGACCACGCTCGCCAGCCTGATTCCGCGCTTCTACGAACTGGCCGCAGGCCGAATTTTGATCGACGGCACTGACATTTCGAGCGTTACGCTCAAGTCACTGCGCGATTCAATCGGGATTGTTCCGCAGGACGCGATCCTGTTCAGCGCGTCAATCCGCGAGAACGTGCAATATGGGCGCCCCGGCTCGCCCGACGCAAATGTTTGGCGCGCGCTCGAGCAGGCCAACATCCGCGACTTCGTCGATTCGATGCCCGGCAAGCTCGACACGATGATAGGCGAGGGGGGAGTGCGGCCTTCGACCGGTCAGCGTCAGCGCCTCGCGCTGGCGCGCGTCTTTCTGAAAGACCCGCCGATATTGATTCTCGATGAAGCCACCTCCGGTCTCGATTCGGAAGTCGAAAACCTGATTCACGACGCCGTGCGCCGCCTGATGAAGGGGCGGACGTCCTTCCTGATTGCGCATCGGCTCGCCAGCGCGGTCGATGCCGATGTGATCGTCGCGCTCGATCGCGGGAAGATCGTTGAGGTCGGTTCGCATTCGGAGCTCGTGAAGCGCGCGGGCGTGTACTCGCAACTCTTCAACGAGCAGACTCGCAAGCTGCGCCTGACGCCCGACCACATCGCGCGCGTGGCCGGTTCGCTGAGTCCTGCGCCGGGGGGAGATCGCACCGATTAGCGGAGGGCCGCAGACGGCGGGTTCGTCGAGGCGGCTATATTATTGAAATCAGGTAGAGGAACAGGGCAAAGAAGAGCGCCCCGACGATCACGACCTCCGCGATCATTGCCGCCATGCTTCTGGCGGGAGCCAACGAGCGATCGTCAGTCTCATATTTGATCGTGATCGGCCCGATGCTCGGTTGCGTTGACGAACCAGACGTCGTCGGCAAATTGGTAATCGACAGCAGGCTGATCCGTTCCCCCGCCTCCTGAAGCCATTCTTCATAGTCGTCGGTGTTGGCGAACCGCTTGGTGAAAATAGCCATTCTCACCCCTTGTTGACGCCGGCAGGCGCGTACAAGAGGAAATTAAGCATGACCGCGCGTTAAGTCAAATAGTGCGATTTGCCAATTACGCATCTCTACGCGCGCCAATTGGCGTCTTTGCTATTGGTAAGGATAAAAGACGTAAAACAGAATCGACAGGCCGCATAGCAACCACAATCCGGCGTGGACCTCGCTACGGCGTCCGGCGGCGAGCTTGACCAGTGGATAAAGAATCAGTCCAGCCGTGATTCCGATCCCGATGTTGTAGGTGAAACTCATCAGGGCGATCACCGTGAAGGCGGGAATCAGTTCGGTGTAATCGTCGAAGTCGATTTTGACGACCGGCGCAACCATCATCGCGCCTACGACAATCAGCGCCGGCGCGTATGCGGCGGCCGGGATCGCGGCTACCAGGGGCGCGAAGAACAGCGACATCGCGAACAGAGCTGCGACCACCACGGCAGTCAGGCCAGTGCGTCCTCCGACCTGGACGCCGGCCGCGGATTCGATGTACGCGCCTGAGGTGGTGGTGCCCACCAGTCCCGCGAACATCGTGGCGATCGCGTCGGCAAGCATCGGGCGTTCGATCTGCGGCAACGTGCCGTCGGCGTCGAGAAATCCGGCGCGCGCGGAGACTCCGATTAGCGAACCCATCGTGTCGATCAACGCCATCACGAATATCGTCAACAGTACGCCGAAAAATCCGACGCTCAACGCGCCTCGCAGATCGAGTTTCAGCATGATGGGCGCGGGATTCGGCGGCATGCTGACCCACGCCGACGGCGCCTTCGCGACACCCGCGACAAATGCAATGGCAGTCGAGATCAAAATCCCGAGCAGGATTGCGCCCGGCACGCGCCGGACCATCAGTACCGCGATCAGCACGAAGCTGAGCACCGCGATCTCGGCCGACGGCGCCGCGAGGTTCCCCAGTCTCACCGGTGCGCCTGCCACGCCAATCGCGACGATTCCCGATTCGTTGAGTCCGATGAAGCTGAGGAACAGTCCGATTCCCACTCCGAAGCTGTAGCAAAGGCCCGGCGGGAGCGCTTCGACCATCCATTGCCGTACGCGCGCTACGGTCAACAGCGCGAACATCACGCCCGCCAGGAACACGGCAGCCATCGCGGTTTGCCAACTGTAGCCAAGCACCTTCACGACCGTGTATGCGACGAACGCGTTCTCGCCCATGTACGGCGCGATCGCGAACGGACGATTGGCGTACAGGCCCATCACGAGCGTTCCGACCACCGCCGTCATCACGGTCGCCACCATCGAAGGTCCTTCGGGGATGCCCGCGGCTTTCAGAATGGCCGGATTGACCGCGATTATGTACGACATCGTGACGAACGTGGTGACGCCCGCCAGCACCTCGCGTCGAAACGTGGTGCCTGCAAGTTCCAACCCGAAGTAATTTGCTATTCGCGATTGCAAAAAAACGCGTCCCCGGCCGATCCGCGAGCCCTGAATTAACACGTCGCGACAAGCACATGCCACAAGAATGCGTGTAAATGCGGTTTGGTATATAACGAACGAATCGCGAGCTGCGATTCACGCCCGCATTGTCGCCGGCCGTCAATCCTGGCGCACGTCAAGAGTGGAAAAATGAAAGAAGAACTGCCTGCGAAGGCTCCGGAAGCAAGACCAATCGCGAAGCGGCCGGCGACCGTGAAGCCGCCGGCGCTCAAATCGACAACCACTCTTGCGGTGGACGTTGGCGGGACTGGAATCAAGGCCGCCGCGCTCGACGAAAAAGGCAAGCTGATAACCGAGCGGCAAAAGATCAAGACGCCGCGTAACGCGACGCCGAAAAAGCTGATCGCGATTATCGCAGAGCTCGCCGGGATGGCCGGGGCGTTCGACCGGGCGTCGGTGGGATTTCCGGGCGTGGTCAAAGATGGCGTCGTTTACACCGCGCCGAATCTGGGCAAAGGATGGAACAACTTCCCGCTCGAGGCTGCGCTGAAGAAGAAACTCAAGCGGCCTGTACGAGTCGCCAATGACGCCGACGTGCAGGGCCTGGGCTGCGTGACCGGCCACGGCGACGAACTGGTGATCACACTCGGGACCGGGTTCGGATCGGTGCTGTTCGTTGACGGGCGCCGGATGCATCTCGAGCTGGGGCATCATCCGTTCCGCAACGGTAAGACCTACGAAGACGAGCTCGGCAATCGGGCGTTCGTGAAGAAGGGCAAAAAGAAGTGGAACAAACACCTGCGCGAAGCGATTGACGAGATGGCGAAGATGTTCAACTACGACAGGCTTTACCTCGGTGGCGGCAATGCGGCGGCTATCAACTTCAAGTTGCCGCCCAACGTCAAGGTAGTGAGCAATACGGAGGGCCTGCTCGGCGGTATCAAGCTGTGGCAGTATGAAGCTGTCGCGAAAAAGTGATTTTCGAATGGAGGGTGGCCGAGTGGTTGAAGGCGCTGGCCTTGAAATCACGTTCTGCGCAGTATAACAAGTGATCTAAGGCTCGGTATCTAGCGAGAACGCGGACTTTTTGACTGCCACAGCCCTAGTCTTGCTATATCCACGATGATAATCTAATCCGCCGATGAGCTTAAGATTAGCAATTTTAATGACGTTGGCCGGCGCCCTGATTTCCCTCACAGGAGTGCAGGCTGCGGGTACCGCATCAGATCCTCCTTCCATCGCCTCCTGCATGACTTGTCACGACGATCCGAAGTTTGTGCACAAGCTGGGCGACGGCAAGAAGATCTCGCTTTTCATCGACCAACACGCTTTCGCCCATTCCGTCCACGGGGGGAAGCTCGTCTGCACCGACTGTCACACCGATATGGTCGAATCTCCGCACGATACGAAGCATTTCCCGAACCGGCTCGCGATGCGCTTGGCGTATTACGAGATGTGCAAGCGATGCCATTTCCCGGAGTACAGCAGGCTGCTCGACGGCGTTCACTACGCCAAACTCGCCAAGGGCGACCAAAATGCGCCGACCTGCGTCGATTGTCACGGCTCGCACGCGATGACGCGGCCGGCCCGGCCACGCGCCCTGATTTCGCGCACATGCGCCCAGTGCCACACGGCGATCGCCGCCGCCTACGTCCGAAGCGTCCATGGCAAGGCGCTGCTCGAAGAAGACAACCACGATGTGCCGGTCTGCACCGACTGTCATCATCCGCACGACAATTCCAATCCGCGTGCGGCGTCGTGGCATTTGGCCATCCCGCAGTTGTGCGCTCGATGTCATACCAACAAGCAGATGATGGCGAAATACCGGATATCGACCGACGTGCTTACGACCTACCTGGCCGACTTCCACGGGGTGACGGCCTCGATCGAGCGCTCCGAGAAGGCGGACCCGCGCGCGTTCACCGCAACCTGCACGGATTGTCACGGCATACATGACATCGCGCGGGTCAACGACCGGAGCTCGCCGGTGATAAAGGCGAACCTGCTCGCGACCTGCCGCCGATGCCATCGCGCGGCCGGTCCCAACTTTCCTTCGGCGTGGATTGGACATTACGAGCCGAGCCTGCGCCATGCCCCGTTGGTGTACGCAGTCAGCGTCTTTTACATGATATTCATCCCGTTCGTGATCGGCGGATTGGTGCTTCAGATTCTGCTGCATCTGTGGCGGGTAGTGGTGAACCGATGAACGAGTATGTAATCAGGTTTTCCGTTGAGCGGCGGATCGAGCACGCCTGCGTGATGCTGCTGTTTCTGGTGCTGGCGGTGAGCGGCTTCGCGCAGAAATTTTTCGAGGCGCAATGGGCGCAGTGGCTGATCGCGGCGATGGGAGGCCTCCAAAACGTGCGATGGGTTCACCGGGGTGCAGGAATCCTGTTTGCGGCGGTCGTTGTCGGCCACCTGGCGTGGGCCCTGTACCTGGTGGCCTCCCGCCGGTCGAAGCCTTCGATCGTTCCGACCCGCAAGGACTTTAGCGACGCGGTGATGATGATCCGTTACTACTTGCGGCTCTCCGACGAGCAGGCTCAATTCGACCGTTATGACTACCGGCAGAAGTTTGAGTACTGGGGAATGGTGCTGGGCTCGATGCTGATGATCATGACCGGGTTCATGCTCTACCTTCCCGTGCTGACAACGCGCCTCCTGCCCGGCGAGTTCATCCCGGCGGCACGAATCGCGCATAGCAATGAGGGGCTGCTGGCCTTTCTGGTCGTGATCACCTGGCATATCTACAACGCTCATTTATCGCCGGACGTATTTCCGTTTGACGTTGGCATTTTCACCGGAAAGGTGACCCGTGAGCGCATGGAAAAGGAACATCCGATCGAGTACGACCGAATGCGCGCCGATGCAAAGCAAGAGCGCGACGCGCACCCTGAAGCTTGAGCACGGCGCGCGGGCGGGCGCTGCGGGTACGTCCCAACCTCGCACGCGCAGTCGTTTAGCCGGTCACCCTGCGACGGACGGCGCCGCCCGGACGGTGGGCGGATGGAACAATGGCAACGGTCGCTGCTAAGCAGAGTGCGCGGCGCGGTCTTCGCACACGGATCGTGCTCCTGACGATGGCCGGGACGCTCGGCCCGATCGCATTGCTGGGCTCGCTGAGTTGGTCAAGCGTGCACTCGCTGGAAAACCAGGTGCTGGCCGAGCGCCAACATCTGGCTATCAGCATGGCCGCACATGTTGATTCGGTGGTGAATTCGCAACTCGAGCTGCTCGAGGCGATCTCGCCCGCACTGGGAGTCGGCGTGGCCGGCGATCCGACCGTTGCGCACGGCGCGCTCAGAGAGGCCTATCTTCGCTCCCGCCTCCTGTCCCAGGTGTTCTTGCTCGGCAGCACCGGCCGGCTCGTCGAAGCGGAACCCGTCGAGGGCCCCGGCCTCGATCCGTCGTTGAAGGAACTTCCCGCCGTCAGGGAAGCGCTCGAAAAGGGTGTGCCGGAAGTCTCGGCGCTCTCGACGGGCCCAGCCGGTGCCCATCGGCTCTTTCTCCTGATACCGGTCAGGAACCTGCAGAGCCAGGTGGCCGGCCTGGTGGGTGGGGAGATTCTCCCGGAAAGCCCGGGCTTTCGCGCGCTGCTGAACTTCGTACCGCTGGATACGGGCGAGACCGTCGACCTGGTGGATCAGAACGGTATCGTCATCGCTAGCACGGCGGCCACGCGGCTTTATACCGAGAGCGACCATCGTCATTCTCTCGAGGCGCTCATCAAGCAGCAGAGGCAGATGTCCGGCACTTGTCACGGATGTCACGAGAGCGGCCCAGTCAACGTCCGGGTGGACGAGGTGATGGCGTTTGCGCCGCTGTCGCCGCGGACGCCATGGGGAATAAATATCCGTCAACCCGAGAAGCGGGCGTTTTCCACAGCGGTGGCCCTGCGGTGGAAGATTCTCGCGGGGGCCCCCGCACTCGTTCTGCTGTCGCTGATGTTCGCTCTCGGCGCCGCCGCCAGTATCACCGCGCCGCTGTCGCTGCTGACTAGGACGGCCGGGCGGATCGCCGCCGGCGAGCTCAAGACCCCGATTCCCGAACTCGGCGCGGACGAGGTCGGACAGCTCGGTGCGGCGCTCGAGCAGATGCGGGTCGCGCTCAGGCAATCGCTGGAGGATGTGGCGGGCGCTCGCGACCAGCTCGAGTTGCGGGTCAAGGAACGGACGCGGGAGATCAACCGGCTCTACCAGGAACTCAGGCAGCGCGATGAACTCAGGGCCAAGCTCTTGCAAAAGCTCATCAGCGCCCAGGAAGAGGAGCGCCGGCGGATCGCGCGCGAGCTCCACGACGAGACCAGCCAGCTTGTTGGCGCGCTCGCACTCGGGCTCGACACCGCGATGGCGACGCTGCCACATGGGGCTTCGACCGATCGCCTGCAGGAAGTAAGAGCGCTCGCTATCAAGACGCTCGACGGGATTCACCGGATGAGCTTTGACCTGCGGCCCTCGATGCTCGACGATCTCGGACTTTTTCCTGCGATCAGATGGTACGCCGAACGCGACTTGAAGCGGCGCGGAGTCTCGGTCCGTTGCGAATTCGATGAGGCCAACGGACGCCTTCCCCCGGAGGTCGAGACCGCCCTCTTTCGGGCAGTTCAGGAAGCGATCACTAATATTGTAAAGCACGCGCAGGCCAAAACCGTGCTCATCCAGTGCGTGCTCGGGCCGCGGGCGGTTACCGTGGAGATCGAAGACGACGGCGACGGCTTCGATCCGGAGAGCATTTCCGCTACCGCAGTCGACGGACGTGGGCTTGGACTGGCCGGTATCAGGGAAAGGGTCGAGCTACTGGGCGGCAGCGCAGTTATCGAGTCCGCGCCGGGCCAAGGCGCCAGGGTTGTACTGACCGTGCCACTTGTGGCTGATCATGACTAAGGCACCAGGGTTATACTGACCGTGCCACTGGTGGCTGATCATGACTAAGATTCGAGTGCTTATCGCCGACGATCACGCGCTCATGCGTGACGGGATAAAGGCGTTGCTTACCTTGGCCGAAGGTATCGAAGTCATCGGCGAGGCGACCAATGGTCGTGAGGCCATCGAGCAATGCCGGCGCCTCAAACCCGACGTAGTCCTGATGGACATCGCGATGCCTGGCCTTGGCGGACTCGAGGCAACCCTGGAAATCAAGCGCGAAGTGCCAAAGACCCGGGTATTGGTGCTGACCCAGTACGATGACCGTGAGTATGTCCAACGCTTCCTCAAGGCCGGGGTTGCCGGATATGTGCTCAAGCGCGTGCTCGGCTCGGAGCTGGTCGCCGCGATTCGTTCCGTCACCCAGGGCGGCCTCGTGCTCGACCCGGAGATCGCCAGAGAAGCGCTACAACATGCGCCACAGGAGGCGGGAGCCGGGATCGACGATCCTTACGAGACGTTGACTGACCGCGAAAAGCAGGTCTTGAGACTGGTGGCGCTCGGACACAGCAACAAGGAAGTCGCGGGGTTCCTCAAAGTCAGCATCAAGACCGCGATGTCACATCGCGAGCACGTGATGGAGAAACTCAACCTTCACAGCCGAACCGACGTAATTAAGTTTGCTATTAGACAAGGCGTGATCCGCGTCGAGACCTGAGCGTGCCGCCGCAGCCAGCGGTGGCGCTCGCCCCTCTTTCGTATCTCCGCCATCAAGCGGATTCGCGCGCCAC
This sequence comes from Binatus soli (SeqCode), assembly GCF_050015535.1. NCBI lineage: Bacteria > Candidatus Binatota > Binatia (SeqCode) > Binatales (SeqCode) > Binataceae (SeqCode) > Binatus (SeqCode) > Binatus soli (SeqCode). The sequence goes on along the minus strand of NZ_JBEKBF010000004.1, from coordinate 97,078 downwards.
CCGCCTGCGCGAATCCGCATCAGAACAACGATCGCGCGACGGCGCAACCTCCTGCTGCGCCGTCGCAGAGTATGGATCGCAAGCTCGCATAGCCGGCTTCACCGCGCGCGATCCACGTGTTCCGCGTTTTCGTGTTCCGCGTTTTCCATTGCGAACTCTTCCGCGGTATTAGCTACCGGGTCTTCCCCGGTTTCCGTTGCGAACTCTTCCTCGGTATCCAGGTCTTCTGTGCTTTCCGCCTCTCCCACGCTGCAGCCCCTGACTTCCGCCTGACGAACTCTCCGCGGAGGTCTGGCCGCAGAGTTGCCGGAAATGGTAGCCATCGCAAGACGCGGATTACCTGCGAAAATCGGCAGCTGCGCGAGATTCTCCGCAACGTTCGAGATCAAAACTCCCACGCCCTTAGCCACTTTCACCCCGATCATCACGAAAATCACCGCGAATCCGACGAAGGGCAGGAAAATTACGAACAATCCACCGAGCAGCAGCGCCGCCGGCACGAGCAGAAGAATCGGCGCCTTGATGTATTCGCTCTCGGCGCCGCCCGGTAGCCTGCCGCTCTCCTTTTCGACCGTCACGATCTCCCATTCACCTTTCTTCCAGTAGAAACAGTCTTTGGCGGGGTTTCCGCCTCTGTATGTCAGCATTTCCCTTCACCTCCCGTCTTCATTTCCTGTCTTCATCACCCCAGTACAAGCGCGCTTATTGCGAGGGCGACGTAGGGCAGGAAAATTACGAACAACACACCGCGTATCAGCGCGAGCGGAACGAACAGAACATCCGGCACCTTGATGTATTCGCTCTCGATGCCGCCCGGCAGCCTGCCATTCTCCCCTTCGACCGTCACGATCTCCAATTCACCCTTCTTCAGATAGAAACCGTCTTTTGCGGGTTTTCCGCCTTTGTACCTTCGCATCTCCGTTCACCTCCATCTGTTCATTTGCTAAGTATGAACATAGGCGCTGCGAACGGTTTAAGTAATTGGGCAACCGCCCGAGCGACTCAGGAAAAGGTTCGGAGCGCCAAGGGGAAAAACATCCGGGGCAGAGGGGAATTCCACCCGAGAGAGCCGGAAATTTCACCTGAGAGAGCCGGAAATTTCACCCGAGAGTGCAGCCGAGGAACCCCGGATCTTTTTCCTTGCCTCTCTCTTAATTTCCTCTCCCTGTTAGGGAGAGGGATGAAGGGGAGAGTGAAAAGTCCGATTACAGCGCGCGATTTTTTTCGCGCGCGATTCAGGATTCTGCGTCCGCATTCTTTATCCGTCCGCTTCTTATCTTTGTGTCATCCCGAGCGCAGCCGAGGGACCCCGGATCTTTTTCCTTGCGTTGCCCTGTGGAGACCTTTGCGTAGCATTAAGACCCGTTGGTACGGGAGGCCAGTATTAAGAAGAGGAAACACGGCGCGCCCGCGCAGGGGCTGCGCCCGCCAACGGCGGGCGGCCTTAATACTGGGTGCAGGGGTCACCCCTGCCCGCGCCCGCCAACGGCGGGCGGCCTTAATACTGGCTGCAGGCGTCACCCCTGCCCGTGCCCACGGGCTCAGCGGCCCGTGAATTTCGGCTCCCGCCGCTGCAAGAACGCTTGCAACCCTTCTTGACGGTCCCGGCTTATCTCCTGCGGATGGGTGAATAAAATATATTCCCGTTCATCGACACGGACTTTGTTGTCCGTCGTCTTGTAGTGCCCGTACTTGACCGATTTGATGTAGAGCGGAGGAATCTTCTTGAGCAGCTCAGCCCAGCGGATAGCCTCGTCCATCACGCGCTCATCCTCTACGACCTTGTTGACCAGCCCGACCTCATAGGCGCGATGTGCGTCCATGATCTGCCCGCCGTTCCACGCTAGCAGCATGAACTCGAGGCTGATCTTGAAGGGCATGTATGGCAGATACTCCATCGGTGGGAGCGGCGTGCCAATCCGCGCTTCCGGAAAACCCATCAGCATGCTCTCGCCGGCGATCGTAATGTCGCAGCCGCGCACGGCGAGCGCATAGCCTGCCCCGAGCGTGTAGCCCTTGATCGCGCCGACTATGGGCTTGAACACGGTGATGCCGTTTTGCGGATAGCCTTGATGGACCTGGAATGGCACTTCGCGATCGATCGCACCGGGGCTCACGTCCGCGCCGGCGCAAAAGTGCTTGCCTGCGCCCGTCAGGATGGCGACCTTGGCTGCCGGGTCGGCCTCGAACCGGCTCCAGGTCGCGCACAAGGCGTCGCTGAGCGCGCCGTTGAGCGCGTTCAGCTTTTCCGGCCGATTCAGCGTCATGAAGGCGATTTCATCCCTCACCTGATAGAGCAGCACCGCCTCTGACTTCGCCGCCTTTGGCGGCTTGGCGATGCGCTTCTCACGCGGCCTCGACACACTAGCCATGACGTCTCTCCCCTGATTGGTCACGCGGCCTCCCGTGCTCACCGCGGCGATGCTCGATCGTATCCTGCACCACTCGATCATTGTCAACATCAAGGGGGAGAGCTTCAGACTCAAGGACAAGCGGAAAGCTGGGTTGCTTGGAACACAGCAAAAGCTTCAAAAACGATGACGTATGTGGTTGGATAAGGCTTCACTCAGTAAGATGCAAAAGCTGCTCACCGTATTGCTTGTCCTCCAGATTCTGGTGTTCGGAAGCTACCGGAGCGCCAGGGCCGAGGCGCCCGGGCAAGTAATAGCCTCCCCCGACGGAGCGTTGCGAGCACTGATTATCCCTCTGCATAACAACGGAGGCTTTGAAGAGAGCCGCGTCGAGATCCACGGAACCGGCGACAAGCTACTTTGTACAAAAGATGATTCGTCGAACGAAGGAGAGCACGGGCTTAAAGTGGAGAAAGGCCGCTGGACCCCTGATTCTCGCTTCTTTGTGTACAATACGACATCGTCTGGCGGTCATCAGGCTTGGCACTCACCTACGTTCTTTTACAGCAGGGCGAACAACCGCATTCGCAACTTGGAGGAAGTTAGTCATCGGGTTGTTCTCGACCAAACCCCAGATCCGACGTTCAAGATCGTTCCTCCACACTCAGTCGCGACGGTGAGTCCGGGAGCGTTGTACGGGGTCAAAGGCTTCGGCAAAGACAATGACTTCGTAGTTCTTGTGAACTTGGAGACCGGAGCTGTATCGCAGCAGACGAAATGGCCGGATAAAGCCCTGCCGTAGATCTTGACTGATCCAGCCAGCTTACCGAGCGAGATCTCAACAGAACAGCGAGGGGGAAGGTCCCCCTCGCGCTCCCCCTGCCACGAGCAGCGAGTGTAGCCGGGCGGCGGATTTGATCATATTGTGCAGCGAAGTGATCATTTTCCACGGCAAAAGTGCCCGGAGATGAGGCGAACGGAGCGGCAAAACCCATTAGCAGGGCTTAACTGGCAGCCTGCGGCCGGCCCGGAGCCGGGCGAGCATTCTTGCATATTTGCATACCGCCAGGCGGGCTGAGAACGGCGGTCGCGGGCCGGAAAGTCTTGATTCGCAACTGAACGTCTGACACCCAAGCGGTACAGGGAGTACGATCCCGGCAATGAATCGGGTTACCAATACCGCCAGAGACCAGCTGAGGAGCATCGCGCGACGGGCGATGCTGGAACGGGGCTTGCTCCCGGAGTTCTCGGCCGCCGTCCTCGAACAAACAGACGCCATCGGCAAACCAGCCCAGGCGGATCTTTCTTTCCGCGATCTTCGGAGCCTCCCTTGGGCCTCGATCGACAACGATGATTCGCTCGACCTTGATCAGCTCTCGGTCGCTGTTCCCGCGGCTGGCGGTACGGTGAAGATACTCGTCGCGATTGCAGACGTTGACGCGATCGTCAAGCGAGGCTCAGCGATCGACGTCCATGCGCTGGCCAATACAACCTCCGTTTACACGGCCGCCGAAATCTTCTCGATGCTTCCGGAAAAGCTCTCGACCGACTTGACATCGCTTGGCGAGAGCCAGGAACGGCTCGCCGTCGTCATCGAGATGGAGGTTGGTAGTGGCGATGGCGTTGTGAGCGGGGGAGACATCTACCGGGCGGTCGTGGTCAATCACGCGAAACTCGCCTACAACGGCGTCTCCGCCTGGCTCGAAGGAGTCGCGCCGGCCTTGGCGCAAATGCCGTCGGTAGCGGGGCTTGACGAGCAGCTCCGTATTCAGGATCGGGTTGCACAATCCATGAAGCAGCTCAGGCATCAACACGGTGCGTTGAGTTTGGAAACGGTCGAGGCTCGGCCCGTGTTCGACGGCGACCTGTTGACCGATCTACGATCCGAGAAAAATAATCGGGCCAAAGAACTGATTGAGGAATTCATGATCGCGGCTAACGGTGTTACCGCGAAGTACCTCGAGCGCAAGGGCTTTCCTTCGCTGCGTCGGGTGCTACGCGTACCCGAGCGATGGGATCGGATCGTGGAGATGGCTGCCGGCTTGGGTGCGCGTCTGCCCTCGCGGCCCGATATCATGGCTCTTGAGGACTTCCTGGTGAAGCGCCGTCAGGCCGATCCTGACCATTTTCCGGATCTCTCGCTGGCGGTGATCAAACTCCTGGGCCGTGGAGAGTACGTGCTGGAGCTTCCTGGTCATCAAGCAGAGGGACATTTCGGACTTGCGGTCAAAGACTATACTCATTCCACCGCCCCGAACCGGCGCTACCCTGATCTCATAACGCAACGCTTGCTGAAGACCGCGATTGAGGGACGGCCGGTACCCTATACTAGCGAGGAACTTGGCGAATTGGCTCGACACTGCACGGAAAAAGAAGACGCCGCCGCCAAGGTCGAGAGGCAGGTGGATAAGTCGGCCGCCGCACTTCTCCTCGAAACAAGGATCGGCGATGAATTCGACTCGATCGTGACCGGCGCTTCAGAGAAGGGGACCTGGGTCCGAATCATTCAACCCGCCGCCGAGGGTAAAGTCGTGCGCGGCTACCAGGGTCTTGACGTCGGCGATCGCGTCCGCGTCAAGCTGGTCGACACCAACGTCGAGCGCGGCTTTATCGACTTCGCCAAGGTCGCGTCATCATGAAACCGCGCGAGGTGATCCATTCCCCGCTTGCATACAAGGACGAGAAGTTCCTTGAGAACGAGGACGCTCGCCCGCTGCGCATACTTGCGGAATACCTCCAGCCGCTGCACAATTTTCGACGCGAGCACATCCACCATACTATCGTCTTCTTTGGGTCGGCTCGGCTCGCCCCCGACGGTCCTCTCGGTCGCTATTATGAGGAGGCCCGAGAGCTCGCGCGACTCGTCACCGCATGGTCCATAAGTCTCGCCTCTCATGCACACCGATATACGGTCTGCACGGGTGGAGGGGGCGGGATTATGGAGGCCGCAAATCGGGGCGCATCAGAGGCGGGCGGAAGGACTATCGGCCTCAACATAGGGTTGTCGCATGAGCAACGGCCCAACCCCTACGTTAGCCGCGGGCTGTCCTTCGAGTTCCGCTACTTCTTCATGCGCAAGCTTTGGTTCGCGCATCTCGCGCGTGCGCTAGTTGTTTTCCCCGGAGGCTTCGGCACCCTGGACGAGATGGCCGAGATACTGACTTTGCAGCAAACTGGAAAATTGGATCGCCGGATACTGATCCTTCTCTACGGCTCGGAGTACTGGAAAGAGATCATCAACTTCGACGCGCTCGTCCGTCATGGAATGATCAGCCGCGAAGATCTCGACCTCTTCCGCTATGTCGACGATCCGGCCACGGCGCTTGGTGTGCTGCAGGACGCGCTCACGACAGAGGCTGAAGTGACCGCACCCGCCTTTGCCCACTCGCGGACATCCCGTCAGCCGCGTGGTTGAGCAAACAGTTCAACTGGTTACCAGTCTCATTGACCCTTGTGCCTGCGCAGGCACACCTGGAGAATCCGCGGCCGGAGCTTCCCGATGCCGTGCTCGGGCTGGCCAATGGACAGAAATGGACAAATGAACCACTCATCGATCGGAATGAATCAACGCCGATTTCTTCATCGCGGTTGCGGCGCGCGGTGCATCATCGGCTCAGCAACCCCGCGTCGATTACGAACTGGGAGCCCGTGATGAATCGCGCTCGTTCCGAGGAGAGAAAGACCACCGCCGCGGCCACATCTTCGGGCTCGATCCACGGCACCGGGAGGAGATTGCCGGCGGAGCGCTCGGCGATTTCCAGCGGCGTACTCCCCTCGAGCGACGCCAGGCCATCATTCATTGGCGTGTTCACGCCGGTGGGATGAATCGAAACCACGCGAATTTTGTGCGGCGCCAGTTCGATCGCCCACGACTTCGTCAATCCGACCAGTCCCCACTTGGAGGCGGCATAGTGACTTAACCGCGCCATGCCGCGAAGCCCGGCGACCGACGAGTTATTGATGATCACGCCCGACCGGCGGGAAATCATCTGCGGAATCACGTTCTTCGCCACCAGCCACGCGCCCTTCAGATTGATGTCCAGCATCGCGTCCCAGGCTTCCTCGCTGAGCTCTTGAGCGAGACCATAGGCGCAGATGCCCGCGTTGTTGAAGAGGATGTCGATTCGTCCGAAAGTCTCGATCGCTTCCCCGACGGCGGCGGCCACGGCGCGGCCGTCGCGCACGTCGGCGACGAGCGCGAGAGCGCGCACGCCGAGGCTCCGAATCTCGGCCGCAACGGAGTCCAGCTCGTGCGCGGTTCCGAGCGCGTAACCGGGGTAAGCCAGCTGCCTCGCCACGTCCAGCGCAGCGATGTGAACACCCTCGCGGGCGAGCGCGATGGCGCAGGCCCGACCCTGACCGTGAGCCGCCCCGGTAATCAGCGCCACTTTGTCTCGAAGGTCGTCGTACACGATGCGCTCCCGAAGGATTTCCGCCGAATGATGCGTCGGCTGGAGCCATTCAGCCGTCGGCGGGGGTACCCTTGCGCCGAAACGGCTGGAGATATTCGTCCAGATCGACGCGCAGCGCGTTGTTGAACGCGTTGGTCGCGATCATGATTGCGCCGAACGCCGTAAGCTCGACGATCTGCGCGGGCTTAAGAAAACTCTCAAGCCGCGCGTAGAGCTCGTCGCTCACGCGATTGGCGTCTACGACAAGCTGGCGGCCGTAGTCAACCACCGCGCGCTCGGTCTCGTTGAGCTTCAGCGAATCGGGGTCTTCGCCGGCTTCGATGAGCAGGCGGCGGAAGAATGTGGAACAGATGAGGCAATCGGTCTGGGCCGAGATCGCGTGGACGAAAAGCGTCGTCGCGCGTTCGCCGAGGAAGCGCGCGACCGCGTCATGCAGCGGATACCACTGCATCAGAGCGTCCAGCGCGATCGGCGAGTGCGCCAGCGTGAGCTTCATGTTGGTCACGCGCCCGTGCGCGAGGCGCTGGCGTTGCAACTCCTCGCGCGCGGCCGGTTCGGCGTGGGCTTCTGAAATCGGCGCTACGCGGCTCATGTCGTCCTCCGCAATGACACGGCGCTCTTCACGGAGTCACAATCCTCAATCTCGCATTCAGCATCATCGTGTCTCGATCGCCGGTCAACCGATTGGCTCAGGCGCGGCGCGCCCCACAGCGGGTTCTCGCGGCAGCGTTTCGGTCCTCGTCCAAGATTTTTCATTCCTGCTCGAAACATCCGCGGTCAGCGCCGCATGATTGCGCATCGACGGGCCGCCCGTCAGGTCCCACCGGCCGCTGCGTCTTGAGGCACGTGTAGCACGCAGTCGACTCATCGGGTTTGAAAATCCGTTCGCCGTCAGGCGTGCGGTAGTACGCGGTCTTGGTGCGCAGATGAGCGCAGAATCCGGCGGATGGCGAGGGCATCTCAGGCGGCCTCCAGGCCAGCGACGCTCATGATCGCGCGGCGCACGATCACCTTCGCAATCACCACCTTGTACGCGTTGTCGGACATCGGCCGCGCGTCTTTCAGCGCGGCTTCGGCCGCGGCGCGAGCGCGCGACTCGTCGAGCGGTCCGCCTTTGAGCGCAGCTTCCGCTTCGGGCGATCGCCACGGCACGGGCGCCACCGCGCCCATCACGACGCGCGCATCGCGGACAGTATTCGCGCCGGGCGCGCGATCGAGAGCGATCGCGACGCTGACCAGCGGCCAATCGAAGCTCTGCTTCTCCCGCGCCTCGAGGTAATGGCTGCGCACGCTCGAAGGCGATGCAGGCACGATCACTTCGGTGACTATTTCGCCGGATTTCAGGGAATTTTCCCGCTTCGGATCGACGGTAGGAAGCGTGAAGAATTTTTCGAGCTCGACAGTGCGCTCGCCAGCCGGTCCGACGATCGTCGCACTCGCGCGCATCGCGATCAACGCGGGCGCAAGATTCGACGGATGCACGATGAACGCCGGACCGCCACCCAAAATCGCGTGGTAACGATTGAGGCCGCTGATCGCGTAGCACGTGTCGCCGCCCTTCTTCAGGCAATTCACGTCGGGATTGCGAAAATACCAGCATCGCGGGCGCTGCAGGATATTCCCGCCGACCGTCCCAAGATTGCGAATCTGCGGCGTGGCCACCTCGCCGGCGGCCTCGGCAATCGCGGTGAACCTGGCGCGGATCGCAGGGTGCTCCGCGACTTCGCTCAGCTTCGCCATCGCACCGAGGCGAAGTTCTCCAGACGGGCGCACCTCGATTCCACCGAGTTCCTTCAGCCCCTTCAAATTCACGAGTGCGGTTGGAGACTCGACATTTTGCTTCGACAGATCGAGCACATCGACGCCGCCCGCAAATGCGACGTGGCCGTCTTGAGCAAGCAGTCGCGAGGCGCTTGCGAGATCGGCCGGCGTGATCACCTCGAATCGGTTCATCGCAATTCCAAATCCTTCACGCGCGTCCCAGAGCCGCCAGCACGCGATCGGGCGTGATCGGAAGTGAACGCACCGGCACGCCTATCGCGTCGTACACCGCGCACGCAACCGCGGCCGCGCTCGCTACGTGCGCCACCTCGCCGAGTCCCATCACGCCGGTATTGGTGATGCCGTTGGCGACTTCGAAAAACGTCACGTCGATCCGCGGGACGTCGAGCGAGCCGAGAAGCTTGTAGTCGTCCATCGTGGGATTCACCATGATACCGAGCATCGGATCCATCCGGCGATTCTCGAACAGCGCGAACCCGATTCCCATCAGGATCCCGCCGTTGACCTGGCTGCGCGCCATCAGCGGATCGATAATCCGTCCCGCGTCGTGGACCGCGACGACGTGCGTCACGCGGACGATCCCGGTTTCGGTATCGACCTCGACTTCGGCGAACTGACATCCCGCCTGATCGGTCCGAAAGCCTTCGTAGTTGGCCACGCGCTCGCCCTGCGCGGAAATCGAATCGCCGGGGATTCGCTTGCATACGTCGGCAAACGCGAGCGAGCGCGAGGGGTTGGTACGCACCCGAATGAATCCGTCGGACGCCTCGAGGTCGTCGGGTTCGGCGCCGAGTATCGGCGCCGCGATCCGAAACAGCTTGTCCTTGAGATGCGCCGCAGCCTGGCGCACCGCGGGCGTGTTCGAGGGCGCGCTCAGGCTACCACCGCTCGGGACGGAGAACAGAAATCGCGTGTCGCCGATTTCGGACTTCACACGATCCACCGGCAGGCCGAGTTCCTCGGCCGCGACGATCGCGAGAATCGTGCGCGTGCCGGTGCCGATATCCTGGGTGCCGACGCGAACCTCGACGGCGCCGTCGCGATGCGCGATCACTTGCGCCTCCGGCCCCGGCACTCCGACCGCATGCCACTCGGCAGACGCGACGCCGACTCCGCGCTTGAAGGCGCCGCTAGATTTCGGCGACGAATTTTTCTCAGCCCATCCAAACGCGCGCGCGCCGATTTCGTATTCGGCGGCACGGACCGGATTGTCGCTGTTGCGGCGGCGGAACTCGAGCCGGTCGATTCCCGCCTTGCGCGCCATCTCGTCCATCGCGAGTTCCAGCGCGAAGCATCCCTGCGGCCAGCCGGGCGCACGCATCGGAGACGCGGGGCCGGCGTTCGTGTAGATGTTGCGTTCCTCGGTGCGGATATTGGCGCATCGATAGATTGACTTGAACGGGCCCGCGCTGCCCGCACCACCGCCGATCCCGCCGCTTCCACGTTGCACAAGATCGATCGCGGTCAGCTTTCCGTCGCGATCGACGCCCAGCTTGACTTTCTGCTCCGAGTTCGGACGGTTACCCGTCGATCGATGCTCGTCGCCGCGCGGGAGCATCACCTTGACCGGCACGCCGGTCGCCCCAGCCAGCCGCGCGGCAACAATCATTTCGGGGGTTGCGCCGAATTTCGATCCGAAGCCGCCGCCAAGGAACTCGCAGACTACGCGCACATTGTCGGGTGGGAGACTGAAATACACCGCCAGATCGTCGCGCACGGAAAAAACCCCCTGCGTCGAGCACCATACCGTGAGCTGGTCTCGCGCCGCGTTGAAGCTCGCAACCGCGCCATGCGTCTCGAGGCAGACGTGCGTCTGCACGGCCGTCGTGTAGGCAGCCTCGATCGTGTTCGCCGCGACCTCGAGTCCTCTTGCGACATTGCCGACGCTCGAAGTCGAGGTCCTGCCGACGTTGGATCCGCTACCGAAAACGCGCGGGGCGAAATCCGCCATTGCGCGGTCCATATCAACCACGAACGGCATCTTTTCGTAATCGACTTTGATCAACTTGAGCGCGTCGGCGGCGAGGTCGGAACTGATAGCGGCAACGGCTGCGACTTCCTGACCGGCGAAACGGATTTCGCGATCTTCAAGAGCAAGAACCGCGCGCACGCCATCGAGATGCTCCGCCGCGGACAGATCGATGTTGCGAATCCGCGCGTGCGGCCGCGGACTGCGCAGGATCGCGCCGTAAAGCATCCCGGGCAATTCGATATCGTAAGTGTAATGCGCAGCGCCCGTCGCTTTCAGTGGTCCGTCAACGCGCGGCGTGGGCTTGCCGACCACGGACAGGCGCTCGCCCCATTGCCAAGGCGTCGGCTCGTCATCGGGAATGACGACCGTGACGTCGCGCGTGTTGCCCTGAAAGCCGAGGTTGAGCGTGACGCGCCGCGACATCAGGCGTCCTTCGCCGCGCGGACAGAACGCGCGGATCCGGCAGGTCCAGGCTTAACGGCTCTGAAAGCGGCCGCGAAGACGTCCGGATAAGTGCCGCATCGGCAGATATTGCCGGCGGTTGCGTGTTTGATTTCGTCAGTAGTAGCTGCCGGATTGCGCTCGAGCGCGGCCGCGACCGACATCACCATCCCCGGCGTGCAGAACCCGCATTGCAGCGCGTCGGTTTCGACGAATGCGGCCTGCACGGGATGCATATTCGACGGCGTGCCGAGACCTTCGATGGTGGTGATTTGGCGCCCACGCGCATCGATAGCCAGCACCATGCACGACGTCACGGGCTTGCCGTCGAGATGCACGGTGCATGCCCCGCACGCGCCGCGATCGCAGACGAGTTTCGTGCCTGTCAGTCCAAGATGCTCCCGGAGCGCGCTTAGCAGGGTTACGCGCGGCTCGATCTCAAGCGTCGCGGGCTTGCCGTTGATGTTCAGTTCGATCGTCGTAGCTTCAGGCCCGAGCTTTTCTACGACACCGGCGGGCAGCGTCTTTTCATCGGCGGCTGCCGGCCGCACGCGCACCAGGCCTGCCGCAGCAGCGACCACACCGGCGCCCTTGATGAACGATCGGCGGCTGATGCCGGGCGGTTTGCGGGGCTTGCGGTCGTCTCGATTCATTTGGAAATTGCGCCAGCGGCGTCGCCGACAGGCTTTGCAGTCATTAAGATAGCAATCGCCGCACCGAAGAGAACCATCCCCACTGGAAGCGCAAATGCCGCGATTTTGATCGAGTAAACGCCCGCTACCAGAAGCTTGTCAGAGAACATTCCCACGTCGTAGCCGAAGCGGTCGATGAGCCATCCGTTGGCGAGTGCGCCGCTGGTGAATCTAAGGCGCGCAATTTCAGCGCTGAGCCGCCCGACGATCGGCAGCACGAGCGCGCAAACAATTACCGCGGCTATCATCGAGCGGTTCCTGAGCGCTCCGCCATTTACCAGTCGCGCGCCGATGCGAATTCCGATCAACATTCCGACCGCCGCAGCCGCGCACTCTATGATTGCAAACTCGTTGGAATTCCACCACGCGCCGAACGAGGGATTGAGGTATCGCACTGCGATATGCGCGCCCGCGCCGTAGCTGAGTGTCGCGATGACGCCGAGCGCGATTGCGAGCGCGGTAAGCCGGCGCATCCAGGCTGGCGTTCGGCGCGGCGATTTTTTTCGTGGCATCTGTGGACCCTCAACGAATGGACGCGACAATCGCGCCTGAGCCGCGCGTGAGTCCGATCGAGAGATAGACAATCAGCAACGCGACCGAGCCGACGGTCAGACCGACGCGGCGAAAGCGCGCCTGGAGGTCTGCGACTTCCGGACTCGGACCCGCGGCCGAGATCCTCCAGATTTGCATGCCGATGTTTCCATATTGATAAAGCGCGAGGGCGATAACGACAACGACGAGGATCAATTTGATCGCAAGCAGAATCGAAACGCCGCCGATGAACAGCACGTTGAAGATTCCCGTCACAACCAGCACGGCCAGCGAGGTAAGCACGATCGCGCCCAGGCGGCGAACGATTCGGCGGGCGACGCGCAGCCGCGCGGGCGGATCGAGTTCCGCGGCCAAAACGGGAGCGAGTGCGAAAGTGCTGAACAGCGAGCCGCCCAGCGCGACGATCACGGCGACGATATGGATGAACAGCACGGCAAAGCGGAGACTAAGCATCAAGTACCGCTTGTATCGCTCCGAGTCGCGTCGGAGCAAGCGTAATTTTGCGGCGCGAGGGCCCCCGCGAAATGCTAGAATCATTTGCGGCAGGTGCAACCGACGTTACACGACCACGACGCCATCGAGAGCCATCACGGAGGAAACCGCGTGGACAAGCATCCGATTCGCTTTGGAGTGCAGACCGGACAGCAGAACATTGAATGGGAGCAATTGCGCGCCTTTTGGGGCAAGGCCGATAGCTGGGGGTACGACTCACTATGGGTGTTCGATCACTTCTATCCCATCTTCGTGCCCAACCCGACCGGCCCGTGCATGGAAAGCTGGACTCTACTGAGCGCACTCAGCCAGAACACCAAGCGTGCGCGTATCGGCGCGCTGGTCAACGGCAACACCTACCGCAACCCGTGTCTCATGGCGAAGATGGCCGCGACGCTCGATCAAGTGAGCGGTGGGAGGCTCAACCTGGGGCTCGGCGCCGGATGGTACGAGCTGGAACATCGGAGCTTCGGCATCGATTTCAAAACCGTTGGCGGCCGGCTCCAGGCGCTCGACGAATCATGCCAGATCATCAAGGGGATGTTCACCCAGGAGAAGACCACGCTCAAGGGCAAGCATTACAACGTGGTCGACGCGGTCTGTAATCCAAAGCCGGTGCAGAAGCATCTGCCCCTGATGATCGGCGGGCATGGCGAAAAGGTGCTGCTCAAGATAGTCGCGCAACATGCCGATATGTGGAACATGGGCAACGCCGATGCGGACGAGATGAAACGGCTCATCGGAGTGATCGAGCGCCACGGCGATACGGTCGGGCGCAATACCGATGAAATCGAAAAGACCCTGATGCTCGCGTTGTGCTACAAGGCCCCTAAACAGCGCGAGGAGACGCTTGCCGGGATCGTCACGATGATGGCGCAGACCACACCGGACAAGGCGCGCGATCGGATCATCATCGGCGGCAAGCAGGAGTGCGTGGATAAAATCGAACGATTCATCGAAGCCGGCGTCACGCACTTCATATTCATGCACAATCCACCGATGACCGCCGAAGAGGATATCCAGGCTTTCGCCGAAGACATCCTCCCGCAGTTCCGTTCGCGTTGAGCCGCGCGACGAGCGCGAATAATTCATCCCTCGGGAATTACTGAGCGGCCTAATCGATCACCGTAGCGACCGAGAACTTCCGCGTTGGCGCCCGCCAGACGCAAAACCGGCTCCTCGCGGTAACACCGAAGCGGTTATCAGGCCAAAACCTTGCCGAGGAATGCCGTTCGGTCTATACGACGAGTTGGAATCGGAGCGTAGAATGTGCAGCGAGGTCGGGCAAGCGATAGGCACCTAACTTGTATCGGCGCAATATTTCAAAACTGGCGGACATCCTGCTCGATCGCGGACGCTTCACCAGGACTGAGGCGATTGCGATTGCTATCGGGAGCACCGCCTTTGCGGTGCTCTTCTGCTACCCGCTGGTTTCCCATCTGTCGATTCCGGGTACTCTTAACGACTGGGATCAAATTTCCGCTTCCCAACGGGCCGCATATTGGACTGTCCGCCAATACCATCAGTTTCCATTCTGGGATCCGTTTGAATGCGGTGGCATGCCGATGCTTGGTGATCCCAATTCTCATTTCCTGACGCCCTGGTTTTTTCTCACGGTGATGTTCGGTCCGGTGGTGGGCCTGCATCTCGAGGTTATCCTTTACTGTGCGATCGCATGGGCGGGGGGCTACGTGCTGGGCCGAGTGCTCGGAATGAGACGTATCTCGGCAATCTGTACTGCTACCGCGTTCGCCGGAAGTTCATGGTTTTTCCTGCGCGCTTCCGAGGGCCAGATCGTTATCATGGTTTTCGTGTACCTGCCGTGGATAATTGCGGCCGGATGGACTGCATCGGAGCGCGGCAAGCTTCGATACGCGGCGCCGTGCGGCGCATTGATAGCGTTTAGCCTTTTTGAGGGCAACCCATATCTCCCACTCTTCGAAGGTCTGACGCTCGCGCTGGTGCTTGTTGGTCGAGCCGCGGTGCGGCTGAGTGCGCGCCCGCTGATCGCGCTAGTGGTCGCGGCGTTTTTCGCCGCTGGATTCGGCGCGGTCAAGGGTTTGCCGGTGATTGAGGTGATGGCATCGCATCCGCGCCCAACCGACGCAAACTTTACGAACTCGCTCGACGCGTTAAGTCAGTCACTGTTGTCCCGCAATCAAGATCGCAATCGGACAAGCGTGAACGGTTGGGGCTTCTGGGAATCGGGCGCATACGTGGGCTTGTTCGGGATAATCGCAGTGATGGCGCTGTTCTTCCCGCGCAGAGCCATCCCATGGATTTTCGCCGGAATAGTTCTCTTCGAATTGGCGCGCGGAGCGACCAGTCCGAACTGCCTGTGGGTCTGGTTGCACAGTATGCCGCTGTTTTCTTCGAGCCGCCTGCCGTCGCGCTTCCTGATTCCATTCGCGCTGATGGTGGCAGTGTTGGCCGGTGTCGGCATCGACGCCGTATGCAGCCGCGGCTCGCCGGCCGCGCTCGCAATTTCCGCCCTTCTCATACTCATTGGTGGCGTCGATTTGGTTCTGGTCGGTCCCCCCAACCTGCGCACCATATTGCTGGACGTGGTCGGTCCTGGTCCGACGCATGGCGAGTTCGCGCAATATGAACGCTCACCCGCACTCGCGGAGTCGGCGGTGATTCGGGATCACCAAGGCGTTGTGAACTGCTACGTGTCCCCCCCCTGGCCGACAGAGGCGAAAGGGTGGAACGAACCCGGCTATCGCGGAGAGCAGTACTTGCTCGGCGCAGGCTCCGTGACGCTTGCGCGATGGACTCCCAACCGCCTCGAATACGCCGTGGACGCGCCGGGGCCTTCGCTGTTGGTCGTCAATCAGAACTACGATCCATCGTGGCGAGTCATGTCGGGCGCGGGCCCAACCTTTTCCTGGGATGGATTGCTGGCGGTAAAGGCGCCGGCCGGAAAAAGCCGAATCGTCCTCAGATACATCAGCCTCGCGGCAATCTGCGGGATAATAGTCTCGATTCTGACCACGCTCGTCGCATTTGTCCTGATTCGATGGGAGTCGCGACGGGCGCTCCTTGACGCGAGCTAGAGATGGCCTAGCAAGGGTTGGAGCGGCGCCGACTTACGGATTGCGATTCTATCCGCCAAACCACTATCAGCGTCGCCAAAGCGAAAAGCGCGATCGCGCATGCCGCCACGATGTGGCGGGGAGTGTATACCAATTCGATTTCCTGGCGACCGGATGGAACGCGCACAGCGATAAGTCCATTCTCCGCGTAAGCGAATCCATTGCCGTGCGTCAAACGCCACCCAGGATACATAATCTGGTTGACCACCAGCGAGGTTGTTTGGGGAACGTCGACCTCGTAGCGCAGAAGGTTGGGCGACCATAGAGTCTCGGTCACTTTGCCGGCGCCAAGCAAGTAGTATTCACCGCGATATCCTGTCTGGTTGTATCCGAGTACGGTGCCCTTCGGTGGATCCACGTGATAGCCGCGGTCCCCGCAACTGAGGGAACCCATCCCAGCCATGGCTATCGACGTGAACGGCGGGGCCCATTCCGTATAGTACTGGCGAAACGTTTGCGATGGCGCAGGCGCCCGAGCTGCCGGTTGAAACAGGTAGCGGTAATTTGGCGCGCATACCAGCCACGCATCGGCCACGCCCACCGTGATTAGTATCCCGGCCAGGCGCCGGCCCCACTGTTGTGGCCGCTCGCACAATGATTGCGCACCGAGTGCGGCCAGCACACCGACACAGAATACCAGCGGAACCACCCAGCGTCCGCACAGACCGATGTTGCCGGCAAGAGGCAGAAGCCGCAACCACATCGTTGGCGCATTAGGGCTCGTGTCCCCGCGAAACAACGTGAAGAAAAAGATCGCCCCGAGCACCCACGGAAACGACTTGCGCACATTGCCGATTGCCCCGATTAGTGCGAGCAACGCAAAGGGCGCGCCGATATAGCCGGCATACTCGGAGAAGAGGAATGACGCGACCATCGGAGCGCAAAGGTCCTGGTCTCTCGAGAACAGTGAGACAAGAGCACCGTGCCAGCTCAGATAGGAAAGTTGTATTTCGCGCGGATGTATCGTCAACAGTTCGGCGGTAGGGATGAGCCTTGGCATGCTGAAGGCGATGGCGAAAATTCCGATCAGAGACGCAGCCAGAAGGGGCCGGACACTTAGTTGAGTCGTCGCGTACCATACCGCAACGATCGCGACCAGCATCGCGGCAAAAACGAATCCGTAATTCCCCTCCGTCAGCGTCAGCGCGCAGAGCAGTCCGCCCAGCATCGCTAGATGCCATCGCCGCAACCTGCACGACGCGAGCAGCAGCGCCAGAATCCACGGAATATAGGCGGCCGAGAGAAAGTTGAGGTGACCCAGAGCAATATGCAGCGATAGCCAGGAGCTCGATGGAAACATTGCGGCGAGCACAAGCGCGGCAAGCGGGACGAGGCCGAGTTCCCGCCCGAGTACGTAACCGCCGGCGAACATAATCGCGACATGCAGGTAAATCTCGAGGAGCATCCCGGGTATCAAGCCGAATATCAAATAGAGCAACAGGAACGGAGTGACTATTGCCGATTCTGGATTGCCAAGCATGGGCATCCCGCCGCACTTGTACGGATTCCAAAACGGCAATTGGTGAAAATGTGTCAGGGTGTAGTAGGGAACCCAGCGCAGTTGCACAAACAAATCACGGTCTGCGCCGTCGCTCGGGATCGCAGTAAAGTGTTCGAGCTGGGGCCTGATTAGCCAGGCGCCGATTCCCGGGCCGGATAAGCTGCTATCGCACAAAATCGGGTACAAAAAGACAAAAGCGAACGCGAGCGATAGGAGGACGAGCTGCTTAATCTCTCTCCGCGCGAAGAAGATTTCCGGACGCGTCGAAGACCATAAGATGACTCCGGTCGAATCGATTGACCTCCCTGCTTTCTCGGATGAGCTATTAGTCGGCACGCCGAAACTCATCGCAAGGCCGGCATCTGCGCTCATCGATTGAGATATTAAGCAATGACGACTTTCCCTCCTGTGGGCCGACCATATGCGGGTTCAGTTCGGGCTGATCGTAGTCCAAGTGGCGCCACCATCTGCGCTTGCGAACAACACCCCATTGCTCAGAATAGTAATTTCCATTCGAATATCGCGTCCGGGCGGCATCGTACCATAAAAGCGACTTTTCCTCCTATGGGCGGACGGGGAATTGAGTAGTAATCACCTGAGAAAGAAAATAAAACAACTTGCGCATCGCGTGGCTCGCGGGGCTGACAGCCGCTGGGTGGAGAGACGATACCATGAATAGGGTTCCCGAGAGCAGTTTGAACAAGGTGCCAGAAGTTACCCTGGCTTTCTGGGTCATCAAGATCGCCGCAACGACTATGGGTGAAACAGCCGCCGATGCGGTGTCGATGACTATGCATCTAGGGTACGCGATCGGCACCGCCATTTTCTTCACCTTCTTCATTGTCACTGTCGCAGCTCAGGTCACCTCGAAATCCTTCCATCCATTTCTGTATTGGGCCGTTATCGTCGCAACTACCACCGTAGGCACGACGATGGCGGACTATGCGGATCGTTCTCTCGGGATCGGTTACATCGGAGGTTCGCTGACTCTCTTCACCATGTTGATGCTTGTTCTTGGAATATGGCGGTTCACCATGGGCTCTGTGTCCGTCAACAACATCACGTCGGCCAAAGTCGAAATGTTCTACTGGACGACGATTCTATTCTCTAACACGCTGGGTACCGCCCTTGGCGACTTTCTAGCCGATGATTCCGGACTCGGATTCGGAGGAGGGGCGCTGGTTTTTGCCGGCGCGCTGGTGCTGGTCGCAGCCGCATACTTCTATACCAAGGCGTCGCACACATTGTTGTTTTGGATGGCGTTTATCCTGACCCGGCCGCTCGGTGCGACGCTCGGCGATCTCCTGACCAAGCCGCATGCGGATGGCGGTTTCAATCTCAGCCGTATCAGTTCTTCTTTAATCATCGCGATTTTCATCTTCGCCTGTATTTTGTTCACGCCCCAAAGAGCGGGCAGCCATCCGGGATAGCAGGAAATGAGCCTATGAGCGAACGCTGGACGAGGGTATCGCTGCGGCTCGGGGATGTCGATGAAGTTTGCATCGAAAAGCACGATGCATTTTGAAATGCCGCGAGCCTGAAGTATGAAAAAAGCCTTGTGGAATCAGCGCTTCCAGCATTGGCACGGGCGGTGCTGAAAATCTTGTCGCGACAGATGTCGAACGGATCGGACGACCCCCCTTGGTTACCCTGGGAACACTCTCGTCGCTCCGAACTGCGCGCGCACTAACAAACCGCACTAAACTTTATTAAATCGGGAAACCATCAGTGGAGGCACGACTATGGACCTTTGGACTTGGATACCACTTACCTTCGGGCTCGGCATCGCGGCCATAGGACTATGCTTCGCCTTCCTTTACGCCTGCGAGCGAATCTGAATCTACGAGGTTAGTCATGACTTACGTTACCGCTGCTGTCTGCGTCTTTCTTCTTGTGTATCTGACCGTAGCGCTGGTGCGCCCGGAATGGTTCTAAGCGGCAGACTCTCGCCCGGAGGTACCTAGCGATGTTGCAACTTTGGCTTCTTCCCGCCGCGCTGATTGTCACTGCGGTGTTAGTATCGATTCCACTTAGCAAATACTGTGCCTGGATCATGGAGGGCCAGTATCGGCCGCTGCCGGGATTTGGCTGGATCGAGCGCAAGCTCGACAGCGGTCCTCAAGACTGGAAGCAGTACACGGCCGCGCTTCTGATTTTCAACCTGTTACTGTTCGTCTGGGGTTACGTGGTGCTCGCGGTTCAACCGATTATGCCGCTGAATCCGCGTCACCTTGGCATGTTGGCGCCGACGACGATATTCAACTCCGTCACGTCCTTCATGACCAATACAAACCTGCAGGACTATTCAGGCGACGTACACTTCTCAAATTTCAGCCAGATTTTCTTCACCATTTCCAACCAGTACATATCCGCCGCGGTTGGCTTTTGTGCACTTGTGGCAATGATTCGCGCCTTCCGTGGCGAGCAGAAGGTCGGCAACTACTTCGTCGATATGTGGCGCGTGCTGATTTACATGTTTGTGCCGGCCGCGATCCTGTCCGGCGTGCTCTTCATGCAGCAGGGCATGCCGATGACGTTTAAGAGCACGATTCAGGTCGCCACTCTGGAACCGGGTGCGATGGGAACTGACGACAAAGGTGTGGCCAAGGAACAGACTATCGTGTTTGGCCCGGTCGCCGCAGCGATTCCGATCAAGCAGATCGGCACGAATGGCGGTGGATTCTTTGGCGCCAACTCCGCGCATCCGTATGAGAATCCGAGCGCGTGGACGAACTTCATCACCTGCTTCGACATGATGATGTTTCCGTTCACGCTGGTTCTGATGTTCGGCCGGATGCTGCGAAGAGTGAGGCACTCGATTGTGATCTACGGCGTGATGCTGACGCTCATGGTCGGCATGATCGCGTGGGCTATCTATTTCGAGCTGAAACCGAATCCTGGACTAACCGCACATCCCGCCAGTGTCACCTACAAGATTCCGAGTGCAACCGCAAAGGGTGGGTTCCGCGAATTGACCATTCCTCAAGTCGCGGGTCTGCCGATTGATCAACATCTGGGTAATCTCGAAGGCAAGGAAATGCGATTCGGCATCGTTGCCGCTCCCACCTTCGCCGCACTCACTACCGCAGTCACTTGCGGTGCTGTGAACTGCGCCCACGACAGCCTCAATCCTCTCACCGGGCTTTCGCCGATGGTGGGCATGTGGCTGAACTGCGTGTTCGGAGGCAAGGGCGTCGGCATGATTAACATCCTGCTCTTCCTCATCATTGGCGTATTCATCGCAGGCCAGATGGTGGGGCGCTCGCCGGAATATCTCGGCCGCAAAGTCGGCGCGCGTGAAGTCAAGCTGGCGGTTATCGCACTTCTGGTGCATCCGCTGATGATTCTTGGAACGACCGGTTTATTCGCGGCCACAAGCTGGGGCACCAAGGCGGAGTTCAATCCCGCCGCGCACGGCTTCTCAGAAGTTATGTATCAATTCACCTCGGCATCCGCGAACAACGGCTCGGGTTTCGAAGGGCTGGGCGATACCTGGGGCTTTAATGACAATCCCAATCCCGCTCCAACCAGCCGGCAATTGGATATCGCGGCGGGGTTGGTCATGCTGTTCAGTCGATACCTGCCAATCGTGGCGCCGATTGCGATGGCCGCCTTTCTTGGAATGAAGAAGGAGGCGCCATCCGGGCTCGGCACCATGCGCGACGACAGTATGACGTTCTACTGGCTCTTGCTCGGCACCATCGTAATCCTCGGCGCGCTAATGTTCTTACCTGTAGCCGCCCTCGGTCCGCTTGCCGATCACTGGGGTCCGATGCCGTTCGGCGGATAGGTCGATCGCTAAAGAAGATGTACCAATCGAGGATCCTCGAGAATGGAAGCTGTAAAAAACATACCGACGCCACCTGAACTGAAGATCACGCCTCAGGCACCGGTGCCGCCGCGGCGATCGCGAGCCCACGCGCTGTTCGCGTCGGAGCTGGTGCGTCCGGCGATCAAGGAAGCGTTCCTGATGCTGCGGCCCGACGTTCAGTGGCGCAATCCCGTCATGTTTGTCGTGGAAATCGGGTCGGTATTGACGCTCCTGTTCATTATACAGGCGTTTCTTAGCCAGTCGGTGAGCCAAGTTCCGATTAGCTACTTCATCGCACTCGATTTCTGGCTTTGGTTGACGGTGCTGTTCGCGAACTTTGCCACTGCACTGGCAGAAGCTCGCGGACGCGCCCAGGCTCAATCGCTCCGCAAGGCGCGCAAGGACACGCCCGGATACCGGCTCAAGGGCAAAGATATTATCGAGGAGGTTTCGTCCGCCGATCTGAAACCCGGCGACCGGGTCGTGGTCGAAGCGGGCCAGATCATCCCCGGCGACGGCGAGATTATTGAAGGGCTCGCGTCTGTCGACGAGTCCGCGATAACCGGCGAGTCAGCTCCCGTCATCCGCGAATCAGGCGGCGACCGTTCGGGTGTGACGGGCGGAACGCGGGTTCTCTCGGATCGCATCATCGTGGAAATTACGGCTGCCACGGGCGAATCGTTCCTCGATCGCATGATTGCTCTTGTCGAAGGTGCGGTTCGTCAACGCACGCCCAACGAAATCGCACTGAGCCTTGTGCTCACTGCTTTCACGCTGCTCTTCGTAATCGTTGTCGTGCCCCTTTGGCCGATGGCTCTCAACGCCGAGATCTACATGGCGAGCTATCTCGGAATGACGGAACCGCTGAAGAGCCTCGGCACGGACGTTCCTACCCTGGTGGCGCTGGTGGTATGCCTGATTCCGACGACGATCGGCGCGTTGCTGGCCGCGATCGGTATCGCCGGCATGGACCGTGCCCTTCAGGCGAACATTCTCGCCAAGAGCGGCAAAGCGGTTGAGACCGCAGGTGACATCGATGTCGTGCTGCTCGACAAGACCGGCACGATCACAATGGGCAATCGGCACGCGACTGATTTTCTGCCGGTCGGAAAATATACTGCTGCACAGCTCGGTCGTCTCGCCGCGCTCGCGTCAATCGCCGATCAAACGCCCGAAGGAAAGACGATCGTAAGACTCCACCTTGATCGGGGTGGAACCCCGGCCGACGTAACCGCTCCAGACGGCGCACAGTTCATTTCGTTCTCCGCACAGACGCGGATGAGCGGGATCGATCTTCCCGATGGCCGTCAAATTCGCAAGGGCGCACCGGAGGCCATAATACGCTTCGTCGAGCGTCAGTCCGGTACCGCTCCAGCCGAATTCCAGCCCGCAGTTGATGCGATTGGCAGGCAAGGCGCTACACCGCTCGCAGTCGCCGATGGCGCCACTGTCGTCGGTGTCGTCGTACTCTCCGATATTCTGAAAACCGGCATCAGCGAGCGCCTGGAGCGTCTGCGCAGGATGGGCGTGCGCAGCGTCATGATAACGGGCGACAATCCGCTCACCGCCGCGACAATCGCGAAGAAAGCAGGCGTTGATGACTTCGTCGCGCAGTGCACGCCCGAGGCGAAGCTCGCTTACATCCGCAAGGAGCAGGCCGACGGCAAGCTCGTCGCAATGATCGGAGACGGCACCAACGACGCGCCGGCGCTGGCGCAAGCGGACGTTGGCCTTGCGATGAATTCGGGCACCCAGGCCGCCAAGGAAGCCGGCAACATGGTCGACCTCGACAGCAACCCGACCAAGTTGCTCGAGGTCGTTGAGATCGGCAAGCAGTTGCTGATGACGCGCGGCGCGCTGACGACATTCTCGATCGCCAACGATGTCGCGAAATACTTCGCGATCGTGCCTGCGCTGTTCGCCGGCACATTGCCGTGGTTGAAGGTGATGGACGTCATGCACCTTCACTCGCCAACTTCGGCCATACTCTCGGCGGTTATATTCAACGCGGTAATCATTCCGCTACTCATCCCGATCGCGCTTCGCGGAGTGCGGTATCGTCCGCTGGGAGCCGACGCGCTGCTGCGTAAAAACCTGCTGATTTGGGGTTTGGGCGGTGTCGTTCTTCCGTTCGCGGGAATCAAGCTGATCGACATGATCATGGTCGCGGGACACCTGATTTCTTAACGAGAGGCACCTAGAGGCAGAGCCATGTCACGCTATTTTTCAAAGAGTTTTCTGCTCTTCCTGTTCGTCATTCCGATAATCTGCATAATATACCCATCTGTGCTATGGGTAATTGGCCAGGTGTTCTTCCCCTTCCAGGCCAACGGCAGCATTGTCAATGGTCCGGATGGAAAGCCGGTCGGCTCCCTGTTAATCGCGCAGCCGTTCACCAAGGATGAGTATTTTCAGCCGCGGCCGTCCGCGGCGTCATACGACGCATCGGCGTCGGCACCCTCGAACCTTTCCGCTTCGAACTACCTTCTTCGGGACCGTGTCGCGCGCGCCCTTGGCCCAATCGTGGTATACAGCGACGGCCCGAAAAAGGGTCAGCAGATTGCGCCGGATATTGAGGCCTGGTTTCAGCAGGACAAGTTTGGCGGACAGCCGCACATCGTCGCGCAGTGGGACGATGCTCACAATGAACTCGCGACAGGCTGGGTGAGTGCCGATCCGACACACGCCGCATACGTTGATGACTGGACGAAGAAGCATCCGAACGAAGTATCTAAGTGGAAGAAGGACAATCCCGGCACGCCGGATCCAAAGGCTGCTGATCTGGCGGTGCTCTTTTTCGAAACGTTCTCGAAAGACAATCCGGGCAAGTTCCCCTCGGCAGTTTCTCACCAGGGCGCTGACGGAAAAACCGTCACCGCAATTGAGCCGGTGAACCAGGGATCGGATATACAGTCGATCTTCTTCGACATGTGGCGTCAGGAGCATGCCGATGCACCCCTGCAGGATGTGCCGGCCGATATGGTAATGGCGTCGGGCTCCGGTCTCGATCCTCACATCAGCCTGCCGAACGCCGAGTATCAATTGGATCGCATTTCCCAGAAATGGGCTTCCGACACCAAGCGCGATCCGAAACAGGTTCGTAACGAGATCGAGCAGATGATCGAAGCCAATGCGTGCGCGCCGTTCGGTGGGCTCGCGGGCGAAAAGTTCGTCAACGTGCTGGAACTCAACCTCGCATTGAGAAACAAGTACGGGCAGCCTCAATAGATCGAAGCGCGGACCTCGGATACGGCAAACGCCCGGGCTCTTAGCGGGCGAGGTTCCCAATATGGAAGCCACAGACGGCCTCCAGGTGGCACGGGTTGCCCACGCGCGCGGCATAAGCGAAGATCAGGTGTGGCAGTTGATTGCCGAGAACACGCGGCCGCGATTTGCGGGAATCTTCGGCGGAGCCCGGCGTAAACGCGCTGCTGCTGAACCTGGCCCTCGATCGCGCCGCGGGAAGTCATGGCGGAACAACTCCCGGGACTTGAATGGACGATGAAAAACGGCCTGAGCCCGAAGCTTTTCTCGATCTTGTGCCCCAAACTCAACGGGGACGGCTCAAAGTTTATATCGGCGCCGCCGCCGGCGTAGGCAAGACATACAGGATGCTCGAGGAGGCGCATCAGCTCCGCGATCGGGGAGTGGATGTCGTGCTCGGCTTGATTGAAACGCACAACCGCCGCGAGACGGAGGAGCGGATTGGCAACCTCGAGGTCGTTGCGCGCCGCCAGATTTCGTACCGCGGAGTTACGCTGGAAGAGATGGACATCGATGCGATCATCGCGCGCAAGCCCGAGGTTGTGATCGTCGATGAGCTCGCGCATACCAACGCCCCCGGCTCCGGCCACGAAAAGCGCTACCAGGACGTCGAGCAGATCGTCAGCACCGGCATCAATGTGATTACCGCCATGAACATCCAGCACGTCGAAAGTCTGAACGCGGTGATGAGGCGCCTCACCGGCATCGACGTACGCGAGACGGTGCCCGATTCGTTCCTCGCGCGCGCCGATCAAATCGTTGACATCGATATGCCCATGGAAGCGCTGCGCGAACGACTGCGCGAGGGGAAGATTTACCCGCAAGACCAGATCGAACACGCGCTGAAGAATTTTTTCAAGCCGAGCAATCTTGCCTCGCTCCGTGAACTGGCGCTGCGCGAGGTCGCGCGCAGTCTGGACCGCCAGCGCCTCGACCGCGAGGCGCTCAAGCGCGAGGGCGGCCGCCACGCGAACGTGATCGATCGCATCATGGTCGGAATCTCGTCCAACGCCGCCGACACCGGACAACTGCTGCGCAAGGCTTCGCGCATCGCCGGACAGCTCAACGCCGAATGGTTCGCCGTGCACATCGAGACGCCCGCCGAGTCGGTGAAAAATATCGGCACCAGGGATTTCGTCGCGCTGCTCAACAACATCAATGTCGCGAGCGACCTCGGCGCCGAAACCGTGTGGCTCAAGTCCGACGATGTGGTCAAGGCGCTGATCGACTTCGCGCACGACAAGGGCGTGACGAAGCTAATCGTCGGCCGGACCCATCAGCCGCGATGGCGCCGGTGGCTCAAGGGCGACGTGCCGGCGCGGCTGGTTGCGGACGCACGCGATCTCGACGTGGAAATCGTCGCGACCGAAGAACGGGAGGAATCGCGATGAGCGCGCCGTCGCTGCAACGCCAAATTCGCAACGGTACTTTGCTGATGCTGGCGTTGGTCGTGATGCTGGGACTCTACACGCTGCCGCGGGTCTACTCGCTTGGCGGCGCAATCCGCGAGACCCTCTATCGCAACTACATCAGCATCGAGGCCGCACAGAACATGCACGCCGCGCTCACCGCGCTTCAGATCGCCGAGCATGACGGCCGCGCCAGGGACGTCCTGCCCGAGGCGCGGCACAATTTCTTGCAGTGGATCGACGTCGAGAATCATGGCTTGACTGAAGTTGGCGAGCCTGAACTCGCCGCCGATATCGCCCGGCGCGGCAACCATCTGTTCGCCGACATCACCGCCGCGCCGCCCGGCACGTTTCACGATCGCGAATTCGCCGAATTGAACGGCCGCCTCGACGATCTGATCGCGATGAACAAGGCCGCCATGTTCCGCGCGGACAGCCGCTCGGTAAAGCTGGGCCGGCGGCTCGCGTACGAATTCGCCGCCGGGCTTGCGCTGGTGCTGCTGGTGGGCGCCGCCGTCTCGTGGGGTCTCGGATGGCGGCTCTCAAAGCCGCTCACGGAACTCGCCGAGCGGCTGCGCGGAATCAGTCAGCGCAAGTCGCAGGTGCGGCTTGGCCCCCAGCCGCTGGCCGAGCTCGAAGCGGTCGCGCGCGAATTCAACCAGATGGCCGAGCGACTCGAACAGTACGACGAGCTCAACGTCGAGCGTCTGGTTTACGAAAAGAGCAAGACCGAAGCGATCATCGAGAGCCTCGAAGACGGCGTCGTGCTAATCGATACGGAGGGAATCGTTGCACACATAAATGAGATCGCGGCGCTGATCCTCGGCGTCGATCTTCACGATGCACTCGGCAGTCCGTTCGACGATCTCAGCAGCAACCATCCTCATTACCTCCGCGTTCGCGACGCGCTGCGCACACTTCAGAGGGCCGGGCCGGCCGGCCAGCGCACTGAAATCGATCTTCACGTCCGCGGCCGCGATCATTCCTACGTGCTGAAGTCTGTCCCGCTTCATCATACGGCCGGCAAGTCGCTTGGGACCCTGCTGATTCTGCAGGACGTGACCTACCTCCGCGATCAGGATCGCGCCCGCACCAACCTGGTCGCCACCCTGTCGCACGAACTCAGGACCCCGCTCACCTCGCTGGCGCTGTCGGCGGAGCTGCTGAGCCGGGATGTGCGGGATTTAAATCCGAAGAGCAGCGAACTGCTGCAGGTGATCCTCGAAGAATGCTCGCGGATGCGTCAGCTTACCGACAACCTGCTCAACCTCGCGCGCGGCGAGATTCCCGCGATCGCCGTCCAGCAAAAGCGTCTCGATCTTGCCCGGCTGGCTGCCGACGTGACCAAGCGCTTCGCAATCCAGGCGCGCGAGAAGCACATCGAGATCCAGGAGCACATCGAATCGGTGCCCGAGGTCATCGGCGACCCGGTCAAGCTCTCGTGGGTGATTTCAAACCTGCTCGGCAACGCGCTCCGCTACACCCCGGCCGGTGGAACTATCAAAGTCTCGACGCTCGGCGCCAAGCAGGCCACGCGGCTGGAAGTCACCGACTCGGGGCCCGGAATTCCGCCCGAGCTGAAAGACTATATTTTCGAGCGTTTCGTGCAGTACGGTTCCGACGGGCTCGAAAAGGGATCGGCCGGGCTGGGTCTGTCGATCGTCAAGGAAATTGTCGAGGCCCATGGCGGCAGGATTTTCGTCGAGAACGCCAACTCTCACGGCTCGCGATTCATCGTCGAAATTCCCGCCGCACAGGAGATTTGATGGCCAAGCTGCTCATTGTCGATGACGAGCGCAATATCCGCCGAAGTCTCGTCTCGTTTTTCGAGTCGCTTGGCCACGAGGTTCGCGCGGCTGAGAACGGCACGCAGGCCGTAGCTCTCCTCGCCGAGACGCAGTTCGATCTGGTTCTGACCGACTACCGGATGGCCGAGATGAGCGGGCTCGAACTGCTCCACGAGATCAAGCGGCGCGCGCCCGAGTGCCTGGTAATTCTGATGACCGCCTACGCGACCGTTGAAAATGCCGTCGAGGCGATGAAGTCCGGCGCCTACGACTATGTCACCAAGCCGTTCTCGCTCGAACAGATTCAGCACACCGTCGATCGGGCGCTGCACGTCGGGGTGCTTCAGGCGGAAAATCGCGCACTGCGCAGCGCCATCGATGAGGAGCCGCTGCTCGACTCGCGCAGCCCCACGATGCAACACCTGCTCGAAACTGCGCGTCAGGCCGCCGCCAGTGACGCGACTATTCTGCTCACCGGCGAGAGCGGCACCGGCAAAAACGTTATCGCCCGGCAGATCCATCGATGGAGCCGCCGCCAGAGCAAGCCGTTCGTCGTCGTCAATTGCACCACGCTCTCGGAAGAACTTCTGGAGAGCGAGTTGTTCGGGCACGTCCGCGGCGCGTTCACCGGCGCGGTCAAGGACAAGCCCGGGCGGCTCGAGGCGGCCAACGGCGGGAGCGTTTTCCTCGACGAGATTGCCGACTTGACGCCGACCCTCCAGACCAAGTTCCTGCGCTTCCTGCAGGATCAGAACTTCGAGCGGGTCGGCGGCGAACGCACGATTCACGTCGATGCGCGAATAATCGCGGCGTCCAATCGCGACCTCGACTCCGAAGTCGCCGCGCATCACTTTCGCGAGGATCTCTATTACCGCCTCAACGTCATCACCCTTCGCGTGCCTCCGTTGCGCGAACGGCGCGAGGATATTCTGCCGCTCGCACAATGGCTGCTGAGCGTCGCCGCCGTGCGCAATTCGCATCCCGGCCTCGCATTTTCACCCGGAGCGACCGCGGCGCTCACGCGCTATCGATGGCCCGGGAATGTGCGCGAACTTCGCAACGCGATCGAACGCGGCACCGTCCTGATGCGCGGCGAGGCGATCGCCCCCGATGACCTGCCCGATTCGCTGTTTCACGATTCGACCGAGGCGCTCAGCGGCATCCCCAACGCTGCCAGCCTCGATGAAGTCGAGCGCGAGCACATCGCGCGCGTGCTCGCCGCCAGCGCCACGCTCGAAGAAGCCGCCGACACGCTCGGCATCAACGTCACGACGCTGTGGCGTAAGCGCCGGCGCTACGGAATCGAATAGTCGCAAGCGGCCGCCGTTCGCGCGATTCTGAAGCCGCACGCCGAAAGGAGCAACCGTGGAATATCGCAAGCTCGGCAACTCGGGACTCAAGGTTTCGGCCGTCGGACTGGGATGCAACAACTTTGGCATGCGATGCGACGCGGAGCAGACGCGCGCTGTGGTGCATCAGGCGCTCGACGACGGCGTCACGCTGTTCGACACCGCCGACATATACGGCAATCGGGGCGGCTCCGAAGAGTTGCTCGGCAAGGCGCTCGGAGATCGCCGTCGCGAGGTTGTCGTCGCGACCAAATTCGGCATGGCGATGGGCGACGGTCCCTACCTGCGCGGCGCATCGTGCCGCTATATCATCGCGGCCGCCGAGGCGAGCCTTAAACGGCTGGGCACTGATTATATCGATCTGTATCAGATTCACGGCCCGGACGCCGAGACGCCGCAACAGGAAACTCTCGAGGCGCTGAACGATCTCGTTCGCTCCGGCAAGGTCCGCTATATCGGATGTAGTAACTTCGCCGCGTGGCAGACCGTCGATGCGCTCTGGATATCGCGCAGCCGCGGACTTGCCTCGTACATCTCCGCGCAAAATCAGTACAACTTGCTCGACCGCCGCATCGAACGCGAACTCGTCCCCGCATGCCGTCAGTTCGGAGTAGGTATCCTGCCTTACTTTCCACTGGCTAGTGGATTTCTGACCGGCAAATACCGGCGCGGCGCCGAACCGCCAAAGGGCACCCGGCTTTCTCTCGTGCAACGGATGGCGCAGCAGGCGCTCACCGACGAAAATTTCGCGACGCTCGAACGGCTCGAGAAGTTCGCGCGCAGCCGCGAGCACACGATGCTCGAGCTGGCCGTGGGATGGCTCGGGTCGCAGCCGGAGGTTTCCAGCGTAATTTCCGGCGCGACCAGCCCCGAGCAGGTCACCCAGAACGTGAAGGCGGGAAATTGGAAATTGTCCGCCGAGGAACTGGCCGAAGTCGACAAGCTCACCCGCCGCTAAGCGACAGCGATCGCTCCGGTCAATTGCCGCGACGAGTGGATCGGCGTCGGCGATCATCTATTTGTAGTGGACATGAAGCGGCCCCGCCGTCTTAAGGACCGGCGGGGCCATTCGATCTGAGTATCGGAAGCTATACGCCTGTTCAGGCGGTATCGCGCCCGCGATTATTTCTTCGCTTCTTCGTGCACTCCGTTCTCGTGACCGCCCTCGTGACCCGCATTCGCTTGCTTGTTCTCTTCAGGCCGCTGGCGAGACGACTGCTCCTGGTGAGCCGCCGGCTTCTCTTGATGAGAGGCTTGCTGCGGACGCTCCTGCTCCTGACGGCTCTTCGGCTGGACCTGCGCCTGCTCCTTGTGAGTAGCCTGCTGCTGTTGATGCGTGGCCTGCTGCTGACGGTCCTTCTGCTGGACTTGCGCCTGCTTCTGCTGCGTCTGTTGCTCGCGCGACGCTTGCTGCTGGCGGTTCGCCTCGTTCCGTTGATCGGTTGCAGCCTTCTGCTGATTCCCCTGTTTCTGCTGATTCGAGGCCTGCTGCTGGCGATTCTGCTGATTTCCCTCGTTCGCCGTCCGCATCACGGCCCGATGGTCTTGCGGCTCAGTGTGACTCACCCAGTTTTGGTGTTGGCTAATCCAGTTGGGATGGTTGGCGGAAACCCAACTCGGGTTCTGGTTGTACCACCATTGGCCGTAATGCCAGTTGTGCTGGGCGTCGTAGGCGCCGTCCTGGGCAAGCCACTGCGAATTCCACGATATCCAATTCGGATGATTGGCGTAGAAGAAGTCAGGATCGTGCTGATGCCACCAATAGGCATCGTGCCAGTTGCCGTTGTTGTCGTAGTCGCCATCTTCGTTGAGCCACAGCGCGTCCATGATGGCCCATTCCGGATGATTGGCGTAGAACCACATGATGTCGTGCTGATGCCACCATCGGGCGCCGTGCCAGATGTGATTATTGTCGTATGCGCCCCATCCGGCTTCTCCCGGTCCTCCGTAGTAGCCCGGGGCCGCATAGCCTGGACCATATTGCGCGAACGCCGGCGCTGCGATCGCGAGCGCCAGAATCGCACCGGACAAGGTAATCGTTTTTTTCAGTTTGTTTTTCATCAATTTAATTTCCATACGCAGCAATGCCGTGAGACTGGGTCGTCCCGTGCGAACCTCCTCAAGCCTTATGCTTTGACGATTTGCGATGGTCTAGCGGAACGTGGTCGAAGGCGAGCGGAAAGGCCACTGTTGGGCTGGATCAGAGTCGGCCCCGAATCCTATATCGAATCCGACTAGTCGATAATATATTTAGTCATTCGGAATGTCAAAATGACTAATCCAAATTAACGTGAATGCGGTGCTCGGGAGAACAAACTGACTAAATATACTCTATTACTTATTTTACCATCGCCGGTCATCGCACAATCAGCCAAGTACAATCCGCACTCGATGTGTGATGCCGTCATCGGCGAGGGCGATTTGCGCCGGGCGCCCGGTGAGCGCCTTGCCGTCGAGTTCCACGCTGCTGACTCCGCGACTAACGCTGCGTGGGTTCTCGACCGCGATTTCATACCGGGTCGAGCCGTGTCGGTACACTATCTCGAATCCCGGCCATTTGCCCGGGATGCACGGATCGATCAGTAGCGTTTTGCCGCGGACACGAAAGCCCAATATCCACTCGAGACCCGCCCGATACATCCATCCCGCCGAGCCCGTGTACCAGGTCCATCCTCCCCGCCCGACGTGCGGGGGCATCGAGTACACGTCGGCGCACGCGACGTACGGCTCGACTTTGTAGCGATGGATCCCTGCGCGCGTGTTCGCATGATTGATCGGGTTCAGGATCGAGAACAGTTCGCCCGCCTTGTCTCCATCGCCCAGCATCGCAAACGCGATCACGGACCACAGCGCGCCGTGTGTGTATTGGCCGCCGTTCTCCCTGATGCCGGGCGGATAGCCCTTGATATATCCAGGGTCCAGCGGAGTGTGATCGAACGGCGGAGTGAATAGCAGCACCAGGCCGTCTTCGCGACGAACCAGGTATTCGTCAACCGCCGCCATCGCGGCAGCAGCACGAACCGGACTTCCGGCGCTGGAGATTACGCTCCACGACTGCGCGATTGAATCGATTCGGCATTCGAGATTGCCGGCCGAGCCGAGCGGCGTCCCGTCATCGAAGTAACCGCGCCGATACCAGTTGCCGTCCCATGCTTCGCGCTCCAGCGATCCCGCAAGCGCAGTTGCGCGACGCCGCCACGTCGAAGCGCGCGCATCCTCGCGGCGGATATCCGCCAACGGCGCAAACGCCAGCAGCGTCGTGTAGAGGAACCACCCGAGCCAGGTACTCTCGCCCTTGCCTGCCTCGCCGACGTGGTTCATGCCATCGTTCCAGTCGCCCGACCCGAACAGCGGGATTCCGTGGATGCCCACCGCGAGGCTATGGTCGAGCGCCCGCGCGCAGTGTTCGAAGATCGTGCCGCGCTGCTCGGAGACCGTGGGCTGAAAGAACGATTCATCCTCGCCGGCATGCAGTTCCGGACCGTCAAGGAAGGGGACCGTTTCCTCGAGAATGCCCAGCTCGCCCGTCACCTCTATATAATGAGCCACTGCGAACGGCAGCCAGACGCGATCGTCGGCGATGCGGGTGCGGACTCCCTGTCCCGCGGGCGGAAGCCACCAATGTTGCACGTCGCCAGCGACAAACTGGTGCGCCGCCGCGCGGATCAGTTGCTCCCGCGCCGTCGCGGGCTGCGCCACCGTCAACGCCATCACGTCCTGGAGCTGATCGCGAAAGCCATACGCGCCGCCCGCCTGGTAGAAGGCCGATCGAGCCCAGACGCGGCACGCCAGGGTCTGATACAGCAGCCATCGATTGAGCATGATGTCCATCGAACGGTCTGGAGTCTTCACCTGCACCGTGTCCAGCAAGTCGTTCCATCGATGCGCAGCAGCGGCCAAAACCGAATCGAGGTCCGCGTCGCGGTATTTTTTAATCGAGGAAATCGCCTCCGCCCTGTTCCCCGCCTCGCCGAGAAGGAAAACGACCTCGGTCACGGCGTTCGGCCTGAGAGACAGGGTCGTTTGCAGCGCTGCGCACGGATCGATCGCGGCTCCGGCTCTGGCGTACAGCGGCTTGCCTTCCGCGAGCGCCGCCGGATTGTCCAGCGTGCCGTTGCGGCCGAGAAAGTCAGTCCGGTCCGCCGTCCACGACTGCTGTTGGCCGTTCAAGTCTGCGAATGCGATTCGACTTCCGTATTCGGTGCTGAAGGAGTTGCGCGCGAGTACCGCGTGGGTTTCCGGCTCGATCTCGGTCACGATGAACGGGGCGGATGCGCCGCGCGAAGTGCCGAGCACCCATTCCACGTATGCGGTGATCGACAAACGCCGCGCGCGCGTCGAGAGATTTCGAATCTTCAGGCGCGAAATCTTGATCGAGTCGTCCACCGGCACGTACTGCGTCAACTCGAGTGAAATTCCGTGCGAGGTGTGCTCGAAGACGCTGTAGCCGTGGCCGTGGCGAACGACGTACGGCGCGACATCCTCGCGAATCGGGATCGCGGTCGGTCCCCACAGCTCATCGGTATCCAGGTCGTGAACGTAGATCACCTCGCCGGGACGGTCGCTCACCGGATCGTTTGACCACTGCGTAATCTGATGCTGCTGACTGTTGATGGACCAGGTGTAGCCCGCGCCCTCGACCGAGACCTGGAAGCCGAACGAGGGATTTGCGATCACGTTGATCCACGGCGCCGGCGTCCATTGTCCCTCGCCGAGAATCGTCACGTATTCACGGCCGTCCGCCGCAAACCCGCCGAGCCCGTTGAAAAATTCGAGATCGCGCCGCGGCGTCGAGATCTCCGCCCGGCCTGTCGCAGGGGTTCGCCGCGGCGGCGGGGCTGCCGCCGGCTCAAACATCTCCAGCCGTTTGACTTGCTCGGATAACGTCCCGCGCCGGCTCAGCAACACCGCTCGCGCCACAGTCTGCAGAACGTTTCGCAGCTCGACCGAAACCAGATCGGAGCGCAGCACGAACACATTTCCGCATGCACCCTGCCCGTCGGAGGACGACCGCGCCGGACTGGACCGGACCATGGCCTCGAGCGCGACTTGCAGATCTTGGTCGTATGACGGGGACCGCTCGTTCAGAATCACCAAATCGACGCCGAGCTGCTTCATCCGCCAATATTCATGGGCACGCACCAGCTCGCGCACGATCCCCAAATCCCCTATCTCGTCGATCCGAACCAGCACGATGGGCAGGTCGCCGGAAATCCCGCTGGGCCACAGCTTCGATTGTCCGCCCGCGCCGCGCTTGAGCAGGTCGGACGAAGGCCGCAGGGTCGGGTCCGAGTAGAGCACGCGATTGGCGATACGCTGAAAAAGATGCGCTTCGTCGGCGTCAACCCGCAGGTGATGCAGTTGCACTTGCGCCTGCGTCCACGCCAGCGTCACTGCGCGCTCGAATGCGGTCGAGTCGTGATGCTTGTCCACCAGGTCCAGCGCTTCGGCCCGCGTCGGTGCGACGATGGTCCAGAACGCGACCCGCGCCGTCGCTCCCGCCTGTATTCGCAGCCGCCGGCGGACGCTGAAGATCGGATCGAGAACTGCCCCCACCGTATCCGTGAGCGGCCGCCCGTCGATCACCGAAATTGCATCGCGGACATCCCGCCCGCGCCCAAGAAACCGCGCGCGGTCGGTCTCGAACTGTATCTCGCCCACCGACTCTCCTTCGGCCACCGCCAGATGCGCCGCCCAGACCGGCGCGTCGGTGGGCGAGCGGAGTCGCCGCGTCGCCAGTAGCGCGCCGACCTCGGCATCGAACTCCGTCTGCACGAACATCTTGGAGAAGGCCGGATGCGCAGTGTCCGACGCCTCGGGCGCCAGCACGATTTCGGCGTACGAGGTCAGCTCGACCTCGCGGACGCGATTGCCGAGATTCGAAATCGACACGCGCCGAACTTCGGCGTCATCTTCGGGCGACACTGCAACTTCGAGCGTCGTCGTCATGCTGCCGTCGCGCCGCACGATTACCGCCCGATCCTCGGAGAACTCGACTTCGTAGCTGTCCGCCTCGACGCCGGCCGGTTGAAAACCCGCCGACCAGATCTTGCCGCTGTTCACATCGCGGATGAAGACATAGGTCCCCCACGAATCGCAGGTCACGTCCTCATGCCATCGCGTGACCGCCATGTCGCGCCAGCGGCTGAAACCCGACCCGGCCGCGGTGATCATCACGGTGTACTTGCCGTTGGATAACAGATGCGTGCGCGGGATCAGATCGTGCGGCGAATGGAACCGGCGAATCGTCGGCGGAGTGCTCTCGCGGACGTTGGCTTCCGCCTTGACCTCTTCGGCACGCGGGCGCGCCACTGCGACGTCGCGCGGCGTTCGCTCCTGCAGCAGCAGCTCAGTCGCCTGAATCATGGGTTCAGCGTGAAACCGCGCGCGCATCGCGCCAGTGTTCAGCGCGTCGGCAAGAGCCACCAGCGTCATTCCCTGATGATGCGCCATGTACGCACGCACGATGGCGACGCTCTCACCTTCGGGAACGCGCGACGGCGTGTAGTCCAGCGCCTCGTACCAGCCGAAATGCCCAAGCCCGCCTGCCAGTAACAGCCGCGAGAAATTCTGCGCGGCGGCTTCCGGGTCCACCATCGCCGCCAGCGCAGTAGCGTAGGGTGCTATCACCGCGTTCTCACTAAGCCCCCGCTTCAGCCCGAGTCCGGGCACCCCGAAGTTCGAGTACTGATAGGTGAGCTCGAGGTCGCGCGCGTTGTACGCGGATTCCGAGATACCCCACGGCATCCCAAGCTTGGCGCCGTACTTCATCTGCCGGCGAACAACCAACCGATTGGTTTGCTCGAGCAGGCTCCCGGCCGGCGCGCGCATCACCAGCGACGGCATCAGGTACTCGAACATCGATCCCGACCATGAAATCAGCGCCGAGCCGCGATCGACCGGCGTCATGGCGCGCCCCAGGCGGAACCAGTGCCTGACCGGTACTTCCCCCTTTGCGATTGCGACAAAACTGGCCAGCCGCGCCTCGGAAGCAAGCAAGTCGTAGCAGTTGGAATCGAGGCTCCCGTCCGTGACCCGGTAGCCAATCGACAGCAATTGGCGCGCGGGATCTAACAGGAAGTCGAACTTCATCGCGTCGAGCATCTTGCCCGTGGTTGCGGCGATCTCGCTCAATCGCCGCTCGAGCGATTTGGCCGCATCGCGGGCGCGCGCAAGCGCATCGAGCGTCGAGTCGATTGATTTGGTGGGCGCCGCGCCAATCGCGCCGGCGCTGGCATCAGCCGGGCGCTCGTCGTTCCGGGGCTTCAGGCAGCCGATCGCCTCATCGTATAGGTCCGGCAGATCTCCCAAAGTCGGTATCGAATCGAGATGGGTTGCGGGGCCGTCGAAAGTCGCGTCGCGAGCACCGCGAGTTGACCACGGCTTTAGCAATTCGATGTCGCGTCGATGACTGCGGATGCATGCTCGGAGCGCTTCTGCCCATGCGAGCACCTCGGCGGAGGCCCGGTCGGCGCGCTCCAGCGTCAACGCGCGCGCAATGTCACTGATCGAATCGCCCTGGATCTCAAGTTCCGCCGACCACGCGGTGAGTTCCACCACGGTTCGCGGATCCGACTGGATCAACGGCGCGATGGCGTCGAGCGCTTCCTCCATCTGCTTTGGAGTGACAGTGTGGCTTCGCCGGTCGGCGGCCAGCGGGCCAAGCGACTCGCGAACGAGTGCGATCGGGTCTTCAATTCCCCTGAGCCATTGCCGGTCCACAACCGGCCGCGTGATTATCTCGCGGCACGCGTTGCCCAGCGCGATCAGATGCCCCGCAAGATTGCCGCTGTCCACCGACGATACGTACCTGGGGTCCAGCGGCCGCAGGTCGCGCGTGGCGTACCAGTTGTAGAAATGCCCGCGGAACTGCTCCAGGCGCTTCATCGTGTCGAGCGTCGCGCCCAGCCGCTCGACGGTTTCATGCGTTCCGATCCAGCCGAAATCGTGAGCCGCGACGATCGAGAGCAGATACAGTCCAAGGTTGGTGGGCGAAGTCCGATGAGCCAGTAGGGGCTTGGGGTCTTCCTGAAAATTGTCCGGCGGCATCATGTTGTCTTCCGCCGTCACGAACTTCTCGAAAAAACGCCACGTGCGCCGCGCGCTCAGTCGGAGCGCCCTCGTGTCGGCAAGCGAGAGCGGCTTGGTGCCCTCGATTCGCGGGGGAAGACTTGCCCATCGCGCGACGGCCGGCGACAGCATCCACAGGATCACGAAAGGAGCCGCGATTATTTCGCCGCCCTGACCTGCCCATGCGACGAAGATTGCCGCCGCGGCGCCGAACATCGTGCCGCCGGCCATCGTGGTGTAAAAGCCGCGAACGTCGAGACGACTCGTCCGCTTGGCCTGCGCCGCGGTCGTCCACTCGAGCATCAACCGATGACTCACGTACAAACGATAGAGCGTCCGCGAAATTGCGTCGCTCATCAGCCACGCCTGATGCGCGAGCAAGGTCAGCATCATCGCGAGCTGCGAGAGCCCGATGGCCAGATCCGTGCCGACCGCGCGGATATGGCTGCGCTTGGAAATATCGCGCCGCCGCGGGATGATTCCGGTCAGGAACGGGAGCATCGGCGCAGTCGCCATCGTCGCGACAATGAACCCGGTCCAAATCGCAGCGGCGGCTTCGGGAAGCCGCCATCCCGCCATCAATGCCAGCAACGCCATCGGCGCCGACAGCGTGCGGCGCAGGTTGTCGATCATTTTCCAGCGCCCGAGCCGCGGGATCGATGACCGGCCGTCGCGCGGGACCGTCGTTGCCGTGTCGGCGTTGGAGCCATGCGCACGGCCGAGAATCCATGGGATCAATTGCCAGTCTCCGCGGGCCCATCGATGCTGTCTGGCGGCGGCAACGTCGTAGCGCGATGGAAACTCCTCGACCAGTTCGATGTCAGACGCCAATCCCGAGCGCGCGAAAGTTCCTTCGAAAAGATCGTGGCT
This sequence comes from Binatus soli (SeqCode), assembly GCF_050015535.1. Taxonomy (NCBI): domain Bacteria; phylum Candidatus Binatota; class Binatia (SeqCode); order Binatales (SeqCode); family Binataceae (SeqCode); genus Binatus (SeqCode); species Binatus soli (SeqCode). The sequence continues at coordinate 59,228 of NZ_JBEKBF010000004.1, read as the reverse complement.
CAGAAGTGTATTGTCCGGGACGCGCCCCGCCAGCGCCGCTTCGAACATGTCCACATCGTAAATCCCTTTGCCGCTGTAAGAGCCCTCATCCAGAAGATCCTGGTAAACGTCGGAAACTGCGAACGCGTACGGATCCATGCCCCTGGTGCTGGAGAAGACGCGCTGGAAAACCGACCCCTCGCGGCGGGTCGGCAATGCAGCCGTGATTCGCGGCTGCAGAACCCCGTGACCTTCGACCACCCGGCCGCATTGCTTGTCGAATCGTGGAGCGTTCAGCGGATGCGCCATTTTGCCGACCATCCGCTTGGCGGCGCCGCGCGGGATACGCGTGTCGGCGTCGACCGTGATCACGTAGCGCACGCCGTCGGGAACCGCCGGCGGATGTCCATCCGATGCGATAAACGTCGTATCTGTCGCGCCGCGCAGCAGCCGATTCAGCTCGTGCAATTTGCCGCGCTTGCGCTCCCACCCCATCCACACGCCTTCGGCTTCGTCCCAAATGCGCCGGCGATGGAGCAATAGAAATCGCTTGCCGCCCGGCCCCTGTCCGTGACGTTGATTCAGGCGCGCTATCCCTGCCGTGGCTGCGGCGAGCAGGTCGTCGTCGCCGGGCGCGGTTTCGGTCGCGGAGTCGGTCCAGTCCGAAAGGATCGCGAAGTACAGCTCGCCATCCGAACTCGCCAGGTAATGAACCTCGAGACGCTCGATCTGCTCGTCGATCTCGTTGCGCGTGGTCAACAAAGTCGGCATCACGACCATTGTGCGCAGGCTCGGCGGCACGCCATCGTAAAGCTCGAGGGCGGGAATGATAGCGGGACCGATGAAAGTCGTGACTGTCCGATTGACGATCGCGACCGCCGCCTCCATCGCGGGGATTATCGCGAGCATCGCAAGAATGAACCGCGTCCATCCACCGATTGGCGCGTCCGCAATGGCAAGCATGGCGCCCGCGACGATGATCGCGGTGACCATCGCGATCGTGCCCAGGTAGCCCATGATTCCGGCGGCCGCGTTGGCGCGAGCTATCCAGTCGCGGACCGGAGCGCGAAATCCCAGTTGCTCCTCCAGAGAGTGACGCCCCTCTGAAATCAGGTAGTAGCCCGGATGGTGCTCGCGGCGCGCCCTCGCGCCGTCGCCGTTTGGCACTTCGGACGCCGCGCCCCGCGCAGAATCAATCGCGCTTTGAGCAACCTCGATTTCGGTGTGTCCCGAACCTCGTGCAAGTTCTTCGATCGCGTGCCGATAGCGATCGCGCGTGGCAAAGTCCATCGCGGCAAAGTCGCTGGCGGCGCGGAGCACCGCATCGACCGCGCTCACGCTCTCGAAAAAATCCGCCCAGTCAACCGCGGACATCAGGCGCATGCTCGTGATCACGTTGCGGACGGTAACGTTCATCGCGCCCTGCCCGTGATGCACTTGACGGACGATCTCGTCGGCCGTGGTTCCCTGCGCCAGCAGCCGCTGGTCCAGCCACCGCAACGCCGGCGTCACCTTGGGATCCTGATCGCGCAGGCGCAGAACCATCTCTACTGCGAAGGCCGCCGACAGCGGCGACTTATCCAAATCCTTGAACACTGCCTCTACAGGCTCCGCGGCGCGGCCGTTCGATCCCAGCAGCTTGTTCGCCAGAAGGTCGGCCTTTTGGCGTTCCGCACGGCTGTGGCCCATCTGTTCAGCCAAGCGCCGCAGGTTTTCGACGAGCACGATCCTGAGCGTAATCGCGACCGCCCATAGCTCGCCGATCGTCAGCGGCTGCACGCGCTGGTAAGCCTGCACGAACCCGGCGAGCGTCTGCGGATCGAAGTGGCTGTCAGTATGCGCGACATAGGCCCACGCGATCCCGAAGACGCGCGGATACCCTTCCAGCGGGCCATCGGCGAGTTTGGGCAGTTGCCGATAGAATCCGCGCGGCAGGTCGTCGCGAATTTCGCGAATCTGCTCTTCGACGACATGAAAGTTATCGACCAGCCACTCGGCGGCCGGCGTGATCGCGCGTTCCTCGCGGATTGCGCCTGCGATGCCGCGATACGCCGCGAGCAATGCTCGCCCGTTGTCGCGCACGCGCGCCGCCATCGGCCGTCCGCGGCCGGGGTAGGCCGTGATGCGCTGCGCAACCGCCAGCGTCTCGCCATGCTGTTCCAGGCGCTCGACGCTGAACAGTTCCGCACGGATCGGCTCGTCGAGATGCGCGAAAGAGGCTGGCGGTCCTTTAGGCGCGCGAAAAAATACCAGGTTCAAAAAAACTTGCCTCTCGATCCGGATGACCCGGCCACCGGCTGACTGATGCGAAAAAAACTGCGCAAACAAAAAATCCGCACACGCGATGCGGCGAACAGCGAGCCACCGCGTTCGCGCGTCGCCCGTTTTTTAGAATACCAGAACGCGGGCCGCAAGCCTCGGCATGAAGCTCGCCGGTTTACCTCGCCCGAGTCAGGCTCACGCGTCCATCTGATCGACTGCGATGTAGTGCGGAGATGGATCGGCGGGACGAAAGCTACAATTTCTCCGATTCTTCCGTCGCTCTCAAATGCAGCGGGCGCAGGCGCGACGACTTCTTGGACTGGTGGTCCTGCATGCGGCGGAGGATGTCGTCGAGCGCGCTGACCGCTGCGACAATGTGAGGCCCCTTGTTCAGCATCACGCATTCCGCACGTTCTCCCATCGCCGCGTCAGTGATTTCTGCGCGAGATGCCTGACCTTTTTTGGCGAGAGACTCGAGGACCTGCGTTGCCCATATGACCGGCAAATGCGCCGCCTCACAGATCCACAGAATTTCCTCCTGAACCTCCGCCAGCCGTTCATACCCGCACTCCACCGCCAGATCTCCTCGTGCGATCATGATACCCACTGGTTGCTGCCGCATCGCAGCGAGCATGAGGTTAGGCAAACGCTCGAAGCCTTGGCGCGTCTCGATTTTCAGCACGATTCCTAAATGACCGCCACCAAGCTCCCGCAGTCGCGATTGAAGTTGAACGATGTCGCGCTCATGGCGCACGAATGACATCCCGACCAGGTCCGCGCGTCGAACGATAAACTTAAGGTCTTCGAGATCTTTCGGCGTAAGTGCAGGCAGCTCGATTTTCGTATCGGGCAGATTGATTCCTTTGTCGACGCCGAGACGATTCCCGCTTGGTTTGGCTTCGGTAATCTCGATGCGAAGCGTGTCAGGCTCGACCTCTCTCACGATTCCGCCTATTTTGCCGTCGTCGAACCAAATCTTCTGGCCCGCGCGAACCGTCGAGAAAACCTCCGGCAGCGTGCACGAGATCGTCGCAGGACTGAGCGTCCGTCCGTCCGAATCGATCGAAGCGCTTTTGCCCACGATGGGTTCACCCGTGAGCATCAGGAAGTCGCCTTTGCGAAGCAGGATTCCTTGCTCGCGGCGCGGTAAATCTCCCACCTGCGCTTCGCGCCTCGCGTCGTTGCCCACGTCGACGCGCAGCAAAACTGTTCCCGGAGTAACGTATGCGGTCTGGCTGCATTGAGCCCATCGCCCCGCCTCGCCGGTGCCGACCACTTCGAGAACTCGTCGTTTCCCGCGTGCATCTTTGAAGTGAATGCGTTCTCCGGTTTTGACCTCATCAAGCCATTGCGCTGAGACGGGCAATGCCGCGTCCGCACCCGCGGGAGCAGGGTGGCCCGGCTGCGCAGAAGTAAGCCAGATTCGCGCGGGTTCCGTCACGCGTCCAAAACTATCGCGCCCGGGATGCCACACGACCACCTGCGGCCCCGGTTCTGTCGCCCCAGTTCGGAGCTTCGGCCCGGCAATATCCATGAGAATACGGCAGGGCAAACCCAGTTCCTGCCGCGCGCGCTCCAGATGATCGATCATCCGGCCCCAGATTTCCGGGGTATCATGCGCGCAGTTTATCCTCATGCAGTTCATTCCGTGGGAAACGAGGTCGCGCACCAACGAATAGTCATCTGCAGCCTCCGCCGACATCGTCACCATGATGCGGACTGCGCGATGCTCCGGCGCAGGACCGAGTAGCGCCTCGGTATGCGCCGCGAGGGTCGACCTGCCCTCGCGAAAGCCCGGACATTCCGACGGCGCCTGCGCTTCAATCTTCCGCCCTGCCAGATGATGGAGAGCGACGAGCACGGCATTTAGCGTGCTCGTCACATGAGCTTCCGTCCTGCCGAGCGATGAGAGACCGAGAACCGCGAGTTCGTCTTGGAGTGTCCGAATATCCTGGCGTCGAAGCGCCAGATAATGGATCAAATTGATAGCGCTTTTTCGGTAAGCGGGATGGACGGTCGATACGCGCTCGTGAAGGTCGCTTTCCTGCCTGATCAGCGACCGACGGATTTCATGAAGTCTCGAGATTAGCGAATCAAACGCGTCCGGGCTGGCTAAAGGCGATTCGAATTCATCTTTCACGGCAAAAGAACGCGGTGCAATCGACGTGCCGGTTCGATCGCATCTTTCGTAACAAAGAGAACATCTGCGCGACTTCGTGGAAGCCTTGGCAAAATTATTAGATTCGTTAATTTAAGATGTCATTCGCTCAGATCCGAACTGTCGCCCATAGCACCACCGATCTGCCGTGCTGACGCGTATCGACACAGTCGCCCAATCTTGAGATCACTACCGCAATGCCTACGCATGACCGTCAGTTTCATGTCTCGTCGCGATGCGAACTGCTGCCGTATCTGATCGGCATTCCGCTCGGACTGTCGCGCAAACAGGCGAAGGATCTACTGCGCTTCGGAGCAGTGACCGTAAAGCGAATGACCGCCGTCAGGCATGATACCCAGTTGGAGCCGGGCGACGTTGTGACTATCGCCACGGGCAAGCAAATCCCCGCCGCGTCGCTTGAGCGCCATGGCCTGAAAATTATTTATCTCGACGATGCGGTGGTCGTAGTCGACAAACGAGCGGGTCTGCTTTCGATGGGATCGGAGGGCGAGAAAGAGAGAACCGCGCATCGGATCCTCAACGAACATCTGAAGGCGCTCACAAAATCGCCGCTGCAACAGGCCTTCATCGTGCATCGACTCGACCGCGAGACCTCTGGTTTGATGATGTTCGCAAGAAGTCGCCCGATCCAGGCGGCCCTTCAGCAGAACTGGAAGAGCGTCACCAAAAAATACCTTGCCGTCGTGGAGGGCGCGCCCTCGAAGTCCCAGGGAACGATCCGGGACAATCTTGTAGAGAGCAGGTCATTCAGGATGCATCGCGTCGAGCAGGGTGGAGAGCCGGCAATCACGCACTATCGCGTTTTACGAACATGCCGGGACAGGTCGCTCGTCGAACTTATGCTCGAAACCGGCCGCAAAAACCAGATTCGCGTGCAGATGGCTGGCCTGGGTCATCCTATCGTCGGCGATCGTAAATATGGCGCGACCAGCGATCCCGCCCGGCGGCTGGCGCTCCATTCGTGCGAGCTGAAGTTTTGCCATCCGGTGTCGGGCGCCTCGATGGATTTCCGCAGCGCTATCCCAAGCCGGCTGATGGCGCTGATCGAACCGCGCGCAGTCGCACGCGCAAAGTGAGCATCCCGAATCCCGGAGCGGCAAACAAATGACACTGCGGTGCGATTCTGACGGCTCTCGAGGCTCGCGCATCGGACGGGTATCGACGTTCAAAATTCCCAGGAGTTGATGAGGCGCGCGACTGCCCGCCACAGCCAATCATTGGCGGCGTCGGTCACGCTTCGCAGGCCGTTGCGTTGCCGCGGCACGCAACTTGGATTGATCAGGCACGGAAGCGTGTGGTGCGCGTCTGGTGGGTTTGAGCGAACCAGGTACCGGGTGAAAAAGAGTGAGCATTGAAACCACGAGCGTTCCCGCGATCGACATGCGCGCGATTACCCAGCTCGCCGAAAGCGATGATCTGGGCGAGCAATTTGTCGCCGAAATCATCGACGTATTCCTTGCCGACTTGAGCGAACGCGTACGCGCGATCGGCTTGCAGATGAGCCACGACGACCGCGCCGAAATTGCAGCGACCGCGCACGCGGTCAAGGGCAGCTGCAGTCATTTCGGCGCAGTGCGCCTGATGGAGTTATCGCGTGAGATCGAAGGCCGGGCTAGGCACGAACAAACCGACGGCCTTCAAACAGCGATCGATTCCATGGTCGCGGAAACGGAACGGGTCCGCGCCGCGCTAGAAGCTTATCGATCCAGCCATGCGCGGCCCTGACAGGTGATCTGCGGCAGTTCGCTACAAACCCATCTTCCTGCGCTCTGCCCAACGCTTCTTCATCGCGATTGACAACCGCTTTCTGCCTTCCGGCGTCAGGCCTCCGCGCTTGCGGCTCTTCGACGCGGTCCCCTTTGGCCTGCCGACGCTCTTCTTCTTGCCGCCCCCTGACAAGGCCGATCCCAAGAGCGCCGCAATAGCTCGACCGAGCCTGTCGGCTTCCTCCTTCAACTCTGCCACTAATTTATCCAGGTCCAAGATTCGCTCCTTTGGCGCGCTTGCTAGGTGCAGCTCGCGCCTTTCTGTAGCCGCTCGTTATGATTCGCGTCCTATCGATGCCCGGATAGGAGCGCCCGCCAACTCGTATCAGGGCAATACCTACTCTTTCTATCGACGCGATCCAATCACCTAGAATATCGAAGATCCTCCGCGCGAGACGAAGACGGCGCGGCAGGTAGCGAGAATTGTGGATAACCAATAGAGTCAGGTGGAGTTTGCCCGGAAAAAATCATGAATGAAGTGGGTCGCACCAGATTTCTTGTCGAGTTGATCAAGCCGTCGCATTACGACGATGACGGCTATCTCATCCAATGGTGGCGCGGCTTCGTGCCGTCGAGCTCGCTGTCGAGCATCTACGGCCTCGCGCTCGACGCGCAGGTGCGGGCCGTCCTCGGCGAGGACGTTGATCTTGAAATCGCGGCGCGCGACGAGACTAACGCGAGAGTCCCGGTGCGTTCGATAATTCGCCGGTTCAAGCGCAACTCGAACCGCGGCGTCGTGCTGCTGATCGGAGTGCAAACCAATCAGTTTGCACGCGCAGTTGATATCGCGCGCGAACTGCGCGCCGCCGGAATCCAGGTCGCGATCGGCGGATTCCACGTCAGCGGATGCTTCGCGATGCTTCCCGAGATGCCGCCCGAGATGAGGGACGCACTCGCGCTCGGGATCACGCTGTTCGCGGGCGAGGCTGAGCACCGGCTCGATGAGCTGCTCGTCGCGGCATTCGAGAATCGTCTCCCGCCGGTTTACAACTTCATTGCCGATTTGCCGGCGATGGACGGCGAGCCGCTTCCGTTTCTTCCAATTCAGTACGTCAAGCGCTATGCCGGGGCGCTCGGATGCTTCGACGCGGGGCGCGGATGCCCGTTCAGCTGCAGCTTCTGCACGATCATAAATGTGCAGGGGCGCAAGTCACGGCATCGCAGTGCCGACGACATCGAGCAGTTGATTCGCGCGCACGCGGCGCAGGGCGTGCGGAGCTTCTTCATTACCGACGACAATTTCGCGCGTAATCGGAACTGGGAAGCGATCCTCGACCGTATCATCCAACTCAAGCGTCGCGACCGGCTGAAGATAAACATCATCATGCAGGTCGATACCATGTGCCACAAAATCCCGAACTTCGTGGAGAAGTCGGTGCGCGCGGGGTGCAAGAAAGTTTTTATCGGGCTCGAGAGCATCAATCCCGACAGCCTCAAGGGCGCATCGAAGGGTCAGAATCGCATCACCGAGTACCGCAAGATGCTCCAGGCGTGGAAGCGCGCCAAGGTTCTGACCTACGCCGGCTACATCCTCGGCTTCCCGTCCGACACGCCCGAGAGCATCGAGCGCGACATCCAGATCATCCAGCGCGAACTCCCGATCGACATAATGGAGTTCTTCATGCTGACGCCGCTGCCCGGCTCCAGGGATCACCAGGAGATGTACCTGCGCGGCGAGCGAATGGAAGCGGATACCAACAAGTATGACGCCGAGCATGCGACTGCCGACCATCCGCGGATGAGCGCCGCCGAGTGGCAGGATATCTACCAGCGGGCATGGCGCCTGTACTATTCGCCGGTGCACATCGAGACGCTGATCAAGCGGGCCGTCGCCAGCGGAATGCGCACGCGGCGGATGACCTCGATGATTTTCTATTTCTACGGGAGTCACGCCTACGAGCGGGTCCATCCGCTGCAAGGCGGGGTCATTCGCCGCAAGCCGCGCACGCAGCGCCGTCCTGGTTTTCCGCGCGAGAACGCGCTCAGGTTTTTTATGCGGCGCGCGCGCGAGATGTCAGCGACCTATGTGCCCGGTCTTTGGTTCTTCTGGCGGCTGGAACGGCTGCGACGCAAGATCGAGAACGATCCGGCGTCGAAGCATTATACCGATGCCGCGCTCAGCCCGGTCGCTGATGGCGAATTTGGCGCCGATCTGGATCTCTACCACGCATCGGACTCAGCGCGCCGTGCCGCCGATCAGGCCCGCACGCGCGCCGAGGAGATGCGTCAAATCGAGATTCGCGGCGACGCCGCTGCATGATCGCGCCGCGATAATTCTGAATCGGACTCTCTCCTGCTCGGCGACACTTTTCAAAAACTCGATTGGATCAATACAAAGGGTCTGGTATACACCGATTCTTTTGCCCTTGCGGACTATTGCTGGTAGAGGCCGGGGAAGTCTTGTCGGAGCCGTTCGAGTTTCGGCATATCGTTGATGACGATGTAGGGCTGATTCGGGTGCAGAGCCAGATAGTTTTGATGTTAGTCTTCGCCCGGGTAGAAGGCGGTGAGCGGAACTACCTTGGTTACAACTGGCCTGGAGAATGAATGCTGCTGTTCGAGTTAGGCGGTATTGAACTCTGAGCAAATCCACCCATGCGATTCGCGCCAATACTTCTTGCTCTAGTCACGCTCATCTCCACCGGGTTGGGCGGTATGGCAGCCATTCGGTTGCGCGACCGGCTTCATTTGCTGCTCGGCTTCAGTTCCGGTGCGGTGTTGGCGGTGGCTCTGTTCGACATACTGCCGGAAGTCTTCGCTTTCGACCGCGGTTCATCGTACATGCCGATGACTGCGCTTGGATTCCTTGCCTTCTTCGGACTTGAACGTTACACGGCCATGCACCGCGCCCGCGAACACCCTCACTTAGTGGGAGCTCATGAGCCGGAGCTTGGCGCAATGTCCGCGGGCGGCTTGGCCTTTCACAGTTTTCTGGACGGCGTTGCGATCGGTGTCGGCTTTCAGACGAGCGTTAAGATGGGACTCTTAATTGCCTTCGGCATAATCGCGCACGATTTCAGCGACGGGCTGAACACGGTGACGGTCGTTCTTGCGCATGGAAATTCGCCCAGACGCGCCGTTTTCTGGCTGATAGTGGATATGTTGACACCGGTTCTTGGTGCGGCCTCGACGCTGATGTTCAATTTGAGGGCAGGACTCCTGCCGTGGCTGCTTGCATTTTTCGCCGGTTCTTTTCTTTACATCGGCGCCTCGGATCTGCTGCCGGAAGCTCGCGAGCACGACTCTCCATTGGTTGGCGTCGCCACCTGTGTGGGGATGCTCGCAATATTTCTGGTTACCCGCTTGCTGCGCGGATAAAATTGAAAGCATGACGTCGATCGAGAAGCCGTGCGCCGTCGAGAGGCTATCGCCAGCGGATCTTGAACGCGAGCGAGGATTGCTTTAGAACTGGTCGCTGCGGTATGAGGCGGTTGTTTTCAAAGGCGGACTTGCGGGACCTGAGTCTAATCGTGGCGATCGTCATGTTGCTGGCCAGCGTCCCCTCGAATCCCGGGTTAGTCGTCGTCTCCGGACCGAGCCGTCCGGAATTGACCATCAACATTTGCCAGCCGCTTCAAATGTTCGACCGTGTGTCGAACACGTTGCTTGCACGCCCTGCGACGGTCTTGCCGGAGTTCGTTCTCCGCGCTCTGGGTGCGACCGCCGTGAAGGAGGCGGTGCGACTAGTCGATATTAAGGTCGCCCCCGACACCCCGCCCCCAAAGCGCCCCGTCTAAAGACCTTCGTTCGACCATGTTTCCCTGATTTGGGTTTGCGACGCCGCAAATGTCGCGGCGCCGGTCTTTTTTCCTTCAGGCAAGCGGCGCATCACAACGTGTCCGCTGGGAGATGTCCTGTGCGACGGATTTCTGAGCTTGTCCTTTTGGCTGGAGCGGCCATTTCTCTGCGTGACGCCGGAAAAACGTGCAGACGCTTGTTGGTGGCGACTGTTTTCCTCATCGGGCTGACGCCCGGTTTGGTCTGGGCCTGTGCATGCGGGTGTGGAGTCTTTGAGGTAGATACCGCAGCACTGTTTCCTGAGGGGGCCGGAGGCCAGGTGTGGACACAATATGAATACATGGATCAGTACATAAACTTCCACGCGACCCAGCCAGCCTCCGCCTTCTACAATAACGACAAGTACATACGAACAGACTTCATGGAATTTGGCGCACAGTACATGTTCAATCGGAGTTGGGGAGCGATGCTCGAGGTGCCCTATTGGGTGCGCCAATACAAGGGTGCTTATGGGGGCAACAACGACGACATCCATTGGTACCAGAACAACTCCATAGGCGATATCCGGATCCAAGGGATGTATACGGGTCTGTCGGAGGACATGTCGACCGGACTCCTGATGGGAGTCAAGGCCCCGAGCGGCGATTGGCATTATCCACCCTTCGATCGGGACACGCAGATTGGCACGGGAAGCACTGATCTTCTGATGGGGGCTTATCACCTCGGAACATTACCGAAGCAGTTGGGGACGCTGCCGTTGACCTTCAGGGAGCGCCCCTTCAACTGGTACGTGCAGGTCAACTACAATTTGCCGCTCTGGGGACAGGACCACTACACGCCCGGTAGGGAAGTCGATGGTGCAGTGGGAACCTACTACGACTTCGGCAAAGTCGGTCCTCTCAAGGAACTCGCTCCGATGCTCACCTTTCTCGCCTCTGACCGTACCAGGGACACAGGAACGGCCGCAGATCCCGCCGACAGCGGCTACACCCGCTTTATCATTGGACCGGGAGTCGAGACCAAACTCGGGGTCATCCGGGCTTACGCAGACATTGAGGTCCCAATTTTTCAAAACATGAGGGGTTATCAGCTGACCACGCCCTGGGCAGCCAAGGTGATTCTGAGTTACAGCTTCTGAAGCGTAGGAAGGCAATCGTGAGGCGAACCATATTGTGGTCTGCTGCAGCAGGAGTCGGCATGATCCTGTGTGCGGCTGCATTGGCGCTCGCCTCTGCGACTGTCGGTGACGCCGCGCCGGCGCTGGTCGTGCCCGAACTGGACGGTCAGGTATTCGATCTAAGTGCGTTGCGCGGGAAAGTCGTAGTCGTCAATTTCTGGGCCACCTGGTGTCCGCCTTGCCGCGAGGAAATGCCGGCGCTCGACGCCTTCTATCGGCGCTATCATGGCCAAGGGCTTGAGATGATCGGTCTCAGCGCCGACCGCCCGCACGATCGGTCCGATGTGCTCAAGGTCATGCAGTCGTTCAGCTATCCGGCGGCGATGCAGGATGACGCCAAAGTCAACGATTTCGGTCCGCCCAACGTTCTGCCCGTCACATTCGTTGTAGATAGCAGCGGAGTCATCCGCGCGAAGCTCACCCCCGACCAAACGCCGGTTACCGGGAAGAGTCTATCGGATGCGGTGCTGCCGCTGCTGCCGGAGAACCCTGCGACGCAGACTTCAGGGAATCGAGGTGACCCCAACGCTAAACCTTAATCTCAAGGGGCAGAATCTCAGTACAAGCCTCTCTTTGACGATGCTGGTTGTCTTCGTGGGCGTGGTGACTCTAATTGGTTGCCGCCGGCATGCAGAGGATATTGATGAGCGCGGAGGATTCGAGGTGCGCAATACCTCCGACTGCTTGCCCGACATCACGTTGGTCGATCAGCATGGCCGGAACGTTTCCCTGGCCTCGCTGAAAGGGAAACCGGTGCTGTTCGATTTCATTTACACCAACTGTCCCGGACCGTGTCTTCTCCTCACGGCTCAGATGAAACAGGTCGCGAATCGACTCGGACCCAAGCTTGGAACCGAGGCCCGCATCGTGTCGATCACGGTCGATCCCGAACACGATCACCCGGCGCAGCTTCTCGCCTATGCGAACAAGCAGGGGGCTGACGTTAGCGGCTGGCTGTTCCTGACTGGAACGCCCGAACAGATCGAAGACGTGATGGCGCGATTCAATGTGATTCGAAAGCGCGAAGCCGATGGAACGGTCGATCACGTTCTCGAATTCTTCCTGGTCGATGCGAACGGTCGTGCATTGCTTCAGTACATAGGTCAAAAGGCCGAACCGGATCGGGTCGCGAGCGACGTGGAACGAGCCGCGGCGCGCGAACCGCTGGCGGCTGGCGACGGCGCCAACTAGGCGGGTACACTTTAGGAAGTGAACGCATGAAATCGTCAATGCCATTCGTCGAATGCTTGATGGGTCTGGCGTGCATCTGTGCCGGAGCGTTCTTTCTCGGTCAAACCCTCGGTCGTGGCGTGACCCGGCCTGCGCTCACGGTCCGAGTGGTCGCGCATCAGTGGTGGTGGGAATTCGATTATCCCTCTCTCGGCATCAAGACCAGCGATGTTTTGTACCTTCCCAGTGCTACCAACGTCCGGCTCGAGCTTGCCTCCGCCGACGTGATCCACAGCTTCTGGATTGTTGGGATGAAGGACCCCGTAGACATCGTGCCCGGGGTGACGCGCCCGCTTGATCTGGTCGTCAAGTTACCGGGCGAGCTCTACGGAACTTGCGACTCGGGTTGTGCCTGTGCAACCGGCTCCATGCGATTTCGCGTGCTGGCGAGCAGTCCCGGCAGCTTCGATCAGTGGTCGGCTCGCGAGCGTTTGCTCCCCTCGGAGTTCAAGCCACCGCATACGCGCGTTGTGCCGGCCTGGGCTTTGAATACCGGCCACGATGGCCACGCCGGGCGCGATTCTCCCGCCGATCGTTTGCAGCGGTTGCTTGATGAAGCCGCATCAACCGGCAACCGTCCCTCCCGCTGACTACGTCCAAATGTGTCCAATACCTCGCCCGTTATACGGGAGAGGTGGCCGTCGCACCACCGCCGAAGAATTCGGGGGCTGGGATTGCTCCCAGCCCCCTGCCGTCACCACATCCGCCGCCTCACCACAACCTTTTAGGGCGCAGCCCTTGCCGCGCCTGCATTCAAGGTGGGCCCCGGAGAACTCATCATCCTCAATTTCTCCGAGGACTGGCTGAAACTTTTCGCCGCCGCCTCTTGTACCTACCTACCCGTTCGCATCCACCTCATCGCGCCAGTCTCTCGAAAACCTCCCCCACCTATTCTCCGGGACCCTTGAAACTCCTTCCTTATGAGCACCCGCTGGTGGTGCCGCAGTTCATGCACTTGTAGCAGGCGCCGTTGCGCACCATTATGCTGCCGCAATCCGGGCACGGGGGCGCGTCGGCCTGATTGATGAAAGCCTGGCGAAGGCCGCCGTCTTTGCCGTCGCGCAGGCTGGCGACGGTCGCCACCGGCGCGTGCGCCGCGTCGGACTTTGCCGACAGGTTCTTCTCCGACTCGATGATTCCGACTTCGCGCCGCGCTTCCTCGCCGAGGAACTTCGACGCCATCCATCGGAACAGGTAATCGACGATCGACTTGGCGTACGGAATCTGTGGATTCTTGCTGAAGCCCGACGGCTCGAAGCGCATGTGCGAGAATTTGTCCACCAGGAACTGGAGCGGAACGCCGTACTGGAGCGCGAACGAAATCGCCGTCGCAAACGAGTCCATCAGGCCCGAGATCGTCGAGCCCTGCTTGGACATCGTGACGAAAATTTCGCCCGGGGTGCCGTCCTCGTACATGCCGACGGTGATGTAACCTTCGTGGCCGGCGATATCGAATTTGTGGGTGATCGATTTGCGCTCGTCGGGCAGCTTGCGCCGCTGCATCCGATCGTCGGCCGCCGCGGCCGCCGCGATCGACGCCACCGCGTCCACCGCTTTCTCTATTTCTTTCTTGCCCGTGTTGAGCGGCTGCACGCGCTTGGATCCGTCGCGGTAAATCGCGACCGACTTGAGGCCGAGCTTCCAGGCGGTGACGTAAGCCTCCGCGACTTCGTCCACGGTCGCTTCCGCGGGCATGTTGATAGTCTTGGAAATCGCGCCGGAGATGAACGGCTGAACGGCGCCCATCATCTTGAGGTGCCCGTTGTAATGAATCGTGCGCGCGCCGGCGCGCGGCTTGAAGGCGCAATCGAAGACGGCGAGATGCGCGTCGGCAAGCTGCGGCGCACCTTCGATAGTCTCGTTCTCGTCGAGGTATTCGACGATTTCCTGGACTTCCTTCGAGTCATAGCCCAGCCGCTTGAGCGCGCGCGGCACCGTGTTGTTTACGATTTTCAGCATCCCGCCGCCGACCAGCTTTTTGTACTTGATGAGCGCGATGTCCGGCTCGATGCCGGTGGTGTCGCAATCCATCATGAATGCGATGGTGCCGGTCGGCGCGATCACCGTAGCCTGCGAATTGCGATAGCCGGCGCAACTGCCGAGCTTGAGCGCGTCGTCCCATGACTCGCGCGCGGCGCGAAGCAGGTCGAGCGGAACGTAAGAGGGATCGAGCTTGTAGGCGGCGGCTTTGTGGCGCTCGATCACTTTCAGCATCGGCTCGCGATTGGTCGCGTAGCCGGCGAACGGACCCATTTGTTCGGCGATTCGCGCCGACTGGAGATAGGCCTCGCCCGTCATCAGCGCGGTAATCGCGGCGGCGTAGCTACGGCCCTGGTCGGAGTCATAGGGCATCCCGAGCGCCATCAGCAGCGCGCCCAAGTTTGCGTAGCCGAGCCCGAGTTCGCGGTACGCGCTGGCGTTCCTGGCGATCTCGTCGGTCGGATACGAGGAATTATCGACCACGATGTCCTGCGCCGTGATCATTACGTCCACCGCGTGGCGGAACGCGCGCACGTCGAACTCGCCGCGATCGTCGATGAACTTCATCAGGTTGAGCGAGGCGAGATTGCAGGCCGAGTTGTCGAGATGCATGTACTCGCTGCACGGATTCGACGCGTTGATTCGTCCGCTGGCCGGGCAGGTGTGCCAGAGGTTGATCGTCGTGTCGAATTGCATCCCGGGGTCGCCGCATGCGTGGGTGGCCTCGGCGATCATGTGGAGCACCTTGCGCGCGGAACGGGTCTCGGCGACCTCGCCGGACCTGACGAAGTGGGTCTGCCAATCGGCGTCATCGAGAACCGCCTGCATGAATCCATCGGTGGCGCGCACGGAATTGTTCGCGTTCTGGAAGAACACGGAGCCGTAAGCCGGGCCGTCGAGCGAGGAGTCGTAGCCGGCTTCGATCAGCGCCCACGCCTTCTTTTCCTCTTCGACCTTGCACTTGATGAAATCGACGATGTCGGGATGGTCGGCGTTGAGCACCACCATCTTGGCTGCGCGCCGCGTTTTGCCGCCCGACTTGATGACGCCGGCACTCGCGTCGGCGGCTTTCATGAAAGACAACGGTCCCGACGCGGTCCCGCCCGACGAGAGTTTCTCGCGGCAGGAGCGCAGCGCGGACAGGTTCACGCCCGCGCCGGAGCCGCCTTTGAAGATCATGCCTTCGTTGCGGTACCAGCTCAGGATCGAGTCCATGCTGTCATCGACCTTTAGGATGAAGCATGCGGAGCACTGCGGCTTGGCCTCGATGCCGACGTTGAAATAGACCGGGCTGTTGAACGAGGCCTTCTGATTGAGGAGCAAGTACTTGAGTTCGGCGTGGAAGGTTTCGCGCGAGTCGGCGCCGGCAAAGTAGCCCTGCTTTTCGCCCCAACCGGTGATGGTATCGACGACGCGGGAGATGAGCTGGCGGACGCTGGTCTCGCGCCGGGGCGTTCCGAGCGGGCCGCGGAAATATTTCGAGACGACGACGTTGGTCGCAGTCTGCGACCATCCGCGCGGCACCTCGACGTCTTTCTGCTCGAAGACTACGCGGCCGTCTTCGCCCGAGATGACGGCGCTGCGGAGATCCCATTCGACCTCGGAATATGGATCGACGCCGGCGGTGGTGAAGAAACGATCGAGCATAATACCGCGCCCGGGCGCGGCAGAGTCGGCGGGCGCAGCGTTGGGAACTGGTGCGCGGTCGGTTAATTTCGGCTTCGAATCCATTTCCAGATCTATCGCTCCCCCGCCCATCACCGCATCCTCCCCACCTCAGTTACATGCGCGTTAAGCCCGCACTCAACTTAGAAGTCTCTAAGCGACTCGTGGGCGACAATATGCGCGCGACCCGTACAGCCTGTCAAGCCCCGACCCCCTACAGGTAGTGTAGGACAATCTGTTCATAAACAATATATAAGGTTGTTGATAACTTTTGTTAAATGTTCGCTTATATTCAAAATTTATGACTGGCCCACGACTTCAAATTAGTTATCCTAATAGAAATTATGGTCGAATCCGGCGGCTTGGGTGACACGCCGAGAGGCGCTGGCCCGGCAGTCGGTATGCGTGCGATGCGAGTGGCGCTATCGTGAAGCGCTCATGCCGACTCGACGCCACAAGGCTCCGGAACAGATCGGGGCCGCGATGCAGCCGCTGCTCGATCGCATCGACCGCGAAGGTCACTTCGCGATCGTGCGGCTCGCGAAAGCATGGCCGGAGATCGTCGGCGAGGCGATCGCGAGGCGCACCGAAATCGTCTCGCTGAAATTCCACACCGCAGTCGTGAAAGTGTCGGGTGCGATGTGGATACAAGAACTGAACCTGATGAAGTCGCAAATTCTCGCGCGCGTGACAGAGAGGTTGGGCGATGACGTCGTACGTGAGCTGCGATTTGTGCAGGGACGGCTCAGCAGGCGCGAGCGGCCGAAACTGCGCACGGTGTCGCGCGCGACGCGGAAATCGATCGAGCTGCCGGAGTTGAAGGACCCCGAGTTGCGCAAGGCGTTCGAGCGGCTCATCGAGGCGTGGGGCCGCGCGTCGAGGTGAGGGTGCCAGAGGAGACGGAAGAACTTAATTCGAGTATTTCCGCAGCGTCCACGTTCCAGCGGCCATGTCGATGGATTGATCAAGGTGTGAACCGGCGGACGGGTTTGCGCCGGGCGCCACGATCCGCGAATAATCGCGTTCATGGAATATGACGTAGTCGTCCGCAACGGCGTCGTCGTCGATGGCAGCGGCGCGCCGCGCTACCGGGCCGACGTGGCAATCAAAGATCGCAAAATAGCCGCCCTGATCGATCCGGGCGACGCCGCGAGCGCGTCCGCGGCGCGCGAAATCGATGCGACCGGGCTCGCGATCGCGCCGGGATTCATCGATATGCATTCGCACTCCGACTGGGTTCTGCCGATTGCCGATCACGGGAAAATCCTGAAGCCATTTCTGCTGCAAGGCGTGACCACGTTTGTCGGCGGCAATTGCGGCTTCTCGGTGGCGCCGGTGATGCGCGAGCGGAAGCGGATGCTCGACGAGTCGGGGCAACTATGCGCCGAGCGGAAGTTCGATTGGGAATGGGACGACGTGGCGGGCTTCGCCGCGTATCTCAAGCGCCGGGGGCTCGCGCTCAACGTCGCGCATCTGGCGGGGCACGGCAGCATTCGCCTGAGCGTGATGGGCTCGGACGCGGGAGAGCCGTCGGCGGATCAGTTGCGCGCAATGCAGGCGATGGTCGAGGGCGCGATGGCCGATGGCGCAGTGGGGCTGTCGTGCGGGCTTGGCTATTTTCCGGGGATGATCGCCAAGCCGGCCGAGCTGGCTGCGCTGGCGCGGGTGGCGGCCGCTGCGGGCGGCGTGTTGACCTCGCATCTGCGCGCATACTCGGAGCGCTCGTTGTTCTTCGACAGCAAGTTTCCCCACAACATCCTGGCCGTGCGTGAGATGGCCAATATCGCGCGCGAGGCGGGCGTACCGCTGCAGGTTTCGCATCTGATTTTTGTTGGCCAGCGCACCTGGGCGACAGTCGAAGACACTATTGCCGAAGTCGAGCGTCACAAAAACGCCGGCGTCGATATCGCGTTCGACACTTTCCCTTACACCTGCGGCAACACGACGATTCGCGTTATTTTTCCCGCGTGGGCGCAAACCGGACTCGAGCGTTTGCTCGATTCATCGGACGGTTGGGCGAAATTGCGCGCCGGGTTCCGGCCGCTCGCACCATTTATCGCCGACTCGGTTCAGCTCATGTGGGCTGTCAAGCCCGAACTCAGTCATCTCGAGGGCAAGTTCTTCGGCCAGATCGCCGATGAACTGAAGCTCGATCCGATCGACGCGTACCTGACTATCACCCGTGAGAGCGGGACGCGCGCGCGCGTGCTGAACCATCTATACAGCGGCGACGACTACGGCGACGAGCATGCGTT
Organism: Binatus soli (SeqCode); assembly: GCF_050015535.1. Classification (NCBI taxonomy): domain Bacteria; phylum Candidatus Binatota; class Binatia (SeqCode); order Binatales (SeqCode); family Binataceae (SeqCode); genus Binatus (SeqCode); species Binatus soli (SeqCode). Next base: position 40,997 of record NZ_JBEKBF010000004.1, on the reverse strand, counting down.
GCGGGAAGCGATGAAGCATCCGCTGAACCTGTTCGAGATGGACACGATTCTGACTTCGCATGGGCATCAAAATCCCGCCAGCTTCGGCACCTACCCGCGAATCCTCGGGCACTACGTGCGTGAGTTGAAACTGCTGACGCTCGAAGACGCGGTTCACAAGGCGACCGGGATGGCGGCCCAGCGCATGCGGCTGGGCGCGCGCGGTTTGGTTCGTCCGGGATACGCGGCGGACCTGGTGATATTCAGCCCCGAAACGATCGGATGCGCCGCGGATTCGAGAACGCCGGCGCTCGCCCCGGTCGGGATCGAGCATGTGATGGTCAATGGAACCGCAGTGGTCGCGGACGGGAAATGGTGCGGCGACGGCGTGATGGCCGGCGAGTGGATCGCCAGGAAATAGGCGCACAGTGCGATTGACCCCCAGTCATCGCGGCTTGCGCAAATACTCTTCTAGTCGCTCGCGAACCTCGCGCTGCTCATAGCTAGGCGTCTTGGGGGCGCGTTTTATGAGCCACTTCAGATTCCGTTCAAGAATTGTGTTCGCTCGTTTAGTTTTGCCTTGGGCGCGCAGTGTCAAAAACAGGTTCCACGCGGAGACTGTCGTGTCGGGATGCTCACCGCCAAGGATGCGTGTTCGAGCGTCGAGCACCTGTTCCAGAAGTTTGCGCGCGTCCTGAAGATCGCCTTGCGTGTGAAGCGTCGCGGCGAGGTTGCCCATCGCGCCGAGCGTGTCGGGATGCTCGCAGCCGAGGATGCGGGTGCTGGCGTCGAGCACCTGTTCCTGAAGTTTGCGCGCGTTCTCAAGATCGCCTTGGTCGCTGAGCGTCGAGGCGAGGTTGTTCATAGCGGTGAGTGTATCGGGATGCTCGCCGCCGAGGATGCGCGTGCGGGCGTCGAGCACCTGTTCCTGAAGTTTGCGCGCGCCCCCAAAGTTGCCTTGGGAATAGAGCGTCGCGCCGAGGTTGCTCATCGCGGCGAGCGTGTTGGCATGCTCGCAGCCGAGGATGCGTTTGCTGGCATCGAGCACCTGTTCCTGAAGTTTGCGCGCGCCCTTAAGGTGGCCCTGGGCGCTGAGCGTTGTGGCGAAGTTGTTCATCGCGGTGAGCGTGTCGGGATGATCGCCGCCGAGGATGCGGGTACGGGCGTCGAGCACCTGTTTCTGAAGTTTGCGCGCGCCCTTAAGGTAGCCTTGCGCGAGGAGCGTCTCGGCGAGGTTGTTCATCGAGCTCAGCGTGTCGGGGTGCTCACCACCGAGGATACGGGTGCGGGCGTCGAGCACCTCTTTCTGAAGTTTGCGCGCGCCCTCAAGGTCGCCTTGGGCGTGAAACGTCACGGCGAGGTTGCCCATCGCAGTGAGCGTGAGAGGCTCTTCAGTGCCCAGACGTTTCGAAGCCAGCTCCAGCGTCTGCTCCTTAATCTTGCGAGCCTTTTGGGCCGCTCCTTGCTCATCGTGCAGGGTACCCATTCGCAACCCGGCATCGACTGCAAGCTCGGCGTCTTCCTTTTCCCCGCCCCGGATAAGTCTTTCGAACACCAGCTCCGCATGTGGTAGGGATGCATTCATCAGCGGCCATTTGGCCGGATCCCGGCACGAATCGGAATCCATGACATCGATCAGCGCCTTGGCTGCGCGGCGAAGCTCGGCTGGACCGTCGGGGCTTTTTGCCCGGATAAAATCCGCGAGCAATTTGTGCATTCGCCCAAAAATCTCAAATGGCTGGTCCGCGCCATCCAAGGTCTCGGGCCGGGTTACAAACGAGCGACTTACCAGCGCCGTGCGTGCCGCACCCGAACTGGGTTTAGCGCCCATCACTTTGAGCACATCAAGCGGGATCGGCTGGGGCGCCAGGCACGCCAGGAGCCGCGCGGCCTGCCGGGCATTTTGAGGCAGAAGACTGTAGGATTTGTCGAATGCTTCCGTAATCCCGCGCAGCGCTCCTGCCGGAACCTGATTGTGTAGTACGCCCATCAGGTGGTCGAGCTCTCCAGTGGTTCCACGATTCTCGTTCGCTAAGCCGAATAGTTCACGCGGCGAAATTGCCACCATCCGCATTGCACTCCGAAGCAGCTCGAGCGCGAGCGGCAGCCGGCCGACCCATTCCGCAATCGAGCGCCACTGCTTGTCGTCAAGCGCCGCCCGTCGATTGCCATACGTAAGCAAATCCACGCCCGCCTCAAGCGGGAGCACATCAAGATTGAGCGGATGAACGTTTGCGCCTTGCGAGCCGGCTGTGGTGCGGGAGGTCGAGACAACGGTGACCACTCCGGTTCCGGGGCACCATTCTTCGAGGCTTTTTGGCCGGTCGCCAGGGCTGGGATCGGGAATATTATCGACCACAAAGAGCACGCCGGCTTCCCCCGGCAACTGCTGCAACGCGGCCGCAAGTTCCTCCCGCGCATTTCTCCCGCTCTCGCGAAACGCCTTAAGGTCAGGGGTATCCGGCTTGATGGCTCGCAGAATCCCGTGAAGGCGAGACTCGATCTCTTCGCCGCCGACGTTGGCGTCAAGCCAGAAGAGGCCGCCCCGATACGAAGTCGGTCCGAAGCGATGAAAATATTCGAGCGCCAAACGGGTTTTGCCGAAGCCGCCGCCGCCTTCGATCGCAACGCTGCGGGGCGCATCGCCGGCGGCCACGGTCGATAGCTCATGGTGAAGCCGCCAGAGATCGTCCGCCCTTCCTTTGAAGCCTTCGTCGAGCGAACGCGGCATTTGGGTGGGGAAAAGGGTGATGCCGCGAAGACTCGCGGGTGAGGGCAACGCCGCCTGTTCACGAAACCGTTTCCCGACCGTTTCAGCTTCAGACTTACCGAGAATGCGGCTCAAATCTCTCTTGAAGCTGAGCGTGGCGCGTTTGAGCCTTTTCCGGACCGCTTTTGCGAGGCCTTTGGTATTAGAAGCTTGCGGCCATTTCGTATGCCTGAGCGAAGGGGGCAGCCGATCCGCCAACTGGCGTGATACGTCGGCTTCCGGCAGAGCTATCACGAGGTGCATAAGCGCCTGGTCTTTCTCCGCCTCAGGGGCGTTGCGGCGAACAAGCGCATGGAAGGGAGCCAGCGCGGTTTCAAATTCGCGCAGGCAGTACCATCGCGTGAAGTACGTTTCGTCGGCGAAGACTACGACGACTTTCGCGGCGAGCAACGCGTCGGAAATTTCGGCGGGGAACTTCTGCAGCGTTTCGATGTCGGAGGTATCAAGGAACGCAAGCCCGGTGTCGCCGCCCAGCTCCCGGTGCAGGGCTTCGGCGAGTGCCGCGCTCGTCTTGCGCGCGTATGAGATGAAAACAGGATGATCGGCCATCGAAGCCCCCGTGCTCTTCTACCACAGCCCCCTGCACCTTAGTAAGGAAGAAGATAATCCAACAGGAGACCTTGGATAACTGGATGTTGATGCTGGAGGCGGCAGCTTGGCCGGCTGCCACGGCGGGAACTAAAACGGCCGCGCGGAGATTTTTCGCACGGCCGCCTAAAGTCAGGGAGATACGATGCGCGGTCAGCGCTCCATGTCCTCCATCTTCTTGTCCATCTCGCGCAGCTTGGCAAGTTTCTGATCGGTCGGCTCGTTCTCTTTGCTCGAATCCGCAGCCACCTTCTTGGCGCGCTCGGTCGGCATCTGGCCGCTGACCTTTTGCAGCGCTTCCTGCGCAAGCCGCCGCACCATCTGGCTTTGATCCTCGGCAACCACCGTGTTCAGCAGCCCTACCGCCTTGTCGCTTCCGATTTCGCCAAGCGCGAAGACGGCAGTGCCGCGGCCGCGCTCGTCCTGATCTTCGCCGAGATACTGCATGACGGGCATCGCGCCTTGCGCATCGCCAATCCTGCCAAGCGCCGCCACCAGATGCAGCTTGACGATGGGCTCGGTGGAACGCAGAAAGAGCATCGAGGACATCGGCGTCACGGACTCATTGGCTTCACGCGCGCCGAGGATGTCGACGGCCTTTATCTTGACGCGCGCGTCCGGGTCGGACATCGAGTTCATCAGGATCTGGTTGACTTCCGGATCCTGCAGGTAGCGGAGTTTCACCAGTTCGGAGACGCGCACTGCCGGGTCGGCGTCCTTGAGGCCGAGCTTTACGTCTTTGATGACTTTGAACGGCGTTTCCGTGGCCGCGCGATTCGCCATATCGTCAATGCCGGGTTTCACTTGCCCCTGATGCGACATTGGATTGGAACTGAGAGCGCTGCCCAGTCCCTGGCCGCCATACTGCGCAAAGGCGAGGTGTGGTACGGCAAGCGCGACGCCCAGCGCGAAGACAGCAAATAAATTTCGCGTGATAGTCATTTCCCGCACCTCCGCAATCGGCCAGAATTATTGGTGATCATGACTGATATTGCAAGGAAGCACGCCGCCGGGCCGCGGCGCGTAAATGTTCGTGGCGGCGCGCCGGCGAGCATTGTAATCGCCGCGTTCATGCTCATTATGGCCGCCACCGGCGCGGGCGCTGTCGCGGCGCCGATACCGGCATCGGGCCCATCGTATTCGGATCCGCCGGCACAGGATCAGCCGGCGGCCCCACACAAGCATCGCCATCTTCCCACACCGGCGCCGACCCCGATGGCGCTGCCGCCCGAGGTCAAGGCGAAGGTGCCGGCGTACAAACCGGGGCCGATACCCTTTCACGACGGCGAGCAGTTGATCTATCAAGCGTCGTGGGTTGGGATTCCGGCGGCGCACGCGCGCCTCGAATTCCACAAACAGCCAAAAGGTCCTTCGCGATGGGTCGGGGAAATCTGGATCGAGACCAACCCGTTTGCGGATCTGTTCTACAAAATGCGCGACTACATGCGGGAGAGCATGGCCGATGACACGCTCCACACCAGCGGTGTTTATTTGGTCCAACACGAAAAATCGCGGCTCAATTACTACGACGTGACCATCGATCGGCCCGCGCAGATGGTCACGATGACGAAGAAGAATCACAAAGGAACGCAGAGCAAGGAATTCATCGCGTCGGATCCGTGGGGACCGATATCGGGCGCGATGATGGCGCTGACGCAGAACTTCGAGCCGGGCAAGACCTATGCGTTCGACGTGTTCAGCGGCAGCCAGCGCTATGTTTTCGCATTCGAGGTCGAGAAGCGGGAGAAGATTCACCTCTCGATCGGCGACTTCGACGCGTGGCGCATCGTGCCCGACGTCTGGTACGTCAGCGACGGCGCGCTGCGCAGCGAGGCGCACGGGACGGTGTTGTGGATATCGGCGGATGAGCGCCATCTGCCGTTGCGGATCGAGGCGCAGGCGTTCATCGGGTACGTGCGCGCGGACTTGATCAAGATCGATGGCAAGGATGGACTGGAGAGTGCGCAAAAGTGATGGTCCCGCCGCGGTTGACTGAGCTACTATGAGCGGGGGGAAATCGGACGATGCCCAAGAAGCTCGAATTTTTCTACGACTGCTCGACCTTGGAAGAAGGATCAGGCAGCTCAACTTAATTTCAATCAGGATCGAATGACGCATTGGGTGGAAGGTCAGGCACGAGCGCATCTCCACGACGACTTCGTGGATCGCGAAGCCCGGGGAGTGCGCGCGTTCGTCGCAGTCCGGATGAACGAGCAGGTCGAGGAGTCGGTGGCGGAGACGATCGGCGATCTGAAGCATCCACGCGACGGCGTCCGATGGGTGCCGCGGGCAAATCTGCATATCACGCTCAAGTTTCTCGGACCGGCAGTGGATTCGCATCGATTGGAGCGGCTCACCGCCGGGCTTCATCAGCTCGCGACAAAGACGGCGCCATTCGAGGTCGCCGCGGCGGGAGTCGGCGCGTTCCCCGACCTCGAGCGTCCGCGCACGATTTGGGTGGGATTGCATAGCGTGGAACCGGGGGCGCTTGCCGCGCTTGCCGCACGGCTGGAGACGGTCGCGGCTGACTATGGATTCGAGCGCGAAAAGCGGCGCTGGAGCGGGCATCTGACGATCGGGCGGGTTGGCGATCAGCCGGTTGCGGGCAAAACCCGGCAGGCATTATACGCGGCGCGGGACCGCGAGTTCGGCGTCTCGAGGATCGAATCGATCACGCTCTACCGCAGCCATCTGGGGCCCGACGGATCCAGCTACGAAGCGCTGGCGACATTTCTGTTCCAGGCGCGTTAGCAGGCCGCGGTGCCGCTTTTCGTTCTTTTGGTAACACCGGGGTTGCCTTCTTAACACCCCTGTGGACACGAGGGCCGGCGCGGATAGAGCTATCGACGCCAGTTTGTGACAAGATTCGCACCGCGATAAAAGAAATCCCGCATGGGCATAATCGATGGCGATAGAGATCAAAAGTAAAGCGCTCGACCTGGCGTTGAGCCAAATCGAGAAACAGTTCGGCAAAGGCTCGATCATGAAGCTCGGCGAGCAGGCGATTTCGGCCGATATCGCGGTCGTATCGACCGGCTCGCTCGGACTCGACCTCGCACTGGGCGTGGGTGGATTGCCGCGCGGGCGCGTGGTCGAAATCTACGGCCCGGAATCGTCGGGCAAGACGACGCTGGCGCTGGAATGTATCGCGGAAGCGCAGAAGACGGGCGGTACCTGCGCGTTTATCGACGCGGAACACGCGCTCGACGCGGCCTATGCGCGCAAGCTCGGCGTCAAGGTCGAGGATCTGCTCATCTCGCAGCCGGACAACGGCGAGCAGGCGCTGGAGATCACGGAGACGCTGGTGCAATCGGGCGCGATCGACGTGCTGGTAATAGACTCGGTGGCGGCGCTGGTGCCACGCGCGGAAATCGAAGGTGAGATGGGCGAGCCGCAGATGGGCCTGCAGGCGCGCCTGATGTCGCAAGCACTGCGCAAGCTTACGTCGATCATATCACGCTCGCGCACGATCGTTATTTTCATCAACCAGATCCGGATGAAGATTGGCGTGATGTTCGGGAATCCGGAAACGACCACCGGCGGCAACGCCCTTAAGTTTTATTCGTCGGTGAGAATCGATATCCGGCGAATCGGCACGATCAAGAACGCGACCGAAGTGATTGGCTCGCGGACCAAAGTCAAAGTGGTGAAGAACAAGGTTGCGCCGCCGTTTCGCGAGGCCGAGTTCGACATCCTGTACGGCACTGGGATTTCGAAGGAAGGCGAACTGGTCGATATGGCCAGCGAGCACGGCATCATCGAGAAGCTCGGCGCCTGGTACTCCTACAACGGTGAACGAATCGGGCAGGGACGCGAGAACGCGCGCGATTTGCTCAAGGCGAATCCGAAGCTGGCGGACGAGATCGAAGCCAAGGTGCGCGAAAAGCTGGCGGCCAAGCCGGTCGCGCTGCCGCCCGGCGCGACGGTCGAGGAGCCGGCGGAGACGCCCGCGCCGCCGCCAAAGAAAAAGGGGTGATCGGAAGGACCGCGCGAAACCCAGGTTTCGCCTTGGTGATACACTTTCCTCGATGACCCTGGAGAAAAAGGCCAGCCGATCCATCCGTCGCGTGCTGGTCATTTTTCCGGGCGCGCTCGGCGACCTCATGTGCTTGATGCCCGCGCTTGGGGCGATTTCGCGGCGCTACCGCGGCGCCTCGGTCGAGCTGATGGCGCGCTTGGAACTGGCCCGGCTCGCAGCCGGAAGAACCGTCGTCGCACGCGGTCATTCGATAGACGCTCGCGAGGTCGGCGAACTATTCACGGAACCGGGCGCAGAATCCGAGCAAACGCCGGTCAGCGCAAATGCGCGTCGATTCTTCGCGGATTTCGATCGCATCTACTCGTTCTTCGCCTCGGACGACGGGCGTTTTCGCGCGCGATTGGCGGCTGCCACCGATGGGCACGTCTCGTTTCATCCGTTCCGCCCCGGCGGTGACGGCCACGTATCGGCGGCTTACTTGCGGGCAACTGAAATTGAAATTGAAATTGACGAGACCGCTCTGCTGGTGGATTCACGGCTCGAACCGACCCCGGATGACCTCGCGGCAGCCGCGCGTGCGCTGGTACAATCGAAATGCGGCGGCTCGAATTTGATTGTGATTTTTCCCGGCAGCGGAAGTCCCGGCAAGAACTGGCCGGCTGACAAATTCGCGGCGCTCGCGTCGATACTATCGAAATCGAATCGCTCGAGCGTCGCGGTCATTCTCGGTCCCGCCGAAATATCGCTGGAACCGATCTTTCGCGAGCCCGGCGTCCCGATCCTGAAGCACCTCGATTTGCCGACGGTCGCGGCGATCGCGCGCGTCGCATCGGCCTTCGTAGGCAACGACTCGGGCGTGTCGCATCTGGCGGCCGCGGCCGGCGCGTCCGGTGTGGTTATCTTCGGGCCGACCGATCCCGCGCGATGGCGTCCTGTCGCGCCGGGCGCGGGTGGACAAATCGGCATTCTCAGGCGCAACCCCATCGATTCCATCGAGGCCGATGAAGTCGCCGCGTTGGTTGTCAAAATTTGTGGAGCAGCGTCAAAGATAATACACTGAGAAGGGCATGCATCATCGGACAACATATGTAAGTCGCGCGAGGGAGGGGCTATGAGCTTCTTCAAGACGACGCTGCTGCTGGGTCTGATGACGGGTCTGCTGATGGTAATCGGCGGGCTGATCGGAGGTTCGCGCGGCGTCGTGATCTTTTTCGTTATCGCCGCGGTGATGAACTTCTTCAGCTACTGGTTCTCCGACAAGATTGTGCTGCGCGCTTACGGAGCGCAGGAACTCGACGCGCAATCGGCGCCGGAACTCTACTCGATCGTCAACGAGCTGGCGCATTCGGCGGGAATCCCGATGCCGCGCCTGTACCTTATCGATTCCGACACGCCCAACGCCTTCGCGACCGGCCGCAACGTGCATCATGCCGCCGTCGCCGTGACGCGCGGGATCATGCGAATCTGCACGCGCGAGGAATTGAAGGGCGTCATCGGCCATGAACTCTCGCACGTGACCAATCACGACATATTGACCAGCTCGATCGCAGCCACCATGGCCGGCGCCGTGATGATGATCGGCTCGATGGTTCGATGGGGTGCGATCTTCGGACTTGGCAGTCGCGACGACGAGGAAGGCGGGCTGGCGGGGCTGCTGGTCGCGGGCATTCTCGCGCCGATCGCGGCGACCCTCATTCAACTCGCGATTTCGCGCACGCGCGAGTACCAGGCCGATGCGAGCGGGGCCACGCTCACTCATAATCCCTTGTACCTGGCCAGCGCGCTGCGCAAGCTCGAGGCCGCCAACGAGCGGATGCCGATGGACGCCAGCCCTGCGACGGCCCATCTGTTTATAGTGAATCCGTTGAGCGCGGCGGGAATTTCGCGGCTGTTCTCGACGCATCCGCCGATCGAGGAGCGAATCCACCGGCTCGAGCAGATGTCTGCGGGACAGATTGGACAAGGGTGAGGGCACCATCGATGGAAGAATCGGAAGAAAAGGGCCGCGGATTCAAGGTTCAGGACCGCCGGCGTTTCTCCGCCGAAGGCGAGGCCAAGGCAGGCGACGAGGCGCCATCTGAGAGCGGCGAAGCGTTGGAAATAAAATCCAAGCCCGAGGCGCCGGGGCCAGAGTCGATCTCCAAGCCGCAAGCCGCCCCCTCGCAGCACGCGGCGAGCCACCATTCGAGCCAAGCGCCTCTCGAGCTGACATTCGCGGCGTTTCTATGGAGCCTGTCAGAGCAGGCCCTGGCGGCGCTGGGCGAATTACCCGACCCGGCGAGCGGTCAGGTGACGCACGACCTGATTTCGGCGCAGCAGATGATCGATATCATCATAATGTTGCGCGACAAGACGCGGGGGAACCTCGATCCCCACGAACAAGCCTTGCTCAAAGAGATTCTTTCCAGTCTGCAAATGAAGTACGTTGAATTAGCGAGACCGCCGGGCCGTTGAGCGGCCGTCTTCGCTTAATCACACATGACGCATAAGTTTTCCCGACCCATCGTCTTTCTTGGCGTCGCGATTTTTACCGCGACATTCACTTTGATTGCCTCTGGCATCGTGGCGCGCGCGGCGGATTCCGCGCCGCCCGCGCGCTTCTGGACCGAGCTTGCCGACCCCGCTCACGTGGCGAAAGCCCAGTCGATGCCGGACTTCGTGGAGCTCGCAGCCAAGCTCAGCCCCGCCGTCGTGAACATCTCGACCGACGAACCCGACGAACCCGCAGAAGGCGCCGAGCCATCGCCCGAAGAGTCTCCGCATGGCTTTCTCGCGCCACCGCACTCGCATCCTTTCGAGGAGTTCGGCGGCTCGCCGCACTCCAAGGCGCTTGGCTCCGGCTTCATCATAACCAAGGACGGCTACATCCTGACCAACGAGCACGTCGTCGAGAATCCGGGCACGGTCACCGTGACCACGCAGGACGGCCACAATTACGTCGCCAAGATTGTCGGGCATGACGAGAAGAGCGACATCGCGCTGCTGAAGATCGATGCGAAGCACGACCTGGCGGTCGCGCCGCTGGGCAACTCCGACGACTTGAAGGTGGGCGAATGGGTGATGGCGATCGGCAACCCGTTCGGCTTCGATCATTCCGTGACGGCCGGAATCGTCAGCGCCAAGGGACGCTTCATCCCGGGCAACTACCAGGATTTCATCCAGACCGACGCGTCGATAAATCCCGGCAACTCGGGCGGTCCGCTGATCGATCTGCGCGGCGACGTGGTCGGCGTCAATTGTGCGATCTACACGCACACCGGCGCCAGCATGGGAATCGGCTTCGCGGTTCCCATCGAACTGGTCAAGGAAGAGCTGCCGCAACTCAAGAGTTCGGGCAAAGTCGTGCGCGGATGGCTCGGCGTGTACATCCAGAAGGTGACGCCTGAGCTGGCCGAGTCGCTGGGCCTTGCGGATTCACGCGGCGCGCTGGTTGCCAAGGTGCTCGACGGCGGACCAGCCAGGGCGGCCGGCGTCAAGCGGGGCGACGTAATCGTCGCGTTCGACAATCAACCGGTTAGCGACTCGCGGGAATTGCCGCTGCTGATCGGCCGTGCCGACCTGGGCCACAAAGGGATTCTCAAGGTGATTCGCGACAAGCAGACGATCGATCTGCCGGTCACGATTACGCAGTCCCGCGAGCCCGAAATCGTGGCGGCTGAAAAACCGGGAAAGCCCGACCTCGGCGCCGTCTCGCCCTTCGGCCTCCACGTCAAGGACCTGAGTCCCGATCTCGCCAAAGAACTCGGGCTCGATACGTCCGGCGGCGTCGTGATTTCGTCGGTCCAGTCCGGCAGCCGCGCCGACGAGGCCGGCCTTCGCGCTCGCGACGTGATCCTCGAGGTCAATCGCGCGGCCGTCAAGAACGTTGACTCGTACCAAAATGCGCTGAAGACAAGCGCCAAGGGCAAAATAGTCCTGCTGCTAGTCAGGCGCGGCGACGCCACTATCTACGTGACCGTCAAACCGGAGGCCTGAGCCGGGGACGCATTCCCGATGTCCCCGAAACGAATCCTGAAATTCGCGCTCATCGGCGTGGGCGCGCTCATCTTGTTCGCCATCCCTCCCACCTTGTGGCTGTTCTTCAGCTACTACAATCAGCTCGAGAATGAAGTTGTCGCGCGGTTCTCGGGCAAGCGATGGGACATCCCGTCGCGCATTTATTCCGACTCGGTGCTGATTTACCCAGGCCAGGATCTCAAGGACCTCGGTTTCTTCGAGCGCCTCGCGCGCCTGAATTACCATCCCGTCGATTCGGACCACGTCGCCTCTCGCGGCGAGTACAGCTTCAGTCGCAAGCGCGGCAAGCTCGACATCTTTCTGCATAGCTTCGCGTATCCGTACGGCAACTTCGGCGGCGAATTCGTCGAGCTGACTCTTAAGGGAGATACGATCGAATCGATGGGTGATTTCGTGACCCATAAACCGATCTTCTCGATCGAGCTGGAACCCGAACTCATCAGCGGCATCTTCGAGGGCGAATGGGAGCAGCGCCGGCTCGTGCGCCTGAGCCAGATTCCGCCCACGCTGATCAATGCGATTCTGGCCGCCGAAGACCATCGCTTTTACGAGCATCACGGCGTTGACCTGGTCCGCACCATCAAGGCCGCGTACATCGATTTTACCTCGGGGCACGTGCGCCAGGGCGGCTCGACGCTCACCCAGCAGCTGATGAAGAACTTCTTCCTGACCCGCGAGCGAAGCTACCAGCGCAAGCTCAAGGAAGCGATGATGGCGTACATCGCGGAGCGCCGCTACTCCAAGGATGAAATCCTGGAGAACTATATTAACGATATCTACTTGGGCCAGCGCGGCCAGGAAGGTATATACGGCGTCTGGGAAGCGTCTGAGTACTACTTCTCCAAGGACCCGCGCGATCTGACTATTGGCGAAATGGCTACAATTGCCGGCTTGATCAGTTCGCCCAACCGGCTCAATCCGCTGCACCATCCCGACGCCGCCCGCCCGCGACGCGACGAGGTCCTGGCCGCGATGCTCCAGGATGGGTACATCGGCAAAACCGCTTACGATTCGGCAGTCAGCGAGCCGCTGCATCCGCGGGAAGTTTATGCCGAGGGCAACGACGCGCCCTACTTCGTCGATTTCGTCAAGAAAGAACTGGCCGAGCGTTATCCGCCGCAGGTGCTCAGCGGCGAAGGTTTGCGAATCTTCACCTCGCTCGATGTACACATGGAAAAGCTTGCCGAGAATGCGATCGCGCACAATCTCAGCGATTTGGAAGTCAAGCATCCGAAGCTTGCCCGCCGCGAGACCAAGGAGCGCCTCGAGTCGTGCCTCGTCGCTCTCGAGCCGCAGAGCGGAAGGATTCGCGCGATGGCCGGCGGGCGCGACTACCGCTCGAGCCAGTTCAATCGCGTTACTCAGTCCAAACGTCAGCCCGGTTCGGTCTTCAAGCCGGTGACCTACCTGGCGGCGTTCGACGAGACCCTGTCAGGAGGAGCCGAGAAGTTCCTGCCGACCAGCTATATCGAGGACGCGCCGTTCACCTGGCAGTACGGCGACATGAGCTGGACGCCGAATAACTATCGCGACCGCTTCTTCGGCCACGTCACGCTCGAGTTCGCGCTCGGCGAGTCGCTCAACTCCGCGACCGCGCGGCTGGCCAACAGCGTCGGACTGGATCGAATCCGCGCGATGGCGTCGAAGCTCGGCTTTGGCGACTTGCCGCCCTACCCGTCGATCGTGCTCGGCGGAATCGAAGTCTCGCCGATGCAGGTCGCGCGCGCGTACGCCGTAATTGCCAACGACGGGATGGAAATCCAACCCTACGCCGTTACCGCCGTGGTCGATGAAAACAACAAGGTAATCGAGGGTCACGAACTCGCCGCCGAACAGGTAATCTCCCCCGAACTCGCGTACATGATGCAGTTCATGCTCGAAAACGTGATCAATCACGGCACCGGCGCGGGCGCGCGCTCGATGGGTTTCACGCGGCCGGCGGCAGGCAAGACCGGCACCACCAACGACGCCAAGGACGCATGGTTCGCGGGCTTTACGCCGAACCTGCTGGCAGTGGTCTGGACGGGTTTCGATCAAAAGGAGGAGCTGGGGCTGACCGGCGCGCAAGCTTCGCTGCCGGCGTGGACCGCTTTTATGAAAGCGGCGACCGCGTCGCGCCCGCCGCTCGATTTCACCGCTCCGCCGGGAATCGTCGAGGTAAAGGTCGATCCGACTACCGGCTATAAAGCGACGCCCTATTGCCCGGTGACGATGATGGGCGTGTATCCGCAAGGGATGGCGCCAACAAAGGACTGCCCGTATCATACTTCGGTGACGTCTTTGACGGCTGCGGACCACAAGATGCCCGAGGCGCCGAATCCCGTAGCTGATCCTAATGACTAGTTCGCTCCGCCCATTCGCTTTCGCAATATTTCTGTCGATGCTGCCGATTTCCGCGACCGCATCACAGCGCCAGCCAACACTCCTGGCAGAGCTCGAAGAAGAATCGATTCCGGCGCAGGATCTCGCGACGCCTAGTCCCGGCGCGGCGCCATCTCCCGCCGGGTCAGCGTCTCCCGGCGCGGCGCCATCTCCCGCCGCCGAGACAAGTCCTAATTCCGGCGAATGGATCGCGGTGCCGGCAGCACAGCCGACGACCGCCGAAAGCCAGGCGCCGATGGCCAATTCATCACCCACTTCACAGCCTTCCGCAGCAGCGCCGGCCGAGATCGCGCCCGCGATCGACGTGGGTTCGATCGCGACGACGCCCCAAATCAGCGACTCGTCGCTGACGCCGCTGATCGATACGGCGCCAACTCCCGCTCGTGCTGCATCGTTGAGAATCACCGAACGGCAGCGCGTCGAGCTCGACCGTGGCCACACTGACGACGCGATTCGCGAACTAGCGCACGCGATTTCGATCGATCCGAGCAACTCGTACGCGTACTTCTACCTGGGCCGCGCATACGTCGCGCGCAAGGACTACGCGCAGGCGCAGACGTTCTTCAAGCGCGCGGAAATCGGGCTCGCCTCGAATTCCGCGTGGCTCGGCGAAATCTACGCGTTCGAAGGGCTCAGTCTCGAGCAGTCGGGTAAATCCGCCGAGGCCGCCGCCGCCTATCAGAAGGCGCTAGCCGCAAGTCCGGGCAACCTGACTGCGCGCGTCGGCGTTACGCGCGTGTCCGGGTCCGTGCCGGCCGATGCCAACCCAGCGCCGCCCCCGGATCTCGATCAACCGGCGCCCGCAGAGCCCGACGTTGCTCCGCCCCCCGACGAAGCGCCCGCTCCGCCGCCGCCCGCACCGCCGCCTGCTCCAGCAGACTGAACGCGCGGGGCAACTTAGTTAGAAGGGGTTGGTAAAGAAGTAGCCCGCGCGTCCGTTTTCTTGTGTCATCCTGTTTTTGTGTCATCCTGAACAAGCTCGCGATGCTGATACTCGGAATTGAATCTTCGTGCGACGACGCTGCCGCCGCGGTGCTCGAAACCACCGCACCGGGCATCGCCGACATTCGCTCGAGCACGGTAGCCAATCAGGACGACATCCATCGCGCTTACGGCGGCATTGTTCCCGAACTCGCGTCGCGGAGTCACGTCGTCACGATTGGGCCCGTCATCGAGCGCGCGCTGGACGCGGCGGGATGCCGCCTCGTGGACATCGAGGGAATCGCAGTCACGCGCGGCCCGGGATTGGTCGGCTCGCTGCTGGTCGGCTTGATGTTCGCCAAGGGTCTGGCGCAGGCGAGCGGCGTTGCGCTGGTCGGCGTGAATCATATCGAGGGCCATCTGCTGGCGCCGCTGCTCGAAAATCGTATCGCGATGCCGTACCTGGCGCTGGTCGTATCCGGCGGTCACACTGCGCTGTTCGCGGTCGAGGATTTCGGGCGTTACCGCCGAATCGGACGCACTCGCGACGACGCCGCCGGCGAGGCGTTCGACAAAGTCGCCAAGCTGATGGGACTGGGCTATCCGGGCGGCCGCGCAATTGATGAGATGTCGCGCCGCGGCAATCGAAAGCGCGTGCGAATCCCGCGCGCCCACGTCAGGGGCGCGCCTATGGATTTCAGTTTCAGCGGCGTGAAGACGGCGGTCGCAACTCTTTTGGCCAGTGAGGATGGCCGTGCCGAGCGGCCCGAGGATCTCGCCGCGAGTTTTCAGGAAGCTGTTGTCGATATGCTGGTGAAGCCGGCCATCGCCGCCGCGCGCGAGCTGGGCGCGGATACCATCGCGCTGACCGGCGGCGTCGCGGCAAATTCGAGATTGCGCGACAGGCTGGCCGAGGCGGCAGCGGCCGATGGCCGCCGGCTGGTCGCGCCCGCGCTCAAATATTGCACCGACAATGCGGCGATGATAGCGCTCGCGGGCGGCTACCGTCTGATCCGCGGTGAGCGCGACCCGCTTAGCATCGACGCGGAAGCCAATCTTGCGCTTTGAATTCGGAGCAGATGACGATTGCACGAAAATCGCACGCGCGCCGCAAACTTAAACGCGCCGGCGTCGGCGGCGGAATTGAAACGCCGTCGCGTCCTGCACCGGCACTGGCGAGAGCCGGTGTGCGGCCGGCAAAATCGCGCGGCCAGAATTTCCTAACCAGCAGCGCTGTCGCCGATCGAATCGTCGCTGCGGCGGAGTTGTCCAAAACCGACCCGGTAGTCGAGATAGGTCCCGGGCTGGGCATCCTGACCGAGAAGATCGCGGCGCGGCCGCTACGCTCGCTGACGCTGGTGGAACTCGACCCGCGCCTCGCTGCCCGGCTCCAGGAGCGCTTCGCAGACGGCGGCAACGCGAACGTTCGCGTTATCAACGCCGACTTTCTTGCGATCGATTTCGCGGCACTCCTCACCGATCCACCGGTCAAGGTAATCGGCAATCTTCCGTTCAATGTCGCGGCGGCCATCCTGCGCCGGCTCAGCGACAACGCGCGCATGATTTCGAGGATGGTCCTGATGTTTCAGCGCGAAGTCGCCGCGCGGATTCGCGCGATCCCCGGCGACGATGCGTATGGGGCGCTCAGCGTATTCAACGCGCTGTACTGGAAGATCGATCTGCATTTCAGCGTCGCCGCCGGCAGCTTCCATCCGCGTCCCAAAATCGACGCCGAAGTTCTCGCTTTCACGCCCCGGGCGCCGCAAACGTTTGCGGCCGGAGACGAACGCGACGTGCTCGAAACCGTGCGCGCCTCGTTCTCTGCGCCGCGAAAGACGATTCGCAATGCGCTCAGCCATTCGCTGGGAATCGACAGCACGCGGATCGCGCGCGCGCTCGGATGCGCGGCGATCGATCCAGCCACGCGCGCCGAGAAGCTCGGCGTACGCGATTTTTTAAGACTCGCGCACGCGCTGCGGATCGAACTGGCCGGCAGGATCGTCACCCGCGATGCCTGAACTACCGGAAGTCGAGTCATTGCGCCGGATACTCGTTCGCACCGCCGTGGGCAGAACGATCGTGAGCGTTCGAATCGGCGAGAAACGGCTGCGCCGCGGCGTCACCGTGGATTTTGCCGCGGCGATCGCCGGCCGGCGAATTGTGAAGCTGTCGCGCCGCGCCAAATATTTGATCGTCGAGCTCGACGGCGACGACGTGATGATTGTGCACCTCGGGATGTCCGGCAGTTTGACTCATCGCCACGACGGCTTCCGCGCTGACGACTTCGATCCGCGCCACGACCATCTCGAATTCTCGCTCGACGACGCCTCGCGCCTGGTTTACAACGATCCGCGGCGCTTCGGCATGGTCCGTCTCGTGCAGCGCGCCGCGCTGGCTTCCACGGCGGAACTGAAAGGTCTCGGCCCCGAGCCGTTGTCGCATCAATTCAACGCCGGCTACCTCGCTGCGAAGGCGCGCGGCCGGAAGTTGGCGATCAAGAACCTGATAATGGATCAGCGAATCGTCGCCGGTATCGGCAATATCTACGCATCGGAGATTCTATTTCGCGCCGGCGTGCGTCCCGCGCGACGGGCTGGCCGCGTGACGCGAATCGAGATCGAAAAAATCGCGGCGGCCGCGCCGGTTATCCTTCGCGCCGCGATCGGCAGTAACGGCACGACCTTTCGCAGCTATCGCGATTCACGCGGACAGCCCGGGCGATTCGCCGCGCGCTTGCGCGTGTACGGCCGCGAGGGGAAATCGTGCTACACATGCTCGACGCCGATCAAAAACGTGATCGTGGGCCAGCGCGCCAGCTTCTATTGTCCGAAATGCCAGCGCTGACCTCGAGTCAATCCTCGGCGCTCCAACGTGTATGTTATTTATTGACAATCGGAGGTCGCAATTGGAAGAGGCGATGACGCTATGACACTTGATTTGCCCAGCGGGATCGGCGCCGCAATTTTCTTCCTTTTCGGCGCGTGCGTCGGCAGCTTCGCTTGCGTGGTTGCGTATCGGCTCCCCCGCGATCTTTCGATCGTCACGCCGCGCTCATTTTGTGAGAGTTGCGAGCGCGCGATTCCATGGTGGGCGAACATCCCGATTCTCGCCTACCTTGGATTGCGCGGGCGATGCCTGATGTGCGGCGCGCCGATTCCGTTCCGCCATTTCCTCGCCGAATTCGGACTCGCCATCATCGCCCTCTATCTCTACCTCGCCTTCCCGATCCCCGACGCGATCGCGCGCTTCGTACTATGCGCCGCGCTGTGGGTCGTCGCGATCGTCGATTACGACTGGCGGCTGATTCCGAACGTCATTACCTGGCCCGGGACGCTGGTGGGATTCATCGCCGCGTCGCTGATGATGCCGGAGGTCGGCTGGAGGAGTTCGTTGGTCGGAATCGCGCTTGGCGGCGGCATCCTGTATGGCACCGGCTATTTCTATCAGCTCGTGCGCGGGCGCGAGGGTGTGGGCCTGGGCGACGTGTGGCTGCTGGGGATGGTCGGTGGATTTCTGGGCTGGCCGGGAGTTTTCTTCACTTTGTTTTTCGGTTCGGTAATAGGCGCGATCGGCGGAATCGCGTTCGCGCTCAGTGGCGGCGGCGCGACTTCCCCCGCTCCGCTCGGCGACCCGGTGACCGATCCGGAGGAAGCAGACGTCTCGATACTTCGCACCGAAGTTCCGTTCGGTCCGTATCTGGCGCTGGCGGCCGGCGTTTTCGCTCTCTTCCAGCCGCAACTGACGCGCTGGTATCTTGGCGGATAAGGACGCGCAACGTTGCGATCCAACTAACTGATGGCAGGCGGTGTATTCATCACGCTCGAAGGCGTCGAGGGAAGCGGCAAGACCACCCAGGCCGCAATCCTGGGCGACGTGCTGCGCAAAGGCAGCCGCCGCGTAACGGTCACCCATGAGCCGGGCGGCACGCGGGCCGGCGAAACGATTCGCGCGATTTTTCTCGATCCCGCGGTTTCGCTGGACGTAGCCGCGGAACTGCTGCTGGTCCTTGCCGATCGCGCGCAGCATGTCCGCGAAAAACTCCGGCCCGCGCTCGCCGCCGGCGAAATCGTGATTTCCGATCGCTATTCGGATTCGACCACCGCCTACCAGGGCCACGGCCGCGGCTTCGATCTCAAACTGCTCGGCGAGCTGAACCGGCTCGCCAGCGACAGCGTGACGCCCGACCTGACTATTGTCCTCGACCTGCCCGTCGAGACCGGTCTCGAGCGCACCCGCGCGCGAGCAATGGGAACCGGCCGCGGCTCCGACCGCTTCGAGGGCGAGCGCGCCGACTTCCATCGCAGAGTGCGCGACGGTTTTCTCGCGATCGCGAAGGCCGAGCCCGCGCGGGTCGTCGTGATCGACGCCGACCGTCCGGTTGCCGCCGTCAGCGCCGACATCCGCCACGCCGTGGACGAGCTGCTCGCCCGCCGATGACTGAATCCCCATGCCGATAGATTCGATCCGCGGGCATCGTGAACTCGCAAGCCGGCTGCTGGCCGAATTGCGCAGCCGCCCTTCGCACGCCTACCTGTTCGCGGGTCCGCGCGGCGTCGGTAAAGCGCTGGTCGCAACCAGCCTCGTCCACGCCCTGATGTGCGAGCGATCGCCCGGCGAGAATTTCTGCTGCAATCCCGCGCGATGCCCCGTCCGCCTTGCGCCGCAGACCGAGCGCACGCGCGCGCGCGCCGCCGATGCGGACACGCCGAGATGCGATTGCTGTTCTGCATGCGTGCAAATCGCGACGGGCGTGCATCCGGACTTCACCTACGTGTCGCGCCCCGTTGGCCGTACCGAAGTTCTGATCGACCAGGTCCGCGAATTGATTGCGCGGTTGGGAATCCGTCCGTCGCGCTCGCCGGTTCGTATGGCAATTATCGACGACGCCGAGAGCCTCAACATCCCGGCGCAGAACGCGCTCCTGAAGACGCTCGAAGAGCCGCCCGGCCACGCAATTATCATCATGGTATCCGCCAGCGAGCGCGCCCTGCTCGACACCGTCCGCTCGCGCACGCGCACGGTCAGATTTCCTGCGCTCCAGGTCGCCGATCTGGAGGCTATCCTTGCCGCGCATGGCATCGACGATAAAGCTCGCGCCAGTGCGCTTGCTTTGCTGGCTCGCGGCAGCGCTGCAAATGCGATCGCACTCGCCGACGGCGATGAACCGCCGATGAAAGAACTCCTTGACGCCCTCAGTACCGCAAAATCGATCGATTTCGCCCGCGCACAGTCTCTCGCGCAGGAGTTCTTCGCCAACCGCGACGCCGCCGCCGGCAATTTCGAGCTACTCGCAAGACTCCTCGAAGAAATACTATGCTACAAACTGCTCAAGACCGATTTCGTGGCGTTTCCGCCCGACTCCAGGCCGAAATTGGCGAGTCTGGCGGACAGCCTCGGTGTCGATGCGGTGGTGAAATGTATCGACGCGGCAGTGCGCGCCACCGAAGCGGTCGAAGCGAATGCTAATCCGCGCCTGCAGGCTGAGAATTGGTGGACTATCGCCGGCCATGCGATGCGGGGTGAGTAGAAGATAGTGGCTGACATCGATCCATTTGAAGGCTCTCAACCGATGCCGAAAATCGTCGCCGTAAGTCTCCAGCAGGCCGGTCATTTGTATAATTTCCTGGCCGGCGACCGGGCGCTGCGCCGCGGCGAACGCGTGCTGGTCGAAAGCGAGGCCGGCACCCGGGTCGGCACGGTCGAGATCGAACCGCACGAACCCGCGGTTACGATCGATCTTTCCTCGCTGCGCCCTGTTATCCGTATTGCTTCCGACAATGACTTCCAGGCCGAGCGGGAAACCCTCTCGCGTGAGGCATACGCGCGCCGCCTGTGCGTCGAGCGCATTCGCGAGGGCCGCATCCAGATGAAGCTCGTCAGCGCCGACTACACCTTCGACGCGCGCAAGGTTGTCTTCTATTTCGTCGCCGAGGGCCGCGTCGATTTCCGCGACCTGGTCCGCGATCTCGCCAACACGCTGCGCGTTCGCGTCGAGATGAAACAGATTGGCGCCCGCGATGAGACCAAAGTCACGGGCGGGATGGGTCCATGCGGACGCGAGCTGTGCTGCTCCAGTTGGCTGCGCGACTTCGAGGCGGTCACGGTCAAGATGGCGCGCGAGCAGGGCCTCGCGCTCAATCCCTCGCGGCTGGCCGGGATGTGCGGGCGGCTAAAATGCTGCCTGCGCTACGAATATGCCAGCTACGTCGAACTCAAGCGCGCGCTGCCCAACGTCGGCAAGCGCGTGCAATGCGTCAAGGGCGACGGCAGAGTGGTGCGCCAGAACGTCCTCAAGCAGACCGTGCTGATCCAGCGCGAGGAAGAAGGCGGCGTCGTCGTCGAAGCTACCCTCGAGGATTTGGTCGCCTCGCGCCCGCAGTAGCAAGCGTCCTTACCGCCTCACGTCCCGAAGTGGCGGCGGGATCTGATTGCCGACTATCGCATCCGTGATCAGCGGCGCGTCTTCAGTTCGCAAAGCTGTACGCGCCACCACGTTGCAGCGCTTTCTTGTAGGCAGGCCGCTCGTGCAAGCGCCTGGTCCACGCGTCGAGGTTGGGATACTGCGCACGCTTGCCGAACGCGCCGGCCACCTCGCCTACGAAGCTCATCTGGATGTCAGCGCCTGTCAGGGTGTCTCCCACCAGGAACTGCCGGCCCTTCAAAGCGCTATCGATGTAAGCGAGGTGATTGGCAATCTCGCCCTCGATGCGCGGCATCAGTGGGGCAGCCGCTTCACCCAGGCGCGTGGCATAAAGGTTGAGCATCAGAGGCAGCATCGCCGAGCCTTCGGCATAGTGCATCCATTGCACGTACTCGTCATAGGCCGGAGTCTCGGGCGCGGGCTGCAGCCGGCCTCCGCCGTGGCGGCGTATCAGGTAGTCGATTATCGCGCCTGATTCGATGATGGTCCGATCGCCATCAGTGATGACCGGTGACTTGCCGAGCGGGTGAACCTTCTTCAATTCCGGTGGCGCAAGCCGGGTTTGCGCATCGCGCTGGTATGGCTTGATCTCGTACGGCAGGCCGAGCTCTTCCAGCAGCCAGAGGATACGTTGTGAGCGGGAATCGTTTAGGTGATGGACGACGATCATGCGGCAATTCCTCCATGCGGACCATTATCTAACAGAATCGCAACCGGACTGCATTGTTGTGCTCATGCTGATTTTGCAGCCCCGATGCTCGCGGTTCAATTCCACTGGATAGCTCCTCAAAAAAACAGTGTAAACGCCGCCTGCATCTTCTCTTCCTGGCTCGGGCGCCGGTGGCGATGGCCCCCGCCAGTCGCACGGCGCCGAGTCTCCCGCTATGCTCGATCTCCTGATGGCGAAAAACCGCATCCACATCACGAGCGCGATCATCTACAGCAACGGCCCGCCCCATGTCGGCCATGCCTACGAAATGCTGGCGACCGACGCGTTCGCGCGTTTTCAGCGCCGCAAGCTCGGCCCCGCCAACGTCACCTTCCTCACCGGCACCGACGAGCACGGCGACAAAAACAAGCGCGCCGCCGACGCGATGGGACTCCATCCGAAAGCATTCGCGGACAAAATCAGCGCGCTCTTTCGACAAGGATGGGCCGGGCTGGACATCAGCTACGATATCTTTGTCCGCACCACCGACCCCGTGCATCAGGCGTTCGTGCAGAAGATGCTCGCGCGCACTTACGAATCCGGCGGCATCTACTTCAAGGACTACGAAGGCCTCTACTGCGTGGGATGCGAGCGCTTTTATACCGAGAAAGAACTGCTGCCCGGCAACATCTGTCCGGTGCACAATCGGCCCGTCGAGACAATCAAGGAAGGCAACTATTTCCTGAAGCTCGAGAAATACCGCGAGACCATCCGCCGAAACATCGAGAAAAATCTCGATTTCATCCGGCCCGAGCGCTATCGCAACGAGGCGCTCCGGATGCTCGACGAACCGCTCGAGGATCTTTGCATCTCGCGTCCCAAGGCGCGCCTCGATTGGGGTATCACGCTGCCGTTTGACGACAAGTACGTCACCTACGTCTGGTACGACGCCTTATGGGCCTACATGAGCGAGCTGCCGAACACGGAAGACGCGTCATTGACCGCAATCCTGCCGGTCACCGAACACTTCATCGGCAAGGACATCCTCAAGACGCACGCTGTGTACTGGCCCGCGATGCTGCTGGCGGTCGGCTTGCCGATCTATCGTCATCTGAACGTCCACGGATTTATGAATTTCGGCGGCGCGCGGCTGTCGAAGAGCTCGGGCAACACGCAGGACCCCGTCGCCTATCAGAAAAACATCGGCCCCGACGTTTTGCGCTTCTTCATCCTGCGCGAATTCACCTATGGCCTCGACGGCGACTTCTCCGAGGAGCGCGTGATCGATCGCTACAACTCGGACCTGGCCAACGACCTCGGCAACCTGACCAGCCGCGTGCTCTCGATGGCGGCGCGATACTTCGAGGGCGTGATCACGGCGGCGCCGGGCAGGGGCACCGACGCGCTCGATATTCCGCTTCATGACACGTTCGCTTCGTTGCCGGCGCAGGTGGCGCCCCTGGTCGAGGAACTCGCGTTCAATCGCGCTCTGGAAGCCATCTGGCAAGCCCTCGATGCGGCCAACAAATACATAGTTGAAACCTCGCCCTTCACGCTCGCCAAGGATCCCGCCAATCTGCCGCGGGTCGCGCAAGTCCTGGCCAACCTGGTCGAGGGATTGCGTGTCGTCGCCGATATCCTCGAGCCGTTCATGCCGGTAACGTCGAAAAAGATTCTCGGCCTGCTCAATGTCGATGAGAAACTCGCGCGCGCGCCATATGGGGATGGCATCAAGCCGGGGCATCGCGTAAATCCGACGACGCCGCTGTTCCCGCGCATCGACAAGAAAGCCCGCGCCTGACCCCCGTGCACGCTCCGGAATCCACGCTCAATTTCAATGACAACGGTTGTCGATACGCATTGCCATCTCGCCGACGCAAAGTTCCGCGGCGACCTCGAAGCGGTGATCGCGCGCGCGTCCAGCGCCGGCGTGGCTCAGATCATCTCGGTCGGCGCGATCGGACCGATCGAAAACGATCGATTGACCGTCGCAATCGCCGAGCGTCACCCAAATGTCTTCGCCGCCGTCGGCGTGCATCCCCACGACGCTAGGGATTGCACGCCCGAACGAATCGCACAGTTGCGCGACCTCGCCGCGTCGAAAAAAGTTGTCGCGATCGGCGAGAGCGGACTCGATTTCCATTACATGCACTCGCCGGCCGAAGCGCAGGAATCGTCATTGCGTGCGCATCTTGCGCTCGCCGCCGAACTCGACCTGCCAATCGTGATTCATTGCCGCGACGCAGAGCGCGGGCTCGTCGAGATCGTGCGCGAGAGCGGGGTTCCACCGCGCGGCGGCGTGATTCATTGCTTCACGGGCGATTCCAACGCGGCGCGCGAGTTCCTCGCGCTGGGACTGTGCATCTCGTTCTCGGGCATCATCACGTTCAAAAATTCCGCATCGGTTCGCGAGGCCGCGTCGATCGTTCCCGATGACCGAGTGATGGTGGAGACGGACGCACCTTATCTCGCGCCCGAGCCGTATCGCGGGATGCGCAATGAGCCGGCCTACGTCAGTCGCACGCTCGAAATACTCGCGAATCTTCGGCGCGTTGACGCCGCTGCGCTCGGCGCCCAGGTGATTGCGAACGCCGCCCGCCTGTTCAGGCTCCCGCCACCCGTGAAAACGCCAGCGCGACCCGCCTAACCAAGCGGATGGCCGCCGAAGATCATCGGATGCAGCGCGACGATTGCAACGGCCAGTACTACGCCCACGCCAATCGCCGCCCACGGCATGTCATCGCCGGCCCATCGAACGCGCCCGCCGATTAGCGCCGCGAACGGCACGAACGATGTCTTCGCGACGAACTCGCGATAGCGATCGCCAAGTTCGCGAATCTTGCGCCGGTCCTGATGCATCCCGCCGATGATTCCGAGCACAGGAAACAGCCCGAAGAAAATCACGTCGCCGGCCCGTCCGTTCATCAGCATGTGCGCGATTCCAAACAGGCTGAATCCAACAAAAGACGGATGCCGTGTGATCTTGAGGAGTCCGCGCGGTTCACTCCCGCCCGCCGGCGCGCCCATTGTGCCCGGATTCGGAGTGATGAAACTCCCGACCAACAGAATGAGCGCTGCCAACATCAGCAACCACGCAAGCCCTCGAATCGGGGGCGCCGCCCGCAAAGCCCAAAGCAAGGGGCCGGCGTGCTTGTTGCGCGCGAATTCGTAGATCAGCGGTCCCAGCGTCGCGAACGCGATTAGCGAATAGATGCCGCGATAGCGCTGCTCGCCGACCGCACTGATCAACCGAAATCGAACGGCAGACGACGATATGATCAGATGACTGGCCAGGAACAAACCTGCCCACAGCGCGATCCAGACAGTCGCATCCATAGAGACCTCCGCGCGATCGCTGAGTAGTCGAGGCTCCGCGCCAGCAGGATCATGGCAGGATCGCGGCCCGCATCAAATGCAGCGAACCGGTTGCAGACCGGCGGCATCGGCGCGACCCGGCTCAATTCACGAACCGGCTCGAGCGGGGTTGTAGTCATCAGGAGCATAAAACCATGATACCGATTATCCAGGTTGATGAGGCGTGCTTCACCGAAGTTGCGGCGCGCGGTGCAGAGCGTGAGATCGGCGATGGCGCGAGCCTCACGCAGGCGTGCATCCTCGAAGAGATCGTCGGAGCGGTTTTCGGATCAATCACGCTGTGGTACTTGGCGACTTCGCTGGCCAGCCTGGCCTGACAAAACACGATGCCCACGTTCAGTCTCAAGTTGCCGCCGCCGTTCGAAGAGGCGGTGAAAAGCATGGAACGCGAGATCATGCGCTTCCTGATGCGCTCGACCGGCGATCGCGAGGATGCGATGGACCTGTTCCAGGAGACGTGGCTGCGCGCCTATCGCTCCTACCCCCGGCTTCAATCGGAAGACGGACTGCGGCCGTGGATTTTTCGAATCGCATCGAACCTGTGCCGCAATCGCGCGCGGGACAGGATGCGCCGCGGGCGTGTGATCGCGAACGAGACTGCGGACGGCGCAATGCCGGCCGATAACGCGCCGAATCACCTCAATGGCGGACCCGAGGGCGCGCTTCATTTGAAGAGAGCCATCTCGCGGCTGCCCGGCAAGCAGGGTCAGGCATTGATGATGCGCAAGTTCGCGGGGCTTGAATATACGGAGATCGGTGTGGCGCTGAACTGCTCGGCCGAGAGCGCGCGGGCAAGCGTCTATCAGGCGCTGAAGAAACTCAGGCTGGACGAGTAATTAAGATGAAGACCAATCGAATGGCGACGCAAGTGAAGGAGAGTGCGCCGATCGACGACCGGATGCTCGACGCAATGATCGGACAGACGCGGCCTCGCATCGAGCGCGCGATGAAGCTCCTGCGGCGACCGCAAGCGCGGGTCGGGGTGATTTCGTCGCCACTTGGCCGTCTGCTGATCGCGGAGAGCGACCGCGGCCTCGCGGCGATTCACTTTCTTTTCATAGACGGAGCGGAGCGAACGCTCGCGATGCTGCGCAAGAAGTTCGACCTGATCGAGAATGAAGCGAGTGCCCGCCGGATCGGCGCGGAAATCGATCGGGTGTTCGAGGGCGACTTCAGTGCGATGGCGCATCCGGTGGACTTGAGCCTGGTCGAGAGCGACTTCCAGCGCCGCGCGTACGCATCGCTTCGAAAAGTCCCGCCCGGCGCGGTGATCACTTATCACGGGCTGGCCGCGACGGTTGGACAGCCCGACAGCCAGCGCGCGATCGGCAACACGATGGCGTCGAATCCGGTGCCGATCTTCGTGCCATGTCATCGTGTGATTCGCTCCGACGGAACGATCGGCAATTACGGCGGCGGCGTGGATAACAAAATTAAGCTGCTGCGCGCGGAGGGATTCGAAGTCGGGCGCGACCTGCGATTGCCGTCGCGCGCCGTGATGGGGCATCGACGCACCGGAATCTTCTGCCGACCCGACTGCTCGGCGGCGCGGCGCGCGGATCCAGCAAAGATGCTGATCTTCGCGGATGCCAAGTGCGCGGGACACGCCGGGCTGAGGGCATGCAAGCTGTGCAAGCCTGCGTGAATCAGGCCGGCTGAGAAAGAAAAAGAGCGGCGCCGAATGCGGCACCGCCCTTTTCGGCCGATCTCGCTGTCCGATTACTCGGTTTCCGACTGCGATTTGAGCTGTTGAATCTGCTGACGCTGATTCTCGATTTCTTGCTGTTGCTGCTGCACCTGCTGCTGGGTCTGTGCGTTGGCGTTTTCCTGATTCTGCATCGAATTGCCGACTACATAGCCCGTACCACCGCCCAGAACACCGCCGATCAGGGCACCCGCGAGAGGATGGCCGACAGCCGCCCCGATAAGCGCACCGCCACCTGCGCCCAACGCCGTGCCGCCGAGGGTGCCTTCTTCACGAGTCGAGAGCGGCTGCCCCGAGCATCCTGCAAGAACGAGCGTTCCCGCCAGCGCCAAACTCATGATTATTCCAACACTTTTGCGCATAATGAGAATCTCCATCGTCCAATAATTGATACGTCAGCCGAGCTATTCGGTTTCCTGCTGTGCCTTCAATTGCTGAATCTGCTGACGCTGTTGTTCCATTTCCTGTTGCTGTTGCTGGATCTGCGCCTGGGTCTGCTGGTTGGCGTTCTGATCGTTCTGCATCGCGTTGCCGACCGCGAAGCCTGTAACTCCTCCGAGTCCGGCGCCGATTGCAGCGCCTGCCAGCGGTGCGCCGACCGCGGCGCCAATAATCGCGCCGGCGGCCGCGCCGATTCCCGCACCGCCCAGAGTGCCTTCCTCACGCGTGGACATCGGCGACCCGGAGCATCCGGCGGCAAGGAAAAGCGCGGCAACGGCGAACGTACCTGTCGCAATTGCATGTTTGCGCATAATCCTTCTCAGCCCGCTATTCGGTCTCGCTCTGACTCTTCAATTTCTGAATCTGCTGTTGCTGATTTTGGATCTGCTTTTGCTGCGATTGAATTTGCGTCTGGGTTTGAGCGTTGGCGTTTTCCTGATTCTGCATCTCGTTGCCGACCACGTATCCGCCAAGTGCGCCGATGCCGCCGCCGATTGCCGCACCCGCCAACGGGTTACCTACAGCGGCACCTATGATCGCGCCGGTTGCGGCTCCGAGTCCCGTGCCGATGAACGTGCCCTTCTCACGTGTCGAGAGTGGCTCTCCCGAGCATCCCATGACCGCCACGATCGCAATCGCCACGAGCAGACCTTTAATTATCGACGCCACATTTGTCCGCACGAGCTTCCTCCTTCCACAGGGAGCAGTTTGTTTTCATGCCTGCCAAGGGCTGCGGCATTCCCCGCCAACAGCGGGCGAGTTCATTTGGCCGTCGCTAGTTTTCTACCTTCTGCGTGGGCGATCAACCACTTCCGACATGGAGTTTAGCATGGAATTCCTACCCATGTCCGAAATTGTCGCGCGTTATAAACGAATATTCATCTTCTCCGGTTGCCGCAAGGGTTATGGCATCGCGGCAAAAATCCGGGTCGGCCCGCCGGTCCCGCTGCCGATTTTCATAGGGATGCAGAATACCGTCGCGCCCCTGGCCGGCAATTTTTCCGCGTTGGCCAGGTTTTCGAAGCCGGGCTTGTTCGCGCCGAGCCAGAGCCGATGCACCGGGAAATCCTTCGAGTTGCCGGGATCCATGCTCGCGGTATCGATCGCAATTGCCACGACGTGTCGGTTCTTCAAAATAAAATCCACGGCCTCGGCCGAATAGCCCGGAAAGTGCAGGCCGGCAACGTCGCCGGGCTTGTCGGTGCCCATGTAGCGTTTTTTGTCGGGCCAATATTTGCCCCATCCCGAGCGCGCGACGACGATCGCACCGTCGGGAATCCGGCCGTTAGCGGCTTCGTATGCCTTGATGTCATCGACGCTGAGCATCGCGTCGGGGTCCTTGGCGGCGCGCGCGGAAAAATCGATCACCGCGGCGGGTCCGATGCAATCGGTGAGCGGAACCTGGTCGAGCGTAATCCCATTGCGGTTGAAATGGCGCGGCGCATCGGTATGCGTGCCGCCGTGTTCGGGCGCCGCGTAATTTGCCGATGCGTAAAAGTAATGCTCAGGAGTATCGCCATTTTTCTCGAACTGATGGACGAAGCCCTTTTCGGTCGGCCAGTAGATGGTCCGGGAGTCGAAGGTGTAGGTGAGGTCGATAATTTTTGCAGTGTCAATCACTTCCGCAGCCAAGCCGACTCGCGCGACGCCGAGCGTGACCAGAGCGGCTGCGATCGTCGCACATTTCACGATTTTGATCATCGCTTTTTAACGGGACAATCATAGGTAAGACGCCTCCGCATTGGAACGTCAGATCGGATCTTGCCTCTCTCTATCGTTGTGGTCCAGTGACGGCTGTGACTACCGAATACTTCAAAGCCTGGAGAGGATGTTTGACGTTAGCGGGCGAATGGCGCAGATTCAGGCAACCTGAACCTGTGCGCTGTGTTCGGCGCAAGTCTATGACCGAAAAGCGTAGCCCAACTTCCGAAACCGAACTGGGAAAGCTGTCTGCTGGCGTCGTATCATCGGACGCCACGCTTTCCGCACACGAACACGATTGACTCGATATTGCGATCGGAGAGCAATCTCGCTGCGGCCACCGAGCCTGTCATGACTGTCGAACGCTGGATGGATCTCAGGTGCTACCCGTCGACACGCGCTGAGACGGTGCACGCCATTGGGGTGCTCGTACGCCGCTCGGCCAGCGCTGAACTCCAGATGACCTTCCGCCTCGACGGAGATATTCCCCGAATCCAGGTCTCTCCGCCGGGCATGCCGCGCATCGCTACACAGCTCTGGCGCCACACCTGCTTCGAGGCCTTCATCGCGGTGGAAGGGCAACCGGAGTACCACGAGTTCAACTTCGCGCCGTCGGGGGATTGGGCCGTCTACGCCTTTAGCGGCTATCGCAACGGCGGTCCTGTTGCGAACGAAATGATGCGCCCGCACATTGCCGTGCGCTCTACTGGCAGTCGGCTTGAGCTGGACACCCTTGTCCGGCTCGATGGCCTGTCTGCCATCCACCCGCGTGCTTCCCTCCGTATCGGGCTCTCGGCGGTCATCGAGGCGAGCGATGGGCTTTCGTACTGGGCGCTTCGCCATCCGGCCGACAAACCGGATTTTCATGATGCCGATGGATTCGCACTGCTAATAGAGCCGCCAGGCCCCGAGTCGTAGGTCCTCGATCCGGATCAGGCCGAAATGGGCCACGCCTGAACAGGTCGAAAGCGCGTGGTAGAGTGAAATTCTGATGAAGCACGCGCAACCACGAGGTCTCAGCCGGCGGCGCGTGGAGCAGCTTCTATCGGAAACGAAGCATGATCGTTCCGCCGGTAGCCGAATTGACGTTCTTTCCCGCCACTTCCTTGGACATTCCTACAAACCAAATCCGCTGATTGGATCGGCCGACACAGTCGAAGTGTTCACGGCTTCCCTCGATGGATTCGACTGTGTCACGTACATTGAAACAATTGTAGCGCTCGCCCGCGCTTCCAACGTTGATGACTTCACCGAGTGGCTGCGAAGGATTCGGTATGAACGAGGCCGCATTCAATGGGAACGGCGGAATCACTATATGACACTCTGGATTCGCAACAATGTACGCGAAGGGATAATCAGGCCGGTTTCAATGCCGACTGTCCCGATACTCAGCAGGGAACGCGTTCTGAATGTTGTACCTGGACTCGCTGCACAGCGGACTCGCGTCAAATGTGTACCGAAGCCGGCAGTACCACGGCTCGAACCGCATCTGCAAAGCGGTGACCTGATTTTTTTTGCGTCGACACGCAAGAATCTCGATGTGTTTCATGCTGGAATCATCGTGCGCGATGGCAAAAAAGTTTTCATGCGCCACGCGTCGCGCAGCCAGGGCTCTGTCGTGGAACAGGAATTGAGCGAGTTTCTGAAGGCAAATCGGATGGCTGGCGTCATTGTCGTGCGGCCGCAAGGGTGACGCGACGCATTGCAGTCAGTAGCTAAGATGACGCGGCGGGGTGGAGTGTGAACATCGTCCATCCAAAGGACTACTCGTCCGCAAGTATTCAACGACTCCTCGACGCTGCCGATTCCGATGTCCTCTTTCTCGGTGATCCGCGCGTAAACATCGAGCCCGGACCGCGCATGTTCGATCGAATGGCGCAGGTCATACGTGAAACCGGCGGCGGCTGGGTTTATGCCGACGCAGTAAGCCATCCTCGTATCGACTATCAAAGCGGGAGCATCCGCGACAGTTTCGACTTTGGCCCGGTAGTCGGTGTGTCGGTTCGGGCTGCGCGTCAGTCAGGAATCGACAGCACCTGGAAATGGGGAGGACTATACGACCTACGGTTAAGGATTTCGGAAAAACACGCTATCGTGCGGATTCCCGAACCGTTGTACAGCGCGTCGATGATTGATGCGCGGCCGACGGGTCAAAAGCAATTCGATTATGTGGATCCGCGCAATCGCGATTACCAAATCGAAATGGAGCGCATCGCGACGGCGCATCTCAAACGAATCGGCGCCTGGTTGCAGCCGCACTTCGAGAAAGTTCCAGCCGCAGCGGAAACATTTCCAGTAAAAGCCAGCGTCATGATCCCGGTCCGGAATCGCGAGCGGACAATTCTCGACGCCGTTCAAAGCGCCCTCGTCCAGAGCGCCGATTTCGAATTCAATGTGATCGTCGTTGATAACCATTCGACGGATCGCACGACAGAAATCCTGCGCGCTATTAGCGATTCGCGTGTTAAGCACATCGTTCCCGAAAGCCGGGACCTTGGAATCGGCGGGTGCTGGAACGAGGCGATTTACTCAAGGGAATGCGGACAATACGCCATCCAACTTGATTCTGACGACCTGTACATCAATGAAGGCGTCCTTCGCCGGATTGTTGCAGAAATTGAAGCCGGACCTTATGCGATGGTCATAGGCTCCTACACGATGGTCGATTTTTCCTTGAAAGAGATTCCGCCCGGTCTAATCGACCATCGCGAGTGGAGTCGCGAGAACGGAAGAAACAATGCACTCCGTGTCAATGGTCTCGGCGCGCCGCGCGCATTCAATACCTCGGTTTTGCGCCGTATCGGATTTCCGAATGTCAGCTATGGCGAGGATTACGCCGTAGCGTTGCGGATCAGCCGTGACTACGAGATCGCCCGGATCTACGAGTCCCTCTATCTTTGCCGCCGTTGGGAAGGCAATAGCGATAGCGCGCTGCCTCTCGAGGTTGCGAATCGATACGATCTGTACAAGGACTGGCTCCGAACTATCGAGATTCAGGTTCGGATGCGGGAATGATCCACGAAATAGAAGAACTGTTCAAACGGCAGGCGCGGGCATGGCCGCAGCTCGCGAAAGGCGTTGAAGGCCTTGCGCGGGCGAAGACACGGCCGGTACGGATCGATTGGTTCGACATCTTCATCCGTCACATTCCCCATCGTATGGCTAGCACAACGGCGTCGGTCGACCGGGAGTCGGTTGCGAAACGTCCCTGCTTCCTATGTGCGGGGAATCTGCCTTCGGAGGAAGAGGGTCTGCGGTTCGATGAGGACTTCACGATCTACTGCAATCCGTTTCCAATCGTGGATCATCACCTGACAATCGCTCACCGAGAACACGGCTTGCAGCGCATCGCTAACCAGTTCGGAAATATGCTCGACATTGCTGCAGCCCTCCCTGGATATTTCGTCGTCTATAACGGTCCGGAATGCGGAGCATCCGCACCAGACCACATGCACTTTCAGGCAGGCTCGCGACGATTGTTTCCGATCGAGAAGGACACCGCTGGACTGACTGGCGTCACTGTTCCAAATTACGGAAGAAATGTGTTCCTGCTTCGTGGGCGGGATCGATCTGCTTTGATCCATCGAATGGATCGTGCCATCGATCTGCTCGCGGAAACGACGGGCAAACGGGCAGAACCGCTGGTCAACATCGCGGTCTTTCATGAGAGAGGGGAGTGGGTCACATATCTGTTTCCGCGAGGAAAACACCGGCCAGAGGTCTTTCATAGGGGCGAACTGACGGTCAGTCCGGCATCGATTGATTTGTGTGGAATATTTGTCGTGCCGCTGGCACAGCATTTCGATAGAATCACGGGTGACGCCATCGCCGCAATTTTTCGAGAGGTCACTTTACCTGACGGTCAGTTTCAGGAAATCGCCGGCAAGCTGGAGAGTGAGCGTTGAACGTATTGGTAGGGCTGATCGAAGGACAATCCGCTGCCGAAGTCGAATTGACGGGTACGTTTACGGATACTTCCGGCAAGCCATACACCCCCGGGCGCTACAGATTTATTTCTGAAGTTACGCTCACTCCGTCGGATCTGGCATCGTGCGCGTTTGCGCTGAACGACGTCACGATCGGAATCGGATTTCATTGGGAACGCAAGGAGCGCCAGGTATTCCGCGGGGTTTTTCGCCTCATGAAACTAGAGGCCGGGCTGACGGTGATCAATGATGTTCCGCTCGAAGACTACGTCACGAGCGTGATTTCATCCGAGATGAGCGCGTTCTGTCCGCTCGAACTGCTGAAAGCTCACGCGGTGATTTCGCGCAGCTGGCTGTGGTTTCCTAAAGCAAATCCCTCTCGCTCCGGGAGAGGGCAGCGTCTCAATTCTCACGAAATCCTTCGCTGGTACGGCCGCGAAGCGCATCCGGATTTCGATGTGTGTGCCGACGACCACTGCCAGCGGTATCAGGGCATCACGAAAGCATTCTCTCCAGCCGCAGCCGAAGCGGTTCGCGCCACGGCCGGCGAGTTTCTCCGTTACAAGGGCACTATCTGCGACGCACGGTTTTCCAAATGCTGCGGCGGAATAACCGAGCGCTATGCGACCGCTTGGGAAGATGAAGATATTCCCTATCTTGAATCTATCTACGACGGTCCGGCGCAATCATGCTCTTACAGTCCTGAGACATGGATACGCTCAAGCCCGCCGGCTTACTGCAATGCGGACGATTCGGAGCTTCTCTCACGCGTTCTCCCGGGATTCGATCAGGAGACCCGAGATTTCTATCGCTGGCGGGTCGCGTACACGCCCGAAGAACTCGCCGATCTGATCAGATCCAGGCTTGGCGCGGATCTTGGTCCGATTCGCGACGTGCAGGCGCTCGCGCGCGGACCTTCAGGCCGAATATATCGGCTGAAGATCACCGGGGAACGCGACCACATCATCATCGGTAAAGAACTGGAAATTCGCCGCGCTTTATCGGGCACGCATCTTTACAGCTCTGCATTCGTCGTAGACAAAGAGTCTGGCCGCTTTCTCTTGAGAGGAGCCGGCTGGGGACACGGTGTCGGCCTATGCCAGATCGGCGCGGCAGTCATGGCAAATGAGGGCAAGACTTACACAGAAATCTTGCAGCATTACTATCGTGGGACCACTGTCACCGTTTGATGTCCGCGCCGCGCGCTCACCTGGTCAGGCGAGCCTAACCCACGATGCGGCGCCCGTTTTCCTCCGGGATGGAGAACGTAAAGGAATTCCTGCTTTGACAATCTGAATAAACGTTCAGGAAATTGTTCCGCGCTGTTCGCGCAGGCTTTGCTCGCTGCTCGCGTTCCTTGAAGACGATGATCGCAACGACTCAGCCCTCATTTGCGACTGTATCGAGCAGCTCTGATTCGACGTCTTAATAAGTGAGGTAAATGAAAATGAGGCGCAAAATTTTGATGTCATTGGGCGCGCCTCTTCTAGCGCTTGGAATGTTGGCGCTTCAAGGGTGCTACGGCTTGGCTCCCGGATACGGCTACGGTGGCGGATACGGACCTCGTGCATATTCCGGCATCGGCTTGGGTCCGTCGTACGCGTATGGCGGCGGACACCCTGTGTATGAACCTGCTCTTTGGGGCGGGAATGGCGGATGGGGCGGTGGCCATGATTGGAATCACGGCTTCTATGCCGACCGTGGCTTGAATCATGGCGTCTATGGCGGCGCACATGCGTTCGCCGGCGGACATAATGTCGGTGGCAATGCACGCGCTGGTGGTCGTTCATTCGGTGGTGGTCGTTCGGTCGGTGGCAATGGCCGTGCATCTGCAGCGCATGCGGGTGGTGGACACGGAGGCGGCGGACATGAGAGCGGTCACGGTCGCGGTTGACCATTGGGAATGACGCGCTCAATGGTCTTCTAAATCACGCGCCGATGCCTGACTCGGCGCGTGATTATATCTGCGCGTTGAGCTCAGCGAAGCTGGCCGCATGAGGGATCGGCACCATGAAGTTGCGCCGCGCGTAGCCGACCGACCCTTCAACCTTGCGCTTGTGTGTTGCCCTCATAAATCACCGCCGCCGTAGAGACGGTCAGAAGTGAGGACACGTGGCCGGCAGCTTCGCGGAGTCGATGCCTTCGCACTTCATATTGTTCACCGTCAAGTTGCCCTCGGCGTCAAGCTTCACCGTCCAGACAGTGTCGTAGTCGGTACTCGGCCAAGCGGGCGCCTGTGGGCAGGGGCTGGGCACCTGTGAGCAGGTGTTGGGCGGGAAATAGCTCGAGATCAACGAATTTACCATCGGCTGGATGAATTGATACGACCACCCCAATAGCACGGTCTGATTGGAAAGGCCGGGGCTGGTGACGTCTGTGAGGTGAGTACCGAAGAAAAAATCGCTGGATTCCTGGCACGCATTCTCGTCGGAGAGATTGAAGCTCGCGGCCAGATCAAAGGGCAGGTTATTGGCGATTGCATATGGTTCGACAGTCAATGGCGGCGCAACACCCGACCACGAGAAACCCTCTGTGCCTAGGCTGGTCTGAGCGGGGTCGCTCGAATAGACCACGCCGGGGTTGACTTTGCCGCGCAGCGCGTTCGGGAGATCCAGCGCGCGCCATTGCCCCGCGCAGACATAGTTGCCGTCGCTCCAATATGGCAGCGGATGCGCGTCTGCGTGCCGAACTATGTAAAGGGTCTCGTTGGTGTTGATTCCCTGGGGAACCACGGCGTGGTCATCGCCGCCGGTCACGTCAAGGCTAAAAGGCGCCTGTCCCGTGCATTGAGTGCCGATCTTCGGCTTCGGCGCGGGCAGCGCAGGGTATTTCGAACCCGGGTTTACATGGCTGTTGTAGGTGATCAAGCGCGGGATTCCCGACGGCGTGATCGAGATCGCATAAATATAGTTCGGCCCTTGATAGCTCGCCGGAAGACTCAGGTTATAATCTTCGATATCGTTGATATTTGCCAGCAGCGCCTTGGTGGTCTCCCAAGGCGCTGAGAAGACATAAAAGCCCGGTACTTCTGCCGTGACAATACCGGCTACCAGGGTTTCGTTGTTGTCTTCCTGATCGTTGAAATCGAGACCCTGGCAATTCGGGCAGTATGCTGTCGGCGTAGCAACTCCGGTCGGTACCGACCCTGGCGCATACGATACATTGAGTGGGTAGCTGTTGCCGGTATATGGGAAATATTCGGGAGGGAGCACGCTGGACAGAGTGATCTGGTTGAGAAGGGCGAACTGCTGAATGGTCTCAGGCGCCGCCATATCGGGGTAATTGCTGGGGGTTTGCAAATGGGTCATCGGTTCGAGCACATAGATGCCGGTTACATTCTTGCTCCCCAGTACGCGCCGTCGCAGGAACGTGGCCATCCGGAGCGACCGCTGTAGACCCCGATTGGTGAGGTTTGCCGTGGCTGGATTGAGGTCCCCGGGAGCTTGGTAAGCCAAATCCTCGCTTACCACGAAGATCAGGTTGAGGTTGTCGGCGCTCAGCGGAGCGGGAGTTGACGCCGCTGTTGCATTGGCACCGAATGAGCCGCCGAATCCTGCGAGCAGCGTCAGGGCAAGGACCAGGAACAGCGGCCGTACAATGGTAATGTTATTCAACTGCACGAACTCCTTTGTCATCGGAAGTGGAAACAAATAGTTACTTTACGCGCGTGGAGACACCGTCTCAAACGAGTGCAAGCACGAAGTCAACGCCGCCGCGCGCTCCCATATCTTCTGTGACCCGATGAGCCGGAAGGCCGGATCTTGGGAGAGGCGCTCGGCGTCGTTGACATCCTCATACCCCGCCAATCGGCTCTATATCGACTGCCGCAGCAGATCGGCCAGCGGCAACTGGGTGTTCTTGCCCCGGCGCGAATCGGTCAAGTGCCGCTGCATGAGCGCGCTCAAGCCCAGACGTTCGTCAAGCTCGCGCGCCAGAATCAAACCACCATCGGAAGTCACTCGCGCACCCTGGAAATCGACCCTCAACGAGTTCGAGCGCTTTAATTTGTCGAGCCGTACGCAGATGCGGCGCTTCACGCCCCAAGCGGGGCAACAGGTTTTCTCTTGCTCCCGCGCCAGCCGCGCGCACGGCCCTTTGACTAGTCTATTTGGTATCAGCGAAATACTTCCGATTGAGGCTGTTCGTGTACCCATCTTCGCTTAGTTTGAGCAGTTCTTCATCGATCGCCCTGCGAATCGGGCTGTTCAACGGCAGAGCAAATCCGTATTGCCGGGGCTCGAACACAGAGCCAACCTCGTTGAGCTGCAGCTCGGGATGCTGTTTGTTGTAGTATCGCAAGATGGGCGAATCGTACACGATCGCATCAATCCGGCGCTCCGTGAGCGCCTGAACGGCGCCCTGGAGGGCGTCAAAAGTCTGCGTGTCAAGCCCTGCGGATTCGCAGTAGGCCTCGCCGGTGCTGCCCGCGATGCTACCCACCTTTTTTCCCGCTAAATCCTGAAAGCTGACTATATGACCGCGGATTTTGTCGATCGTCATCACACTGGTCATACTCGATGTGATGTAAGCGATCGCGATCACGCCGGACGCCAGAAAGATCCCTGCCAGCAAGTGGCCGATAGGTCCGGGTATCAAACGTTTGTGAGATGAACTGCCGGCCGCGGACGTCGACATGACGTGATAGAATGATTCCGCCAATCCGCTCAGCCAGTCACGGGGAAATTCGGGGTCCAGTCTGCGGTCGAAAATCGCCAGTACAAGTGTCGCTACAATCATGGCGCCGAACGCGATGGCGAAGATTCGCATGTGGCCCCATTCATATAGGCCCCTGAAAAGTTCAGCAAGGCCGGCTCCCCGGTTGGAGTTGACCATCACCTGAAGGCCGGATTCAAAGTAGGGCTGGGAAAAATCTATTTTCTTGAGACGACTGCTGGTGATAAAAAGATCGGTCACCCCTACCTGCGCCTGACCTTCGCTCACCATGTCTATTAGTTGCGGCAGCGTTTTGGCTTCCACGTATTCGATCTTCCAGCCTTTCGCCGCCGCAATCGTTTCCCATAGCTCAATTGCAAAGCCGCCAAAGCCAGTCGAGGTTCTGGCGACGAACGGCGGGTCGACGTAAATGACCACTCTCAGCGGCGCCGCGTTCCCCGGCGAGGAGGTCGCCGCCCATGCCCCGCCCCTCAGGACCACAATCAAGACAACAATAAGTGCTTTCTTCATCGCTCTCTAATTTTATGCCAATTGGAATTTCAAAGGAGGCAATTTCGTAAGCCCGCGTCCTCCGACAATCTCATCCTGCCTCACTGGAACAGCTCGTTGTCGTCGATATCAATGAACACGCTGGTGAAACACCTTTTTTCATCTTTTACAAAATCGACAGCGCATTAGGTGCGCCTTCCGTGGGCCCTTCGCCGCAGCGCGCAATATCCGGCTGCTTTCCGTTAGGCGTTATCACTCGATGCGAGCATATTTAGCGCCGATTGACAGGACTGCGCTTCGCAAAGCGGTGGCGGGCGGCACAGTCGCCCGCCACCGTGTTCAGTATCGCTGGGTTGTCGCGGCCGTTACAACTCAATCATCGCCACCTCTATGACCGTGGCCATGACCGTCATCGTGATCAAGGTGGCGGCGCCGCGGACGGGGGAGATACGCAAACGAAGTTGGCCGCGTCTTTCGTGGCGCCGGTACCATTGTAGCGGGTCTGCTGCGGATAGGGGCAAATCGGGCGAGTTCCCCCGGTCGGAAAGTTCTGTGCAACGCGGGGATCGAACGGCGCACCGCGGGGAAACGGCGAAGAGGTATTGGTGTTCGCGGCGATAATTTTATCCGGCGCCTTGTCGTCCTCCACCCAGTTCGTAATCGCGGTCAGGACGTTGGCGCTGAAGCTGTCGGTCGCCGGCCCGCCGCCACAGTGCGCCATGTTCGGGATCATGAACAATCTGGCGAAGTCCTGCGCATGGCCACCCATCGCCAGGTTCACCTTGTTGTAATAGTTAATCAGGTCAACGCCCGAGAAGATGCCGTCATTTACCGAGTCGTACATGATCATCTTGCCGCGATGGCGGAACGGGAAAAGGAATGGGGACGGCCCCGAGGGAGTCCCGGTCATGAAATCCGTTGAACTCTTCAGATAGCCGCACGTGGTCGCGAATATCTTCGGCGCGTCGGTATCGAAATTGTAGTTGAAGGCGAAGGCCTCCTGGGAGTCGGGACCTGCAACAGGAGTCACCACCGGTGGCGTCGTAAAGACCATGGCAATCCCCCCGGCCCCTTGCGTGAGGTTTTTGGCCGTGTTGGTGGTCGGCGGCAATTGCGGGATAGCGACGTTCCAGGCTCCCCAGCCCAAGACAATTTCCGAGAGCGGATCCCAAATGCCGGCGTCCCAAAACCATCTCGAGTAGAGCGGCTTGCCATGCGAGTTCGTGGGACCCGCGTAGATCCGCTTCAGCGCGGCCACCTGCGCCGCCGTAAGGCACTGGCCGCCGTGCGGCGTATTGCCATGGGCGCCGCCGGGGCTGCATGTGTACGCCGCCAGCGCCGGGTAGACCAGTTTATTAGTGCATGCCGTGTAGTCGTCTATGATGCCGTCGACGAGCCCGTCGAGCCCGTCGCATGCGCTGAGAATCGCGGCCGAGGCAACCTCCAGATCTTGCGTCGGGAATGTTGGCGGCAGTAAAGGCTGGCCATTGCTGTCCATGCCGGTCGCGAGCGGCGCAAGCTGTTGCTCGTTCCAAGCCTCGGCGATCCCTGCGCGGGGCAGGTCGAAGCCGGGATTTCCCGCCACCAGGCCGTCGAACATCTCCGGGTCTCGATACGCCGCGACTATCGTATCGCGTCCGCCATTCGAACAGCCCCACAGATATGAGTATCGGGGACCCTGGCCATAGTATCGCGCGATAATTTGCTTGGAGATGGCCGTGGTCCGCTCGATGCCTTTGTATCCGTAGTCCACCCGTGCCTGCTCATCGATGCCGAAATGAGCCGTGCCTCCCTTATTGCTGTCGTCGTCGTCGGCCCAGTCGAACGCGGGGTTTATGGGTGCGTCCTCGTGGCCGCCGTCATCCGCGGCGACCGCCCAGCCCTGGCTCAGTTCGGTGCCGGCGCTTCCTTGCGGGCTTGTGACGGATCCGTCGGTGCCGCTGCCGCCCTCCATCTCGAAGCGGCCAACCCAGCTATCGGGCAGGTTGAGCTCGAATCCGATACCGTAGGTGAAATGGTCGGGATCCTGGGTGCTGACGCGCTTGTCGATCACCCCGATGACAGTGCAGTAGTTGCCGCTGGCGCTAATGAACTCGGACGCGCTTATGATCTGGGTCTTGGCCAGCGACAGGCTGGCCAGATCTGCGCATGTCATCACGGGCGTGATGGCGGCGGCGCCGACCGAAGCCGGCGCGAATGCGATCGGCCCCAGCAGTGCTGCGACCAGAATGCCGCCGGCCAGTCCAATTCCGCGGCCGCCGAAGAGACTCCCGCAAGGCGCTGAATGGGTACTCATCGAAGCTCCTTCCCGGTTAGAGTCCCGAATGGGGTCGCGCCGCAATTGGCGCGGCGAGTCTCAACCGCTTGTCCCGGCTGTGCGTGAGATGTTCTGTCCACGACTGGTAGAGAAATCGCAACTGTTTGTCAATGAAATGTTTTCATATTAGTTAGAAAACGGAAATCCGGGCTAATCGCCTATCGCGATTGTTTCGCGCCGAAGAATCGACAGGTTCTCTCAAGAGCAAAGGCCGTTGAGCTCTGGTTCCCTCCGAATCGCTTCCCAGGTGTCAATGATACGCAGAAACGACTGAGCTCGTGTGATTGCCACGTTCATCTTAGCCCGCCGCGTCACTTCATCTTCCTGGCCACGCAACGAAAGGTCCGTAACGATCACCACAGGACGTTCTAGACCCTTGAAGCGGTAGACACTGTCCGCAACAACTTTGTTCTTCACTCGCGCGTCGTCCGCTCGAACCAAGCCGGAATTTCCGTTTTGACACCTAGGATAAGGATGTCTATAGCCAGCTTCGCCCTGTAGCGCAGGCGATCGCTAACGCATCGAGGTTCGTCCTGGCTGTTCCCCGTCAGCACAAGTTGGACAGTTTGCAGCGATTGAGGAAGAG
Organism: Binatus soli (SeqCode); assembly: GCF_050015535.1. NCBI lineage: Bacteria > Candidatus Binatota > Binatia (SeqCode) > Binatales (SeqCode) > Binataceae (SeqCode) > Binatus (SeqCode) > Binatus soli (SeqCode). The sequence goes on along the minus strand of NZ_JBEKBF010000004.1, from coordinate 77 downwards.
AGGGTTTTTGGCTCATCTTAACCCCAAAAGGAGCGGAGATGAGATCGAAAGCAGATACGCATTCGGAGGAAGCGGAA
>NZ_JBEKBF010000003.1:0-233629 GCF_050015535.1 Binatus soli (SeqCode) | reverse complement strand
GACGCGAAACCGGCCCCTCCCGGCGCCGCTGGTAGCATTGTGGACCAACCCCGGCTAAAACCTTGCTAGAAAGGGCCGTTCGGGCTACACAACGAGTTGGAACCTGAAGTCAAAATGGAAATCCCGGCTTACAAGCATCGTCTACGAGAGTTACGAGAGGAACTCGAGCATGTGAAAGCAAGCGGCCAAGTTGAACGCGGCGAGCGAATCGAGGAGGAAATCGAGGCTCTAGCCCGTGAACTCACTCGCGCTGTGGGTCTCGGGGGCCGCAATCGACGAGCCGCGTCGGATTCCGAACGTGCTCGCCTCAACGTCACGCGAGCAATAAAAACTGCGGTGCGGTTGATTTCCGAAGAGGACAAATCGCTCGCTGCCTTTTTCACCCGCACGATAAAAACCGGCACCTTTTGCGCTTACCAGCCTGATCCACGCCAGCCAGTTCTTTGGGACCTCTAGTATTTGGCAGCAATCCACGAGCTGCTAAACCTCGCGGACTCTGAGCACCGCTCGTAGAGAAGATTCCCGACCGATTCGTTCACTCCTCCCTGACCGATTTGTTCATCGTCCAGTGCACGCCTTTGGAGATGAAGTCTTAACCAGAGGAGGTCTCGAAGAAAATGGAAGAGCTCGTTCAACAAATCCTCACCGCTCCGAGCGAAAATGCGGAGCCTGCGGGCGGCAATGGCGTCCGGTTCGCGCAAAATCGGTTTCTGGACGAGTTACCGGGAGCCGCGTTCGCAGCGATAACGCTCGTCTGGTTGTTTATGTCGCTTGCGAGCTTGACTTGGATGCCCAACCCTCCCCCCAACGACGCAGTTGCCACAATCGGCACACGCGTGGCGCTCGCGGAACTGAAAGTTCGACAGAGCATGGTCGCAAAGAACTCGCGCCAGTCCGGCCACACGCCGGATACTCTGTAACTCCATTCACCAACTCCAGATAGGGCATCTTGCAGGGATGTCCTTCTGGAGTTGGGGTGGTCCGTTGTCTTCCTTCGGACCTCCTGACTAAATCTGCGGCGCGGATGCACGGCGTGCGGGCCGCCGCGCACCGATTGGTGAGCAGGAATCCGGGACGAATCAGGCGGCGAGGCGTTCGTAGCGGTGCTGCAAGCCGCCGACCTGCGCGATGGCGATCGCCTTTTCGATCCCGTGTGGCATACTACGGAATCGGCGGGCAAGCATAGAATAGAGATGATGGATCGCTCGAGCTTATGCATGCCGGCGACACTACGGCGGTGATTCTCAAAACTCTGGACTTTTCGCCGCTTTTGGAGTTGTTGGTAGCCACAGCCATGCAAAGGCCGGATTAGTAAGGAGAACCGATGCAGGACAAAACAATATACGCGCAACTCGCGGAGAACTTGGAGATCGCCGGGCGGAAATCCAAAATGGTTCCGCGCATCCTCGAAAAGCTGCTTGACGAGGCCGAAGCCAGGCTGGTTCTCGCCGCCGCGCCGCCGGCTACGGTTGAGGAGCTTTCCGCGAAAACGGGCATCGATGCAGCCAAAATCGAAGCGATGGTCGATCCGTTGTTCCGAAAAGGCATCCTCTTCAAATCCAGAAAACCGGACGGCATCCGTTACTACCGCGTGCGGCAGGTCCTGCAGTTGCACGACTCCACCGCGGTCATGAACGATCCACCTCCCGGCATGCTCGACCTGTGGAAGGAATACACGCGCACGGAGTGGGGCGAGGAAGTCAGGGTGTTTCAAGCGCCCGTGCTCCGGGTCGTTCCAATCAACGTGAGTATCGAGCCCAATTCACAAGTCCTCGCCTCTGACGATGTCCGCAATTTGATCCACCAGGCTCGGAACATCGCGGTTACCAAATGCTCCTGCCGGGCTATCGACGGCTCCTGCGGACAGCCGGTGGAGGTGTGCCTCCAGCTCGATCGCGCAGCGGATTACTCGATCGAGCGCGGTACCGGCCGCAAGCTGAGCAGCGAGGAAGCCCTGCGCATGTTGGAGATGTGCGAGGAACAAGGCTTGGTGCACGTCGCCGAGAACAAGCAAGGCGTCGGTCACGTGATCTGTAACTGCTGCAGTGACTGCTGCATCAACTGGACAGCGATGAGAACCGGTGTGGGGAAATTTGCGTCGCCCAGCCGCTTCCGCGCTGTGATCGATACCGACGAGTGTAACGGATGCGAGAAGTGCATCGACCGATGCATCTTCGATGCGCTCACGATGATGGTCGATGGCAGCCTTGCCACGATCGACGAGCAGAAGTGCATGGGCTGCGGCGTGTGCCGACCGGCTTGCGTGCTGGAGGCCATCACCATGCAAGTGGTCAGGCCCCAGGAGTTCGTTCCCGCGTAACGAGCCGCAATCGGGGTTCGGCGCGGTCGCCGCGTATCCGAAAGCACGTATGCACGAGTTGCAGATCACCGAGCGCATCCTGGATGTCGTTCTCAAGCATGCCGCCGGGCAGGACGTGAGCAAAGTCGTCCGCATTCACCTGAGAATCGGCGCGCTGTCCGACCTCGAGGATGAGTGGATTCAGCACTACTTTGACTACCTCAGCCGGGGCACTGTGGCCGAGAACGCGCAACTGGCGATCACGCGGACAGGTGCAGTCCTGAACTGCCAGTCGTGCTCCTGCTCCTTCGAAGTCAAGCGGGAAGAGTTGGGGCGCGCGCACTGTCCGGATTGCGGCGAGACGGGTTTGGAATTGGTCGCCGGCCGTGAGTACGTGATCGAAAACATGGAGGTCCTATGAGCGACGCCGTCAGGCTGATCGAAATCAAGGAAGAGATTCACGCCGACAACCAACGGCTCGCGCAAGGCCTGCGATGCCAACTCGAGGAAAAGAAAACCTTCCTGCTGAACGTGATGTCTTCGCCCGGCGCCGGCAAGACCCGGACTATTCTCAAGACCATTGACGCGCTCCGCGACCGCTTCCGATTCGGCGTGCTGGAAGCCGATATCGACTCGATGGTCGATGCGGAGCTGATCGCCGCGCGAGGCATCAGCGCTGTGCAGCTCCGTACCGGGGGTTTCTGTCACCTGGACGCCGCGATGGTGGCCAAGGGTCTCGACGCGCTGGACCTCGACGCTCTCGACGTCGTTTTCATCGAGAACGTCGGGAACCTGGTTTGCCCGGCAGAGTTCGACACCGGCGCCGTCAAGAACGCGATGATCCTGAGCGTACCCGAAGGAGACGACAAGCCGCTCAAGTACCCGTTGATGTTCACCGTGAGCGATGTGCTGCTGGTCAACAAGATCGATTACCTGCCGTTTTCGGATTTCAACCTGGAGGCGATGCGGGAACGGGTGCTGAGGCTCAACCCGCACATCGAGATCTTCGAGATCTCGGCGAAGACCGGCCAGGGCGTTGAGCAGTGGGCCGCTTGGCTGAGCCGCGAAGCGAGCAGCTTCATTGGGTCGGCATCCCGCTCTTCACGGCCGAGGATCGGAAAGTTCCTTGACACTTCGCGCTGCTAGAGTTGAACGGGAACAATCACTCTACGCGCCAATTGGTTCCGCAGACAGGTTGACAGAGAGCGGCGCATCGGAGTGCGTCATCCGCCAGCGCTTCCACGTGCGCTGAGTTTCACCTGAACTCTCTTCGTTTTCACCTGTTGCGGACTTCGCTCTAATCGCCGACTGTGCGAGGCGATTGGCGCTAACCGACGGGAATATACGACCCTTTGGTTATATGAGTAACCTTAATCAACGATCAAAATATACTTTATATTACTAGTCGTGCTACTGTGAGGCCGTGATGAATAGAAAACTAATTACAGCAGTGTATATCTCAACTATGATTCTACTTGGTAGCATGTGCGTGGGCGCGTGCGCCGTGTTCGTGCCGGTAGATACCGGCCCGCCTCCGACCGAGGTCTCGCGGACCACCACTACAACCCAGACCAACGTCCCCGATCAGAGCACCACGACGCAGAAGACCACGGTCACGCAGACCACCGGCTCGAATTGACAGCGCTTCGGCAACTAGCCTTGTGTTCAGAGTAATAATTGGCGGACCGGAAAAGTCCGATCGCCAACTCACAGCCAAAGTCCAAGGGAGAAACTAAAATGAATTCAGTGCAACGATTTGCCATCAGCGTCGTGACTATTGCGGCCTTCACTTGTGTTGCCGGCTGCGGCAGCAGCACCAAGGAAGTTGACAGTACCACTTATATCCCCGCCGCCGCGCCGGCTCAGGTCGTCGTGCAGCCCGCGCCAGTACGGGTGGTTCCTCCTACTACGACCAGCAGCACGTCGAGCGAGCGGTCAAGCAATTCAAGTGATTCGAACAATGCAGGCACCGTAGATAGCTCGAGTTCCCATCACAGCGAATCCACCACCGTGACCCCCAGTAACTAATCGCAGCTCCGGGAGAATACTGCGATGCGAAACAATCGCAATCGAAAAACAACAGCCGTGGCGACATTCGCTATCGCGTCATTGATTGGCGGCGGACTGTTTGCCGTCAATGCTCGCGCCGACCCTGCTTCTACCGACTCCTCGAACTCTGCGTCCCGCGAGAACGACAGTGTAAACGTCACGGCGGAGCATCATTACAACTCCCCGGCTGAACGTGCGAACGACGCGATGCTGATCACTGAGGTCAAGAGCGCCCTTGCCCGTGACGGTGTTGCCAACAACTACCCAGTTGCGGTCGACTGCGATCATGGCAAGATTTTGTTGAGCGGCGTGGTTAAGTCGTCCCAGGACGCAAAGCATGCCGGCGATATTGCGGCCGCCGCACAAGGCGTCACCGGGGTAAAAAATCAGCTGACCTGGCATTAGCCGACCGTCAGCGAGGTTAAATCACGATGCTGTTGATTCTCATCATCTTGCTGATTTTATTCGGCGGGGGTGGCGGCTACAGAACCTATCATCACGGCGCCAGAGATCCGGGCGGCTTGTTGATGCTGGTGCTCATGATCGTTTTGGTCGTCTGGTTAGTTAACGGCGGCCTTCACGTCTGACCATTAGCTCACGTCATCTGGATTTTACGGTGAATGCGCGCGCGGCGGTTCAGGCGCGCAGGCCGCCGCGTTCGTTTCGGCAGCGCGGATCGCGTTGTAAACGGCGGCCACAAGGGTGGCTTTCTTGACCGGCTTGACGACGTACCCATCGCATCCCGCGTCGATTGCTTTCTTCAACGCCTCGGTGAGGACGGAAGCCGTTAGCGCAAGGATCGGGACGCGCCGGCGTCCGGTTCCATTCTCCATCGCGCGTATCGCCCGGGTCGCCGAGTAGCCGTCCACGATCGGCATCTCGATGTCCATCAGCACCAGGTCGTAGATGCCGGTCCTGAACTTCTCGATCGCGGCGCCGCCGTCTTCGGCTTCGTCGATAATGTGTGGCGTCTTCTTGAAGTATGCCTGCACGAGCAACCGGTTGTCGCGCGAATCGTCGGCCAGCAGAATCCGGAGCGGGCGCATTTCGTCGAATACATCGCTGCCGAGGGTCGAATCAACACCGTCGCGCTCGGCTGGCGGGGTGAGTTGCGATGACGCACCACTGGCGCCAAGTGCGCGGCTCAGCGCCTGAAACAGATCGGCGCGCCTTATCGGCTTGATCATGAAGATCTCGACACCCACTTCGCGAGCGCGCTCCATGGTTGCGCGCAGGTCGTCGGAGGTGAGCATCAGTATGATCGGACGGTCGCGCGGCCCGAGCCCGCGACGGCGAATCCGGCGGGCCACTTCTATCCCGTCCATTCCGGGCATCCGGCAATCCAGCAGTACCGCGCGATAGGGGTTGCCGCCGGCCGCGGCGCGATCGATTTCGTCCAGCGCAGCCTGGCCGCTCTCGACACAGGTAACCAGTACGCCCCGCGGGGTGAGCGTCTCGCGCAGGATCATTCGGTTGACGGCAGTATCATCGACGACCAGGATGCGCATGCCGGCCAAGTCCACGCTCGCCGCGTCAAGCGCGACCGTCACAGGGGCAGGCCGGGTCTTGAACTCGGCGGTGAAGCTGAAGGTGCTGCCCTTGCCTGGTTCGCTCTCGACGGCGATCTCGCCATGGAACATCTCGACCAGGCGTTTGACGATCGTGAGCCCTAGCCCGGTTCCTCCATACTTTCGCGTCGTCGAAGAATCGGCCTGGGTAAATGCGCCAAAGATCGAATCGATTATGTCGTGCGGGATTCCGATCCCCGTGTCGGTCACCGAGAAGCGTATCGAGGTGGTGCCCGTGCCGGTATCCGGATGCGCCATCTCGACGCTGAGCACGACCTCGCCGTGGTCGGTGAATTTAACCGCGTTGCTGAGCAAATTAACCATCACCTGGCGCAGGCGCAGCGGATCGCCAACCAGGTTATGCGGCACGTCGGCCGCCACGTAGCTGGCGAGTTCGAGATGCTTCTCGTGCGCCCGCACGCCCATCGTCTCGCCGACCGTGTCGATCAGCTCGCGGATGTCGAAGTCGACTTCCTCGAAGCTGAGCTGGCCGCTTTCGACTTTGGCGAGATCGAGGATGTCGTTGATCAGATGGAGCAGGGTGGCGCCGTTGCTGCGTATGATGTCCAGGTAGTGGCTCTGCTCGGCGCTCAAGTCGCTTTCCGACAGCATGTCGGCCATACCCAGCACCGCGTTCATCGGCGTGCGGATCTCGTGCGACATGCTCGAAAGGAACTCAGACTTGGCCCGCGAGGCCTCGAGCGCGGCTTCACGCGCGGCGATTAGCTGACGCTGCGTCTCCTTAAGCGCGTCGATATCGCGAGTGATCGTAATGCAGCACAAATGTCCGCGGAACTTGAGATTGAGCGCGGAGATCAGGACGGTGTAAGTGCTGCCGTCCTTGCGGCAGAAGGTCGCCTCCATGTTCCTGACCAGGCCGACTCGTTTGAGCTCGGCGACCAGGCGCAGGTGCTCCTCAGCGTTCGCGAATGACCGGAATTCGCGTGAGCGTTTGTCAATAACCTCTTCGCGGCTGTAGCCGCTATTTCGGGTGTACTCTTCGTTGACATCGATGTATCTGCCGGTTTCGAGATTGAGAATCATCATGGAATCGAGGTTTTGCTCGAACACTTTGCGCCATGCCATCTCGCTCTCGCTCAACTTGGCCGCAGTCAGCTCGCCCTCGGCTATGATGCGGTCGCGGTGCGCAACTTCCTGTTCGAGGCGAACCTGCACTTCATGGCGAGCGGCGACCTGCTCGGCCAGTTCGGCGCGGAGAGCTTCGAGTTCGCGCTCGGCGGCCTGGCGCCGGCTGATCTCATCCTCGGCGATATCGGTCTCGGGGCGTCCCATTCTGAATCCAATACTCCTCAGTTCGCGGCTCGATGCCCTCGCAGGTAGAAAAGGAGCAACTGTCGTGCCTCAGAATCGAGGAACGTCGCGAAGATCAGAAAAACTCGAGCGACTGGGAACAGAGACGACCTACGCGAACACCGAAATAGGGTAAGTAACGGAAAGTCGCCGCGCGCCGGAGCTTCATCACCGCGAGTACGACGCGCGCAAACTGTCAGGCGTCCGGGCTGCCGTCGATTAGCTATTCGCCCGTCCCCGTCAGATGCACGGTCTGCGGAGCGCCCAGCGCGTTGTCATTGATCAATGCTCGTCGCGATTCGTTGATAGAGCCGGGCGGCGCCGTCGTAGATCATCGCGCCGTCATCGGGACCGCCGACGAACTCCGCGATCTGTTGCATCTCCGCGACCCAGCGGTACGCCTTCGGGCGCATCGCAGGAACGGCGCGATCCAGCCATGCGAGGAAGTTTGGCTGACTGCGCGCGAGTTCGGCCCGCAGTGCGTCAGCAAGGCCTTCGCGTGCCGCGGCGCCTTGCATCGTCGCGCAGAGCGCGGTGAAGCCCTTGGTCAGTCCGGCGTAACAGAGCTTCAAGCCGGAGGCGGCGCCAACGGGACCGTCGAGGGTCGCAATATCAAGACCGAAGCCGGCCAGGCGTGTCAGCAGGTGAGCATCCGGGCCCGACGCGTAAAAGCGCGGACCCCTGGTGGGATCTTGAGTGCCGGCGGGCGGCGGTCCTCCAATAATGCCGGCGTCGATGAAGCTTGTGGCGCCGAGCAGGTGGCGGATGCGTCGGCAAGTCGCGGGAGAAATCGCGTTGCATTCGACATAGACCGGCTTTACCTGCGCGCGGCCAAGCGGACCGCGAAGGCGTTCGGCGACCTCGACTGCCACGCCCGGAGGAACGATCGAAAGGACGAAGCTCGCGTCGCGCACCAGCAAATCGTCGTCGTTGACTACTTCGATGCCAACGCTGCGAACTCGCGCGGCGCTACCCGCGCTGCGGCCGGCGAGAGACGTCGATACGCGCGCACCGGCTTCGCGAAGCCTGCCGCCCACCGCGGCGCCCATCTCGCCCGCGCCGACGATCGCAACCGTTACAGAGTCTCGATCTCGATGCGAATCGCTCATCGGACCACCCCCCTGCAAAAACGAGTGTAGGATTTCGCGTCAGTAGCGGTTGAGTCGAGCCAGCCGATCGGCGTGGAAGTTCGCATCGCCGAACAGTTCCTGGCCCACGCGGACCCGCTTCATGAACAAGCCGATGTCGAATTCGTCAGTCATTCCGATACCGCCATGCATCTGGACGGCTTCATTCACGGCGAGCGTGGCGCTAAGCCCGGCCCGGGCCTTTGCCACCGACACGATCGCACCGGCGCGGTCGAAGGAATCGTCGAGCGTCTGCAGAGCCTTCAGCACCGCCGAGCGGGTGACTTCAAGTTCGCAGTAGAGGTGAGCGGCACGATGTTGCAACGCTTGAAATTCGCCGATCGGCCGGCCAAATTGTTTGCGTTCCCGCAGATAGGCGACCGTCCGGCTGAACGCTTCCTCGCCGGCGCCGACCATCTCCGCCGCCACGGCAGCGCGGCCGACGTTCAGCACCCCCTCGAGGACGTTCCAACCCGCGTCGACCTTGCCCAGCACATCGTCGGCGCTGACATTTACGTCCTCGAACGTGAGCCGCGCAGCATTGTGCGTATCTACAGTCGGGGTGCGCTCGGCGCGAATTCCCGTGGCGCTCGCGTCAACCAGGAACAGGGTGAGTCCATTGGTATCGCCCGGTTTGCCCGCGCTGCGAGCGATCACGATCAGAAGATTCGCGACGTGACCGTCGATCACAAAAGTCTTGGCGCCGTCCAGCTTGAAGCTGTTGCCCGCGCGAGCGGCGGTCATCGCCGTTTTTTCCGGATGATGCTTTGCGGTTTCATCGACGGCCGGCGTGGCGATCAAATCGCCGGCAACGATTTGCGACAGGTAATTTTTTTTCTGCTTGTCCGTGCCGGCTCGAGCGATCGCGGTTGCGGCCAGAACCGCGGTCGAAAGAAACGGGGAGGGCGTAAGCGTGCGACCCAATTCCTCCATCACCACACCGGCCTCGACGTGTCCAAGCCCCAGGCCGCCGTACTCTTGAGGAACGAGAATTCCGGCCCACCCCATCTCGACGAAGTCCTTCCAAAGCGCGCGCGAGAATCCGTCGGCGTCGCGTTTGTCGCGTAGCGCGCGCAGATGGGCGATGGGCGCATTTTTGCCGAGGAAGCCGCGCGCATTGTCGCGCAGCATCGTTTGTTCGTCGTTGAGAACTAGCGCCATGTGATTAGACCCAGTCGCGATCGATGCTGTAGCGGCCGAATCCGCTGATTCGCCGCCTCTCTAAGCACCGGGCAAGCTCAGTATTCGTTTGGCGATGATGTTGAGCTGAATCTCGCTGGTCCCGCCCTCGATCGAATTGCCCTTGGAACGCAGCCACGCGCGCGCGGTGCGGCCTTCACGCGACCGCTCGCCTTCCCATTCAAGCGCGTCCGAGCCGCCCGCCGACATCAGCAATTCCATCCGCCGCTTGTTGAGTTCGGTGCCGTAGTATTTCAGCAACGACGATACCGCGGGATGTGCCTGGCCCACCTTGGCCATGTCGCCCACCCGCTCCATCGTGAGGCGGAAGGCGAGCGCGTCGATCTCGTACGCCGCGATCTGTCCGCGCAGCGCGGTGTCCGCGAGCATACCGTTGTCGGTTCCAACCGTTTCGCTCGCAATCTGTCCGAGCGAGCGGCTATCCCCGGTGCTGCCCATGCCGCCGATCATGTCGCGCTCATGAGTCAGCAGGTACTTCGCGACATCCCATCCCTTGTTGAGTTTGCCGACGAGGTTCGCCTTTGGCACGAGCACGTCGTCGAAAAACGTCTCGCAAAACGGCGACGCGCCGGAGATCAGGGTGATCGGCTTGGTCGATACCCCGGCGCTTTCCATGTCGAACAGCACAAAGCTGATGCCTTCGTGCTTGGGCGCGCTCGGGTCCGTGCGCACCAGGCAGAAAATCCAATCCGCCTTGTTCGCGTACGTGGTCCAGATCTTCGAGCCGTTGACGAGGAACTGATCGCCCTTGTCCTCCGCGCGGGCTTGCAGCGACGCCAGGTCGGAACCCGCACCGGGCTCGGAATAGCCCTGGCACCATCGAATCTCGCCTCGCGTAATCTTGGGCAGATGCTCGCGCTTCTGTTCTTCGGAACCATATTTGAGCAGCGCCGGCCCGAGCATCGAGATGCCGAAGCTGGTCAGCGGCGGGCGGCAGCCGAGCGCGCGCATTTCCTGGCGCAGAATTTTGGCCTCGTCGCGCGTGAGGCCGCCGCCGCCGTACTCGCGCGCCCACTCCGGTACCGTCCAACCCTTTTCCGCCATGCGCTCGAGCCACAAGCGCTGCGCGTCGGATTGGAAAACCGGATGCCTGCCGCCCCAGCAAGCGTCTTCCTCGCCCTGCACCGGGCGTCGCATCTCGGCAGGACAATTCGCCTCCAGCCAGGCGCGCGTCTCTTTGCGAAAAGTTTCAAGATTATCCATATCTAAGTCTGGTCCTAATACCTTTGCCCGCGCGATTCAAGGATTCCTAATCGGCTCGCGGGTCGATTTCGAGGCCGCGCCCGCACGGTAGGCCAGTATTAAGAAGAGGAAACACCGCGCGCCCGCGGCAGTGGCCGCCCGTGCCAACGGCGCGCGGTTTCTTAATACTGGCCAGCCGTGCCAACGGCCAGGGGTCACCCCTGCACTTTCGGACCCGCACGTTTGCGAACCAGGATCGTGGTGGCTAGTCTGCGATCTCGATCGAAGGACAGCCATGGCCGGATTAGTGCCTCGCAAAGACCGCGACGGTCTGACGACGCTCATGCGCGAGCGCGTCGCGCCCTTTACAATCAAATCGGCGCGCCGTGCTTGACCCTGACATCGCGCCTGCGGCGGAGGCTGGCCAGCCCGTCGCGCTCCAAGCGCCGGGCGAAGGCGCCATCGGGAGCCGCGGGGCGTTTCGCGCGCTGCGCCATCGCAACTATCGTCTCTATTTCTGTGGCCAGCTCACCTCTCTGGCCGGCACCTGGATGCAAAGCGCCGCCCAGGCGTGGCTGGTGCTGAAGCTGACGAACTCGTCGATGATGCTCGGCGTCGTATCGTTCGCTCAGTTCACTCCAATCCTGCTGGTGGGTTTGTTCGCCGGTGTAATTGTCGATCGCCTCGATCGCCGCCGCCTGATAATCACGACCCAAATCCTGCTCATGCTGAGCGCCTTCACGCTCGCGGCGCTGACGTGGACCGGCGCCGTTCGCGTCGAGTACGTGATCCTGCTGGCCGCATTCAACGGCACCGTCAGCTCGTTCGACATGCCCGGCCGGCAGTCGTTCGTGGTCGAGATGGTGGGTTACGACGATCTGGCCAACGCGATCGCGCTCAATTCGATGATGTTCAACAGTGCGCGCATGCTCGGCCCCGCCGCCGCCGGATTGCTCATCGCATGGCTGGGCATCGGGACCTGTTTTTTCTTAAACGGCGTGAGCTTCCTCGCCGTCATCTGGAGCCTGTTCCTGATGGAGATTCCCGCCCGCGCGATCGCAGGCGCCGGCACGCGCATGTTCCATCAACTGCGCGAAGGTCTCGCCTACGTTTGGAGCAACCGCCCGATCTTCCACCAGATGGCGTTGGCGGCGGTGACCAACGGCTTCGGCTACACGTATCTGGTGCTGGTTCCATTGTTCGCCCGCAACGTGCTCCACGGCGACGCTCGCACCTACGGATTCCTGGTCGCGGTGCAGGGACTGGGCTCGGTGGTCGGCGCGGCCACGCTGGCCTCGCGCGTCACGACGCGGGGAATCAGGAACAATCTCATCGCGGGGCTTTTTCTCTCCGCGGTTGGAATCGTGGTCTTCGGGCTGTCGCGCTCGATTGCGCTCTCGATGGCCGCGCAGTTTGTAATCGGCGCCGGACTGACCAACTTCAGAGCGAGCAACAACACCCTCGTGCAGCTGTTCGTAAGCGACGATTTGCGGGGCCGCGTGATGAGCACCTTTCAGTTGGCGAGCGTCGGGATGGCGCCGCTCGGCGCGCTCGAGGTCGGCTACATGGGCACGCGCCTGGGCCCGCTGCAGGCAGTCGTCATATGCGGCGTGGTCACGATGATTTCCGGGTTTGTGCTGCTCACCCGCCTCAAATCAATTGGAAAGGATGCGGCGCCGTCGTAATCTCCTCCTTGCCGGACACCCGCTTCGCGTGTTCAATACCGCATCTGTATCGATACGCGTCGGATAGCTGCCTGCTAACCGTTCAACTCAAGGAGCCCCTATATGAAGTCCTGGATCTCGAAAACAGCAATTGCGATGGCAATAGTCGTCGCGCTTCCCGTCCTCGTTCACGCTGATACCTGGCAAATCGATTCGTCGCACACCAGCGTCGAGTTCACCGTGCGGCACATGATGATCTCGAACGTGAAGGGGCAATTCCAAAAAACCACGGGAACGATCACGGCCAACGGCAACGACCCGGCCTCGGCAAAGATTGACGTGACCATCGACGCGTCGTCGGTCGACACGCGGGTCGAACGGCGCGACGCGCATCTGAAGAGTCCCGATTTTCTCGACGTCGCCAAGTACCCGACGATCACGTTCAAATCCACCAAGGTCGAAGCCGACGGTCCGAACAAGTGGAAAATGACAGGCGACCTGACGGTGCATGGCGTGACCAAGCCGGTTGTGCTCGACGTCGAAGGGTCCGGGCCGCCGATTCAAGTGATGGGCAACACCCGCGCGGGCGCATCGGCGACGACCAAAATCAACCGCAGTGATTTCGGCCTCACCTGGAACAAGGCGCTCGAGACGGGCGGCGTGCTGGTCGGCGACGAGGTTGCGATTTCAATCGACGTCGAGGCAGTCAAGAAGTAGTTCAGTCGTGGCGATATTGGCGCTTAATGTTAATCGTTCTGGCTAATCGTTCAGTGGTGAGTTATCCGCTCGGCGGTGGCGTCTGTTCCTGGATGCTGCAATATCCGCTTGGGTTGCGCGCCCTCGGTCATAATGTTTTCTGGATCGAGTTGATGAAGTCATGCGGCGATCCCGCGCGGGATGGGGAGATCGCCAATGACTTCTTCGCCCGCATCGCACCTTACGGTCTCGCGCCGCAATCCGCGGTTCTGGTGTTCGAGGATCTTGACGTGCAGGACATCAATCGTGCGCAGGTTTATGGCCGGCCGCTTCAAACCATCCTCGATATAGCGCAGGGTGCGGACTTGTTATGGAACATGGCCTGCTCAATCCGGCAGCCGCTGCTCGCGAAGTTCGTGCATCGTGTGCTGATCGATGTCGACCCCGGGCATCTGCAGATTACGGCGACGCAGTTTGAGATGGGAGTTAAAGATCATCATGTTCATTTGAGCGTCGGCGCCAACCTGTCCCATCCCGATTGCGGGGCGCCGACGCTGGGTCTGAGGTGGCATCCGTTTTTGCCGTTCGTGTACCTTCCGATGTGGGAAGTGGCGCCCGACCCGGGGCCCGAGGCGCCATTCTCTTCGATCACGCAATGGACGTGGGAAGAACTTTCATACCATGGGCGCGTGCTAAGCGTGTCCAAACGCGAGGCCTACCTGCGCTATGTAGATCTTCCGGCGCACACCGGACGCGCGTTCGAGCTCGCTGCATTCATCGGCGATAAAGACCCGGCGCACGATCGCGAGGCTCTTCGCAACGGCGGGTGGCGCGTCGTCGATCCACATAAGGTCGCCAACACGCCGGAGGCTTATCGCGCCTATCTGCGCGCCTCGCGCGCCGAGATTTTGTGTCCCAAGCCGATCTTCCGCGAATTGAACACCGGATGGTTTAGCGATCGCAGCGTCTGCTACATGGCGCTGGGCCGCCCGGTAGTCGCCGAAGATACCGGGTTCGGCGATGCGGTGCCGACCGGGCGCGGCGTTCTGAAGTTCCGCGATAGCGACGAAGCCCAGGCCGCCGTCGCCGAGATCGATCGAGACTACAGTCTTCACAGCCGCTGGGCGCGCGCGCTCGCCTGCGATCTCTTCAACTCCGACCGCCAGCTCAACGCGATGCTCGCCGCCTGCTAAAGCTGGGTCGCGAAATCCAGTCGCCTACGGCTTGGCGCTTCGATGGTGCTCTATGGTGCGTGCGGCAGCCTGGCCGGACTTTGCGCCGGCCGCGTGCTCACTGATTTCTTCGACCGCGTGACAGTCATTTCGATCGAACCTCCACGCCCCGGAAAATGCCGTCGAGTCGCGGGTAGAACGCGCGATAACGCGCCAGCGCGGTGGGCCGCATGTAGCTGGGCAGTATGACGATCCGGATTTGCGCGGCGTCCGGAGGAAGCTCGCCATTTTGGGGAAGGCGGACCAGGTCGGCGCGCCGCGCCGGCGGCGCGTAATAGAGCGCTGAGGCCCAGCTCACCACGCCGATGCGTTCGCGGCCAGGCGCCGCCTCGGTTGCCAGCGCGACCGCCTCGCGAAACTGCAGATCGCGCGGCTTCCTGTCATACTGATACACATGCACGAGCATCGTCAGCGCCAACAGCGCCGCCGCGGCGCCGCGCGCCCGCGCACCGCCGAGCGCCACGATCCCGAGCGCGGCCAAAATGTAGAATGCGATGAACGACGAAAGCGCGTAGCGGGTCACGTCCATCGGCCTGAACAGGTAGGAGATCGCGAGCTGCATCAGCAGCGGCAGCTACATCCAGATGAGCGCGAACGCGATCTGGTCGCGGCGGCTTCGCCAGAGTGATAGCACCGCCCACAGCGCGAGCGCCGCGAGCACCACGAACACCCACACGCCGCTGGCGCTCTCGAACGTCTCAATCGGGTCGAGTAGGCGCGGCGGCGCAATCCACGACCACTTTCCGCCCTTGACTCCAGAGCTGAGCTGTAGCGCGACGACTGGTGCGAATGACGCGAGCAGCGCGAGGCCCGCGAGGACGCCGAACGCGGCGCGCCACGCGCGCCCATCGAGCCCGCGCCCGCGGCGCCACTCCGCAACGAGCCGCCATGCGAACCACGCCCCCTCCGCAGCGAATGCGAAGGCAGCGGTGAAATTCGCCGCGACCGCCAGCGGCGTGAGGACTGCGAGCGCGGCGAAGTTCGGCCATCCCCCGCTGCGCATGCCGCGCAGGAAAAACCCGACCTGGGCGAGCACCAACGCGAGCGTCAGCGGATACATCCGCGCCTCGCGCGAATAGTTGATCATCACCAGGCTGATCGCCGTGATGAACGCGCTGAGTGCGGCAGTTACCTCGGCTGCGGGCGCATCCGCCTCGCGCCCATCGCCGCCGGCCGCCGGCAGCATCAGCAACTCGTAGGCAACGAAGAAGACCAGCGCAATCGCGCTGGTTCCGAACAGCGCCGACAGCGAGCGCAGCGCCGCCTCGCCCTGCCCGAACATCAGTATCCACAAGTGCAGGATGAGCTCGTGCAGCGCGAGCGTGGCGGGGTTAATCACGTGATTCGTGCGAATCACGCCGGCGAGCGTCGGCGCGCTGGCGATCACCCACGAAGCCACCTCGTCGCCGGTGATTTCCGCCACGCCGAGATGGATGAACCGGATGAAGCCGCCGAGCCCGATGGCGAGGGCAAGGATCACCGCCGCCTCGGCTCGCGCGGCGCGCCCGCGAGGCCGGAACTTCGGCGCCGCGTGCGCCTCGGAGGTCGCCGCGCGCCCGTGCGAGGGTGTCTCAGCTGGCTGCATTCGGTAGGAAGGTCGGCCCTCGATGTTAGGTTTCGGGTTAAAGCCCTACGGCTTGGCGCTTCGATGATGCTCTGCGGCGTGCGCGCCGAACTGGACGGGAACGCTGTCTGATCCCTGCACCACCACGACGCATCGTTTGGGGTCGGTGAGATCCTCTGGCGAGAGTCCGACCTTGTCCGCCAGGTTGGTCGCGATGACGACGAGGCCGCCCGGCGTCTGACGCGCGAGCTGAGCCGCCGTCGGCGCACTCAGCACGTCGGTATGCAGCGGGCGTCCAAGCGCGTGGCCGGCGTCGCGAATCAGATCGAGCAGTTCAGTATCCTCCGCGGTCCCATCTTCGGGCACCAGCACCGCGTGCAAGCCGGACCTCTTGCGGATCGCCACTCGCAGGGCCAGGTCGAGCGCCGCGCGCCCATGCGTTCCCCGATCCACTACCGCAAACACCCGGTCCAGCGGCTGCTCGCCTCCGTGAATCACGACCGCCACGTGAACCGGCAACGCGAGGGCCTTGTCCAGAATTTCGCGGACCACGCCGCCCATGAAGTCGGAACCGAAGACCGCGCGATGCGATCCCAACAGCAGCCATCCGATTTGCGGCTCTTTGGCGAACGCCAGGATGTCCGCCGCGGGATTGGTGGTCCAGACCGCCTGCGGCGTAATGATGCTGCCGCGCTCCAGTGCCAGGTCCAACGCCGCCGCCAGCGCGGGAGAGCGGGGCGGCACGCGCTGGTCGGCCTCGCGCAGTCCCGATCGCACACCGCCCGGCGGAGTCTTCACCAGTGCGAGCACGCGCGGCGGCGGGGCGTCATGCGGCGTCGCCGCCAGCGCGAGTTCGACCAGAACGGCCACGCCTTCAGGGTTCGAGACCGGCACCAGGATGGCGCGGTGCTCCGTTCTCGCCAATATCGGCTGCGCGGGCGGCTGCGCTGGCCGCGGCGCCGGCCGCGGGGCGGGATGCGGCGCGCGAATCGGAGCTTGCGGCGCGACCATCGGCTCGGGCGAGAACGTGGCGAGCTCCGGAAACCGCTGAACCTCCGGAATTCGATGGCGCGTGATCAGATGCAGAATTGGCGTGGTCGCAAAGGTCGTGACCAGGGCCATGATAACCAGCATCGCGAACAGTGTCGGCGAGATGACGTTCATCTCCAGCCCGATATTCAGCACGATCAGTTCCATCAGTCCGCGCGTGTTCATCAGCACACCGAGTGCCGACGAGTCGCGCCAGTTAAGTCCTGTGATTCGCGCCGCAACTACGCTGCCGCCAAACTTGCCCGCCGACGCTACGACGACGATCAGCGCGCACATCATCCATTGCTCGTATCCGCTGAGCAGCCCGATCTGCGTGCGCAGTCCCGTGTATGCGAAAAATGCGGGCAGCAACAGCACGATCACGATGTCTTCGAGGCGGTCGGTAAGCTCCCGCGCCATCCCGCTGTCGTGCGGAATCACGGCCCCCAGCGCGAACGCGCCGAACACGGCGTGGATACCGATCAATTCGGTGGCTGACGCCGAGATCAACAGCGCGATGAAGATCGACGCCATCACGCCCTGCGTCAGCCGCCCGCGATTTCCATACACCAGCGACAGGCGGACCATCGCGGGCCGCACCACGGCGATCATCAGCGCAATAAACCCGAGCGCCATCGCGATTGTCGCCACCGCGCCCGCCGCCTGTGCTCGCGCCACGCTGACCACGAAGGCGAGCATGCACCACGCCGTCACGTCGTCCACGGCGGCGCAGGTCAGCGCGATCGCACCCATGCGGGTTTTGTGAATCCCGCGATCGGTCAATATTCTCGCCAGCACCGGAAACGCCGTCACCGACATCGAAACGCCCAGAAACAGCGAGAAGCACGTGAACGGCACGTCGCTGGTCGACAGCTTTGGATAAAGAAAAAGTGCAATCGTCGCGCCGAGCAGGAATGGCGCCACGATGCTCGCGTGGGAGATCGCAACTGTTGTATGGCCGCGTTTGCGAAGCAGCGCGGGGTCGAGCTCGAGCCCGACTAGGAACATGTAAAGGATGACGCCGACCTGCGCGATTATATTGAGAGCCGGCCCCACCGTAGCCGGGAAAAGATATCCTTCCGCGCCCGGCGCGAGGCGCCCAAGCAGCGAAGGACCGAGCACGATCCCCGCGAGAATTTCGCCGACCACCTGTGGCTGACCAAAGTTGCGGAAGATCGAACCCATCGCGCGCGCGGTCGCGATTACCACCACCAGCGCGAGCAGCACGTGCAGCAGCTCGCCTTCATTCGCACGCGACGCGGCCGAGCCGAAGATCGCTGTCCCGCTCGCGGCGGGCGCATCCAGCATCTCGCCGTATGAGCGAATCCACAAATACAGCAGCACCAGGCCGCCGATCATCAGTCCGTATGCGGCGGCTGCGCGCGTGCCTGCGGTGGTAATTCGCGGCTGCCCTTCAGCCATCGCTGCAGTCTACCAGAGCGCCGGCTTCATGCGCAGCGCCCGGTAACGTGGCAATGACTCGGGTGACGAACGCCTAGCGGAGATCGGCGGATGGCTTCCTTCTCCGCGCGGGCGCCTTTTTCGGCGCCTTTGTCGATTCGCGCGCCGGCGCCGCATCTCCATTCGGTGAAGCTGAGGCGGCGGCTGCCGGCTTCCGCCGCCGGCGAATCGCAGAGATGGTCGCCGCGATTTCGGCTGCCTCCGACGGCGCCGCGCTATCTCCGCCGCTATAGTTCACCAGATCGCTCAATGACAGGATTCCGACCAACCGGCCGCGGGAATCGGCCACGGGGATACGGTGAATCTCATGCGTACGCATCAGGCCAAGCGCAGCCTCGAGATCGTCGCCGCGCGCACATGAAATCACCCGAGGGGACATCGCGCGCTCCACAGGAATCGCCTCGAGCGGCAAGCCTTGCGTATATGCGGCCATGCAGATGTCGCGATCGGTGACTATTCCCGCGAGCCTGCCGTGCCCATCGACGACTGGCGCGCATCCGCAATCGTGATCCCACATTATCCGAGCCGCCGCATTCAACGAGTCGTGAATCGTGCACGCTCGTGCGTCGCGGGTCATCAAGTCAGCTACTTTCACTCAGTTCCACTCCTTTACAACGGTTCTCGCTTGGCGATTCACTTCCAGCTGGAAAATGGTTTGATCGACAGGTTTGAATTGAAATAGCGCGGATCGCCGCTCACTTCGCGGTCGATCCAGTCGGGAAGTTCAACCTGCTCCCTGGCATCCTTGAGTTCGACTTCGGCGACCGTCAGCCCACGATTTGCGCCGGCGAATTCATCGACCTCCCAGGTATGGCCCTTGAACACGATTCGGTAGCGCGTCTTTTCGATTGGCGGATGCGCACACAAGTTGCCCAGAATCTCGTTCGCATCGCCCAACGGAATCTCGTACTCGTATTCGTCGCGCGTAATTCCCGACGTGGCTCCCTTGATCGTCACATAACCGCGGTCCGCGTACATGCGTACGCGCACTGAGCATTGCGTCGAGACGCAGAGGTATCCCTGGCGAATGGCGAGGCCGGCCCCAAGATCGCTCCATTTGCGCGGATGAGTCAGGAATTTCCGCTCGATTTCCTTCGCCATGCCTTTTCACTTTTCACCGCGGCCCGCGTCTCGCTCATCGTCATCGCAGCCGCATATCATCGCAGCCGCGCATCACAATAGCACTATCGCCGGGCGCGCCGAAAAATCAGGCAGCGACCAATTTTCAGTCTTTCAACTTTTCAACTTTTCAACTGCCGACGCGCTCTCTCATTCCTGCCCCTCGGGCAGACGAGCCGGGACCGCCGCCGGCCGATCGTTTGCGTGACGAGCGCCCGGCTCGTACGACTTGCCTTCGGCCCACCGAGCGCATCTGCTTGGTCGGCAGATCGGCGGCGCTCAACGATCCGAGCTGTGCGCGCAATGACGTGGGCTCGATTCCCAGCACGTCGCATACGTATTCAAAGGAAAACGGACTGTGGATTCCGGCTTCCGCATGGAACCATCGCTGAACCTCGTCGAATTGCTCGCGGTCGCATCGCCGCGACGAGTTCCCCGTCTTCACGTAGCATCGGACCGCGTCTTCGAGCACCGCGACCACCAGCCGCGTCTCGCCGTCGAGCATCGATCTGCGCCGGGTCAGATCATAAAACTGAACCGGCACCAGAAAATCCGGCTCGAAGCGTGCGCTCAGCCACGGATCGGGCCCGGCGCACTCGTCGAGAACCCGGTTCTGATTCGAAGATCCGTGCTGAACCTGTTCTGAGGCAGATGCGTACATACTGATTGGACCTCCTCTGAGCCGAATCGGAATTGCCTACTGGGGGAGCATGGCCTGTGCCAGCCCGTCAAAGCATGCTAAGATGAAAATCAGTAAGGAATTTAGGGATTTTGCGATGTCGAAGAAGCTGAGATGCTGCTCAATTATTAGGCATCAGTGCAATTGCCACCATGCAATGAGACCTCGCCGGGATGCGGGTTCAATCGTATCCGAGGCTCTCGCACGCCCCGCCCGATCCGTTTAGAATGCCGCCCTCCGGGAGTGGCAACAGCCGATGAGGCAACCAATCTGGAGCAATTTCCGTATAAGGAACTACTGGACTCGAATGCGGCTCAGCAAGACTATTGAGGTCGCTCGTTTTTTCCTACAGTGGCGCGAGGCCCGATCAATGCTCATATTAGAATACGCGATGTGCGCGAACGGTCCTTATTTATGAAAACTCGACCTAAATCTCGATCTAAAACTCGACCGACGAACGCCCGCAAGAGGCAGAAGGCCAGGATGGAAGCCGCAGTTAACACCGGCAGACGCCGGATCGATGCGCTGAAGAGCCTGCTCGCCAAAGAGCGCGCCGAAACGCTCGCCCGGGTGAAGGAATTGATGCGTGCACAGGCCCGCAATGGCGGGCAGCCGCCAGCCGACGAGATGGACGTGGCGAGATCGCTGTCCGAAGTCGATACGCATGCGGCGCTGTTCGACCGCGCGCGGGAACGCCTGGGCGCGATCGACGCGGCAATAGCCAGGCTTGGAGCAGGAGTCTATGGAACCTGCGCGCGATGCGGCGATGAAATCCCGTTGGCGCGGCTCCAGGTCATCCCGTTCGCGCAATATTGCGTCGATTGTCAGAACGAAGCCAACATTGAAGCTCGCAGCGGTCAAGGTGGAATGGCCAAGCCGTTCGCCGTCCGATGGTCCGGCGCCGAAGAACTCAGCAGCGCGGATGAATCGGAAGAACATGTCGAACCGGCCCGCGCCGCCGACGACGACGTGCAAATTGACAGCGCGTTTGGCCCCGACGAGGACGAACTCGAAGCGACGGGAGTCGAGAAGCGTCGCCGCGGCCGTCCGCCAAAGGCAAAAAAGGCGATCCAGAAGAAGATGCGTTAGAGCCGCCGGCAATCCATCACATGACAGCGACTGAGCAATTGCGCCACGAGCACGAAGCGATAACGCTGGTCCTCTCGATTCTCGAGAAATTATGCCAGCGGCTTGCCAACGGCGAGAAGGTCAATCCGGAGCATTTCGGCCAGGTGCTGGAGTTCATCCAAGTCTTCGCCGACCAATGCCACCATGGCAAGGAGGAGCAATTTCTCTTCCCCGCCCTCGAAGCGGCCGGCATCCCCAAGGCCGGCGGGCCGCTCGGCGTGATGTTGAGCGAGCATGAGCACGGCCGTGCCCTCATCCGGCAACTGGCCGCCGCGTGGCAAAAACACTGCTCGGGCGATCGCGCGGCCGCGGCCGTGGTGATCGCGAGCGCGCGAGACTACAGCGCGTTTTTGAATGCGCACATCTTCAAGGAAAACAATGTCCTGTTTCCGATGGCTGACGCGCGCTTGTCGGCCGACAGCCAGCGGCGGCTGCTGGAGGAATTCGAGCGGCTGGAAATCGAGCGCATCGGAGCAGGCAGGCACGAGCAGTTCCACAAGACGTTGGATTTTCTCAAGCAAACTTATCTTGGATAGAAAGCGCGTCCGGACTCGTCCCCCGCACAAACCCCTGCTTTACCGACGCGTCCGCCGCGGCTAAAATCTCTTAGCTCACGATTCTATTTTCGATTCCTCATCAAGGAGAATTCGCTCATGGCGGAAGAACGCAAAGGCGCCGTTACGATGCGGGGAAACCCGATGACCCTGGTCGGCCCCGAAATCAAGGTCGGACAAAAGGCACCCAACTTCAACGTCGTCGGCAAGGGGATGCAGCCTGCGACGCTCGACCAGTTCAAGGGCAAGGTCAAAATCATCACGACCATCCCCTCGCTCGACACTCCCGTCTGCGATGCCGAGACGCGCCGCTTCAACGTGGAAGCGGGCAAGCTGCCCGGCGACGTCCAGATTCTCACGGTCTCGATGGATCTGCCGTTTGCGCAGGCCCGATGGTGCGGCGCGGCCGGCGTGGACAAGATCACCACGCTCAGCGACTGGCGCAGCGCGAATTTCGGCACCAGCTATGGCGTGCTGATCAAGGAACTGCATCTGCTTGCGCGATGTGTCTTCGTCGTCGATAAGAACGACAAAGTCACCTATGTCGAATACGTCAAGGAAGTCGCCGAGCAGCCCAACTTCGAAGCCGCGCTGGAAGCGGCCAGGAAGGCCGCCGCTGCCTGACATTGAAGAGTGAAAAAGTGATTCACCCTGCGGGCGGACGTGTCTCAGACGCGTCCGCCCGTGATGGATCTTCTTCCTCATGCCGACCGATGCGCCCAATCGCCACGCCTTCACCGACGTGCTCAGGCGCGGCCTCTACGAGGCGATCTTTCGCCGCCGCGACATCCGGGAGTTCATTTCCGATCCAATTCCCGACGATGTCCTGGCGCGTGTGCTGACCGCGGCTCATCATGCGCCCAGCGTCGGCTTCACGCAGCCGTGGGACTTCATCGTCGTGCGCAGCCTTGAGCGGCGCCGTCGCGTGAAGGAGGTCTTCGAAGCCGAGCGCCAAAAAAATGCGGCTCAGTTCAACGGCGAGCGCCGCGAAAAATATCTCTCGCTCAAGCTCGAAGGCATCCTCGAAGCTCCCCTTAATCTGATCGTCACCTGCAAGCCCGATCGCTTCGGTCCCGCCGTGCTCGGCAAGACCAGCATTCGCGATGTCGAGATTTACTCGGCGTGTCTGGCGGTCGAAAATCTGTGGCTCACGGCGCGCGCCGAGGGCCTGGGGATGGGATGGGTCAGCATCATGCGCAACGACGCCCTCGCCGAAATTTTCGGCATCCCCGATGACGTCATTCCCATCGCCTACCTATGCGTCGGCTACGTCCGCGATTTTCCCGGCCGCCCCGTGCTCGCCAGCGCACAATGGGCCGAGCGATTACCGCCGCGCTCGCTGATCCACTTCGATTCGTGGAACGACGCGAGCGACCGAAACTCGCCCGCCGCCGATTCCCTGCTCAAGAAGATCGACGACCATTCCATCTGGCTCTCGATCTTTCCCGAAGATTCACCCGACCGACCGCCCTCGCGCGACTGAAATCGCAGCCACAGCACCGCTTGCGGGCTGACGCCGAGCATGATGCGATTACGCGGCTATGTCTTTGCTCGACCAAACTATCGCCTCGATTCTTCCACTCGACAACGAAGCGGCGTGGGCCGCCGACGAACGCCTGAACTCCCTGACCAAGCCTCCCCGCAGCCTCGGCCATCTCGAAGAACTCGTGCGCCGCTACGCCGCCATCCGCCGCGACGAATCGGCAAGATCCGGACGCGGCGCGATCGCCGTCTTCGTCGCCGATCACGGCGTCGCGGCCGAGGGCGTCAGCGCATTTCCACAGGCCGTCACGGCCGAGATGCTCCGCAACATCGCCGCCGGCGGCGCCGCGATCAGCGTGCTCGCGCGCCGCTTCGGTTATCCGCTCAAAGTCGTCGATGTCGGCGTCAAGACCGATACCAGCACCAAGCCGCTGAAGGGCGTGACTTATCGGCGCATCGGCGCCGGCACCGGCAACTTCCTGGACGGCCCGGCAATGACGCCGCAGGATGCGACGCGCGCGCTCGAAGTGGGAATCGACATCGCAAGCGAGCTCGCCGGCGGCGGCGCGACGCTGATCGGCATCGGCGACATGGGAATCGCGAACAGTACGTCCGCCGCCGCGCTCCTCTCTGCGCTAACCGCGATCGCGCCGGACGCGATGGTGGGGCGCGGGACCGGCCTCGATGATGCCGGCGTGCGCCGCAAAACCGAAGTGGTCGTGCGCGCGCTCGAGATTCATCGCGCGGCGCTGGCTTCGGGCCAATCGATGCTGGCGGCGCTCGGCGGTTTCGAGATCGCCGCGATGGCCGGCGTGTGCATCGGCGGCGCCGCATTCAATGTCCCGGTCGTGGTTGACGGTTTCATCGCGACGGCGGCCGCCGCGGTCGCGGAGAAGATTCATCCGGGATTGTTCGATCATCTTTTTTTCAGCCATCGCTCGGCCGAGGGCGGCCATGCGCTCGCGCTCGAACACTTCAAGCTCCGTCCAATTCTCGATCTCGACCTCAGATTGGGCGAAGGCACCGGCGCCGCGCTCGCGATGAACGTGATCGAATCCGCGCTCGACTTGTTCCACAACATGGCGACGTTCGCGGGCGCGGGCGTCTCCGGTAAAGTGCGATGAGCGACGAACCGAGCGCACCGCCGAGCGGGTTTTTCGCCGAATTCCCTCTCGCAGTAAGCTTCCTCACGATCTTTCCGGTGATCGATCGGCGCCGCGCATCCGACGATACCGTTGCGGCATCGTTCGCATGGTTCCCGATTGTCGGTTACTGCATCGGCGCGATGCTGGCCGGCGAGGATTGGCTGCTCGCCCACGTCTTTGCGCAGGTGATTCGCTCGGTCCTCATCATCGTCTCGCTCACCGTCGTCACCGGCGCGGTTCATCTCGACGGACTGGCGGACACGGCCGACGCGCTTGGCGCGGGACGCGATCGCGAGCGCGCACTCGACATTCTCCGCGACAGCCGGGTCGGAACGTTCGGCGCAAGCGCAATTTTTTTCGACTTGACGCTGAAAATCCTCGCGCTCTCGACCCTGGCGGGTCACCGCCGATACGCCGCTCTGCTGATGGCGCCGATGCTCGCGCGTTGGGCGATGGTCCTGGTCGCTTCGGGAATGCCTTATCTGCGGTCCTCCGGTGCAGGATCGACGCTGCTCAGCCGCAAGAGCCTCGGTATGCGCTATGCCTTCGTCGCCGTTTTCACGCTCGTCGCTATACTGGTCCGCGGGCGTGGCGAGTTGCGCGCGATCGCTCTTGCCGGCGCGGTCGCAATCGTAATCGTGTTCTCTTGCCGCTGGTTCTATCGGCGATGGATGGGAGGAGTGACGGGCGACTTGATCGGCGCGTGCGGCGAACTCGTCGAGATTGCGGTCCTCGTCACGATGGCCTCGTGACTCTTACCTGATTAACTGAGACGGAGTCGCCTGCCCCACGTAGGCAGCGGGGAAGGTAGCATCGAAGCACGGATCGAAAAAGCAGGATCTTGACTGCATAGACAGTGGAGATGTCCGCAGTATAAATGTTTATCGGCCCGAACGATGGCGCCATCTGTAACTCACTGATCACGAGGGAGCGTTTGTGCAATGCGAACACGAATGTTGACGATGCGGCTGGCGCTGGCAGGCTTGGGAATACCCATCCTATACCTTGCTCTAGTGGCATCTCCCGCCGCCACCGCGGACCCCGCGATAACCCCGATCGGGGTCTGGGCAACTGTGGGTGGAGGATCGCACGTGAAGATAGAGGACTGCGGCGGCAAGCTCTGCGGCGCTATCATCTGGCTCAAGGAGCCGTTCAACAAGAAAGGCAAGGACAAGGTCGATTCGGAGAATCCCGATCCGAGTCTGCGCACGCGGAAAATCGCCGGCCTCGCCTTGCTCAGCGGTTTTGTGCAGGACCAGGGCAGTCCATACGCCTGGACAGGCGGCAAGATCTACAATCCCGATGACGGCAAGACCTATTCGTGCAATCTGACGCTCCAGGATCCCGGGACGCTGCGCGTGCGCGGTTACGTCGGGCTGTCGTTCCTCGGCAAGACGCAAATCTGGAGCAGGGTTAAGTAAGCAAACCCTTGGCTTAGGCGCGCGCCGGAGACGGTCGGCGAACGGATAGCACGATCCCCTCAGTCCGCATGAGTCCACGCTAATTTGCTCCTCATCGAGCGACAACGGCTAACGACGTGAAAAAAGTGATCATGGTCGTGGGGATCGTTGTCGGCGTCTGCGTGGCTTATGTCCTTGCACACCTGGCCCTGATCGAAGTCGGCCGAGAGGTCGTTGTCGTCAGCGAGCCGACTCCAACCGGAGTGGTGCGCAAGGCGCGACTCTGGATCGTCGACGAGGGAAAGTATTCCTGGATTCACCCCGGCAGCGCCAACGCTCAGTGGTGGGTTCAGCACATGGACGCGAACCCGTTTGTCGAGATCTATCGAGGCGGCGAAAGCCGCTGGTACCGCGCGCAACCTGATCCCGAGGCGCACGCGAGGGTCCATCAGCTACTCCGGGAGAAATACGGCGTCGCCGACATGTGGGTGCGTTTCCTCGAAGGCAGCGACACTCAGAGCGGTATTCTCAATGGCGAAAAGTGCACAACGGTCCCCATCCGACTCGAACCCGTCGCGGCAAAGTAAAGCTCGACGCAGGCGCCTGTTTGACGAATCCGCGCTTACTTCAACTTTAGCGGATATCCCGCGACCATCAGGAGCGCGTGCTCCGCGACGGCCGCGACTTTCTGATTGGTCCATCCCAGCAGATCGCGAAAACGGCGCGACTCCGCGTGATCCGTCGGCACGATTCCCGATCCAACTTCATCGGTCACGACGATGCTCGCGAACGACGCATCCTTGAGCGTTGCCGCGAGCTTGTCCGCCTCCGCGAGAATGGCTCCGTCCGCCTCGTGACGCTGCATCAGGTTGGATATCCATAGCGTCAGGCAATCGAGCACCACCAGGTCGGCGCGATCGCCGAGCCGCTCGAGCGCGGCGACCACCTGGACCGGCTCTTCGACGGTCTGAAAGTCCGGCGGTCGCGTGGTCCGATGAAATTCGATTCGCGCCGTCATTTCTTCATCGAGCGCCTGCCCGGTCGCGACGAAGAATCTGCGTTGATATGGGAGCGCAAGCTTCAACGCCTGCGTACTCTTGCCGCTTCGAGCGCCGCCGGTGATTAGCGTTACCGTGCCCATGGGAATCATCAAGCGTACACGATCGCGTCGCGCGTGACGAAAATTTCCCGCCGAGCTCGAGCCCGGGTTGACTGCGCGCCGTGCCGCGCGTAAGTTCTGCGTCGCACCCGGTGCTCGGGAAGCCGGTTCAAATCCGGCGCTGCCCCGCAACTGTGTGGGGGGACGACGGCCTATCATGCCACCGCTTAGGCGGGAAGGCGGGCCCGAGGACGAACCCCAAGCCAGGAGACCGGCCGGGTCACTAACTGTCTGCCTTCCGCGGGGAGGGTGGCCTCAGGCACGATTCTCCTGAAGCCCGATTCCTCGATTCGCGAGGGGTCGGGTTTTTTCTTTTTCGATGCCCGATCACTCCTCCGCGCGCGCCGGCAGCCTTTGAACTCGGAGGGAGTTCATGCGGTTATCTAGTTGGATCCTGTCAACAATAGTAGTTGCGACATTGCTGTTGGCGCCGATCGCGCGGGCCCAGGAGCCTGCTTCGGCGCCATCGCCGGCGCCAACTCAGACCAAATCCACGCCGGCAAATCAGGCCAAATCCTCGACGCCGGCAAAGAAGAAAGCCGGTCAGCCGATGACACCGCCCAAAAAACAGGAGGCGCAGAAGCTGAATCCGGTGGTCGTCACCGCAACCAGAATCGAGCAGCCGATCGCCGACATCGGTACGACGATCACGGTCGTCGAAGACCCGCAAATCCAGGAGCAGAAAATCGACCGGGTCAGCGACGTGCTCCGCCAGGTGCCCGGCGTGCAGGTCACCCAAAGCGGCTCGCCCGGCGCGGTCACCGACATATCGATTCGCGGCGCGACGTCGGCGCAGACGCTGATCCTCGTTGACGGGGTCGAAGTCAACTCGGGCGCGACCGGCGGCTTCGACATGGCCAACCTGACGACCGGCAATCTCGATCGCGTCGAGGTTTTGCGCGGCGCCGGCGGCTCGCTGTACGGCTCGCAGGCGATCGGCGGGGTAGTCAATGTCCTCTCGCAGGAGGGCGAGGGCCCGCCGACAGCGAGCCTGGTCTCAGCGGGCGGCAATCGCGCGACCAGCCGGCAGGTCGTGACCGTGAGCGGCGCCGAGGGAAATCTCGGCTACTCGGGCGCGGTGTCGTACTTCTCGACTGAAGGGTTTCGTCCGGTCAACGACAACTCTGACAACCTCTCGGGCTCGATGCGCCTGGATTACCATCTCGGCGACGACACCGTGATCCGCGGCTTTGCGCGCTACATCGCGTCCAACGTGAGCCTGCCCAATTTTCTGGTGGCTTCCGGCGTGCCGCTCGATTCGACGGCGCATCAGCGCGACGAGTTCATGCTGTTCAAGGGCGAAGTCGAGCATCACTTCGGCGATAACCTGCTCGCGCGCGTGAGCGCCTTCTTCGTGCGTCAGGACCTGCGCCTGAACGCGCCGCCATTTCCGGGAGGCATCGTTTTCGGAGCACCCTATTTCGAGACGGATTCGATTCCGGAGGAGACCCACGGCGGCAACGCCGAGGCGATCTACACCTGGGCTCGCGGCTGGCGCACGCTTGCGGGCTTCGATTTTCTCGATCGCGGGCTGCAATCGGGCAGCTTCTGCAGCTTTTGCGATCCCCTGCCTCCATTCGCGGCCGGGGCGAGCAAATTCAACGCGCGCCGCCAGGAATACGCGGGCTACGTCGAGCAGGAGGGCAGTCTGTTCAACGACCACTTTCTCGTCACCGGCGGATTTCGCGTCGATGGCAACAGCCAGTTCGGCGAGGAGGTCAGCCCCGCCTGGTCGGTCGCGATTCCGATTACAAAAATCTCGACCACCTTGCGCGGCAGCTACAGCGAAGGCTTCCGCGCCCCCGCATTCAACGAGCTGTACTACCCGGACTACGGCAATCCCAGGCTGAAGCCCGAGATTTCCAGCGAGTACGACGGCGGATTCACGACCAACTTCGGCGAGCGCGCCTCTCTCACCACGACCTGGTTCTCGCGCCGCGTGCACGACCTGATTGTCACCGTGCCATGCAAGTACGGCCCGTCGTGTCTTTTCGACTCGGAAGCGGGCAACGCGGCGCGCGTGGATGTGCAGGGCGTCGAGGTCGTCCCGAGCCTCACCATCGTCAAGGGACTGACGCTCAACGGCAACGTGACGGTGCTCGACGAGACGCACGCCGATGCTGCGGGCTCGACGGCACAGCCGCTGCGCGTGGCGAAGCATACAGCGTCGGCGCTGCTGCAATACGTACGGAGCGCGAATTTTCTCCCTCACGATCGAATCACGGCCGGCGTGAACTACATCTTCGTCGGCGATCGCGACGACATCACGATTGAGTCCACCGTCGCGAATCACGCCGCGTATAATCTCGTCAATGCGGTCGTGTCGTACTCGATGGGAATCCCGCTCAAGCATGTGCACAACGAGGAGGTTTTCGCGCGCGTGTCGAACCTGATGGACCGCCGCTATTCGGAGGCGTTTGGATTTCCCGCGCCGACGATAAATGTGCTGGCGGGGGTGAAGCTGGATTTCGAATAGCGCCGCGCGCGTCAGGAGTCGATGGTCTGCTCGGCCGCAAAATATCGCTCGAAGATTGCGCGGATCCGATCGCGGCGCTGCGCCAGCTCGGCGAGCATGCGCGATGCGCCGTTCGCCCCTTCGAATCCCATTCGGCGCGCCAGCGGGCGCAGCGCAGCCACCGAGGTCGGGACGGCCCAGGCCGGCCGGTCGCTCTCGATTCGGAGCCGATTTTCCAGACGCGACAGGAATCGGTAGCCGTCTTCGACAACCGCCGCGTCGGCGGGCGCCAGCAGATGGAGGCCGTCGAGCGCCTCGAGCAAGCCCATCGTGTCGCGCACGCGCAACTCCGGACTGCGATGGCCGTGAGACAGCGCCATCATTTGCACAAGGAACTCGACGTCCACCAAACCGCCGCGGCCCTGCTTGATGTTGAGCCGCGTCTTGTCCTCGGCGCCGATCTCTTTCTCCATCCGCCGGCGCATCGCCGCTATTTCGCCGACCTCGGCCGCCGTCAGTCCGCGGCCGTACACGAATTCCTGGCGCGCCGCTTCGACCTCGCGGCCCAGTTCCCGGTCGCCGGTTATCACGCGCGCCCGCACCAGCGCCTGGCGCTCCCAGACCGCCGAACTTTGTCGATGATAGTCGCGAAACCCGGCCAGCGAAGTGACCAGCGGCCCCGCGTTGCCCGACGGGCGCAGGCGCAGGTCGAGCTTGTAGGCGTAGCCCTCGCGCGTGCGCGATTCGAGGATTGCGATCAACTTCTGCGTAATTCGCGACGCGATTTCCCGGCTGCCCGCGGCGACTTCCGCGCGGTCGTCGTAAACGAAGATCAGATCGAGGTCGGAGTTGTATGACATTTCACTGGCGCCGAGCCGGCCCATCGCAATCGCGCACAGCCGCATCGTTGCGGGAATCGGGAAGCGAGCCTCGGTCTGAATTCGCGCGAGCGACATCGCTTCGTCCAGGACGGTTTCGGCCAAACTCGTGAGCTCGCGTTGGACGTCGAACAGTTCGAGATCCCCGGCCAGGTCGGCGATCGCGATGCGCAAGAATTCCTGATGCCGAAATGCGCGGAGCGCGTCGAGCTTGCTCTCGAAATCCGGACTCGCCGCGATCAATCCCGCCAACTCATCGCGCAGTTCAGCCGGACTGCGCCGCGTCGCCGCGAGATCGGAGCGCACGAGAGTATCGAGCATGTCGGGATGGCGGATGAAGATGGTGGAGAGGTAGGCGCTCGAGGCGAACAGCCGCAGCAGGATGCGCCGGGTCGCGGGATGCTGTTCGAGCAACGCCAGGAACGAGGTGCGCGCGCCGATCGCCCCGATCAGCTCGGCCAGATTCATCAGCGCCAGGTCCGGATCGGGCAGCCTGCTTATCTCGTCGATCAGCATCGGGCCGAGCCGCTCGAGCAACTCGCGACGCCGCGGGCTGGTCGGGGCATGCGAGGGTCCGCGTGCGAGCAGCTCGAGATGGCCTGCGCTTTCGTCCGCGCGCGCAAAGCCAAGCTCGCGCAGGTAGCGGGTCGAGGAATTCGGATCGAGCGCCGAGTTCCACGCCAATTCCGCCGCGTCGGAGACCGAGCGCGTTGACTCTTCCTCGCCGCCGGCCAGCGTCTCGCGGAATTGCGTCGCAACCAGAGCCCGATGAGATTTCAGTTGCTCGCTGAATTTCTCGAGCGCTCCCGGCCCCTTGCCAAAACCCATTCGCGCCGCAAGCGCGCGCATCCCGCCGTCGTCGGCAGGCAGCACGTGGGTCTGCAGGCCCGCGACGATTTGCAGCTTGTGCTCGACGTCGCGCAGGAACAGGTACGCGTCGGAAAGTTCGCGCGCGCGTTTCGACGGCAGATAGCCCAGTGAATTGAGCTTCTCGAGCGCGCCGACGGTCTGCTCGGTTCGAAGCCGGGGATCGCGTCCACCGTAAATCAGCGTGAGCGACTGCACGATGAATTCGAGCTCGCGGATTCCGCCGCGGCCGAGCTTGATGTTGCGCTCGATCATCGCGGGCGTTTTCAGTTCCGCCTCGATCTGCCGCTTCATCGCACGCAACTGGCGCAACGTGTCGAAGTCCAGGTAGCTGCGAAACACAAAGTGATTCAGCTCCGCGCACAGTTGATGCCCGATTTCGAGCGCGCCGGCGACCGGCCGCGCGCGCAGCAGCGCCGCTCGTTCCCAAGTCTGTCCGACGCTCTGGTAATAGTTGATCGCACCTTCAATCGGCGTCACCAGCGGCGCGAAACGGCCGCCCGGCCGAAGGCGCAGATCGATTCGAAAGCATCCCGCCGATAAAATTTCGGTAAACCATTCACCCAGGCGCGCCGCCGCTTCGGAACTATCCGGCAAACCCGAGGAGGCATGAAGATAGACCAAATCGACGTCCGAGCTGAGGTTCAGTTCGCGCGCGCCCAGCTTGCCCATCGCCAGGATGCAGAATCGCCCAATCTCGCCCGCGCGTCCGCCCAGAAAGCCGGTCGCAAGTTCGAGCGCCGTGCGAATGCATTCGTCGGCCAGCTCCGACATCGCCAGCGCCGTTTCGCCGACGCTTAGCCGGTCGAGCAGATCGGCAATCGCCACCTGGACCATCATTCGGCGCATGAATCGCCCGAGCACGGCGGCTGCGCGATGACGATCGGGCGCGTCGATGCGGGCGCGCTCCGTGCGCATCGCGGCGACCAGCCCGCCTATAGTCTGGGCGCGCGCGTCGAGAAAGATTTTCGCCCACCCGGGTCCGGCCAAGGACAGTTCGGTCGCGATCAGCTCCGATGAGCCGAGGCAAAAGACCAGGTCGCCGCCCGCGGCGCGATCGCGCAGCACGCTTTTCAGCGCGGCGGCGGAATCCTCGGCGAGCTTGAGTAGAAATGCCAGCGCCAACTGGTCGTCCGGCGCACGCTCCTCGACGGCGGCCAGCGCCTGCTGCGCCAGGCGATCGTTGCCCAGCCGGTCCCTCAGCCTATTGGCGAGGACTGCGAGCTGCGGGGATTGCGCGGCCTTGCGTTGCATCACGTAAACGATAACAGAAGCGGGCATGCGCGCGCCGCAAAATTTGCGATGGCCCCGGGCAAGCGCATACACTTCTTCGACCGCCGTGGCGAACCACGTGAGTCCGGGTTAAAATCCTTCGCAGCCGAATGACCGCCGAAGGAGTCGCCCCGTGATCGTTCTCTACACCACCGAACGCGATTATCCGTGGGGCACGCTGCGCTCCACGCATGCCGCCAAGACCAAGGTCGTCCTCGAAGAAAAACACATCCCGTATCGGATCGAAAATCTTCCGCCGGGAAATCTCTGGAAAAAGCCGCCCGAGATGCTCGCGAAGCATCCGCTTGGCAAGGTGCCTTACATAGAGGACGGCGAGCTGGTGATTTTCGACTCGACGGTCATCGACGAGTACCTCGAGGAGCGTTACGGGCCGCCGCGCCTGATGCCGTCGGATCCGAAGCTCCGGATGCGCGTGCGCGAGATCGAGAATTTCGCCGACGAGGCGATGCTGATCGGCAGCCTCCCACCCATCTGGATGCCCTATTGGAGCGAGCCGGCCAAGCGCAATGCGGCAGGGATGGAGCAAGGGCGCGAGATGCTGCGAACGCGCGATTTGCCGTTTATCGAGCGCGTGCTCGGCCAAGCCGGCGCGGGCGGTTACGCGTGCGGAGAATTTTCGCTCGCCGACGCGCCGCTGATGGCGCTGGCGATGGTGCTCGACGTCGACGCGATGAAGCTCGACGCGTTTCCGAGAGTCGATGCGTATCTGAAGCGGCTGCGCGAGCGCCCAAGCTACCGCGCGATCAGCCCGCACACGAAGGTGGCCGACGCGAGTTCGCGCGCCTGACCCGCGCGGCGATCAGGTGTTCTGCGCGACAGTCTTTTTTGAATGATGGGTCTTCGACGAAGCCTGGTGAAGATGTGACGCGTGCGACTTCTTCGAGCGCTTCGGCGCGAAGTCGGTCTTGATTGGCGCAGGCCGAATCGCCGGCTCGTCCTCGATGCCCGGGAAATACTTGGCCTCGTAGCGATGCACCTGCAAGGCGGCAAGGAATTCCGCATAGTAGTTTTTTACGGCGAAGCCGAAATGCGGTCCCTGGTAGTGCTGGACCATTTGGCAATAGTCGCCGCCGTAAATCCCCGCTGCGCGCGCCACTCCGCCCGTGCCGTAGTTGTACGCCGTAATCGCCAGCGGCCAATCGCCGAGCGTCTCGTAGTTTGATCGCAACAGCTTGGCCGCCGCGAGCGTCTCGCGCTCCGGGTTGAGGCGATCGTCGTGATAGCGCGTGATTTTCATGTAATGCTTGCCGGTGTCACGCGTGAACTGCCAGATTCCAACCGCGCCCGCACTCGATCGCGAAGCGCCGTGGAAGCCCGACTCGACGTGCGCCAGCGTCACCAGCTCGGGCGGGAGCCCCGCGGTCCGGAAGATCCGCTCCATCGTCGGTATGTAGTATCGGCTCCGCAGCAGCCCGTCGTGGAATTGTTCGCGCAGTCCTTCCTGCACGCGCAAGTTCTGCGCCGCAACGGCATAGGCGCTCGGCGGCTCGCCCTTGAACATCGCGGCGACCTGGCGCTCTTCATAGTCCGAAGGTTCGCGCCCGGTCGCGAGGCGACTGAGAATTTCGCCATATTTTATTTTGAGATAGTCGTTCGCCCAGTCGATATCGCCGCGGGTCGGCTGACCGTCGCCGGGAAGATGAAACACCCGGTAGATACGCCGCACATTGTCGCGATCGACGACCGCGAAGTCGCGCGCCGAGTACGCGGTAAAAACATTGACCCAGAAATCGACGTTGGGCTCGATCGAAGCCGGACGCGGAAATGGGAGTTTGGTCTCCGACGACGCGTTGGGCGGGGCCGCAAAGCCAAATGCGATCGCGAGCGCAAACGCTGCGATTACTTTGACTATTCGGTTTGCCGGCAGCTTCGCTTCGAACAACGCCTTCTTCCTCGCGCTCTATGAATTAGCTCTCGTTGCTCCCATAGTCAACAAATTAGATGCCCGGGCGCCAACTATTGCGCCGCGTTCGATCGGCGGCGGTGTCAGTAATTGTTATTCGCGTTGTAGCTGGTATCCAGCCCCGTACCATTGTTGCTGAACGAGCTGGCCGGAAAGCGATCCGCCGCCGCCGACAGCTCGCTATGCTCGGTGAATCGATCCTGTTCGGGGAATTTACCGGATGAATCGCCGAATCTGTCCGACGCGTCGGCGTCAAGACGGGACACAGGCCAGCACCTTGCCCCGGTCGAGCCACTCGCTGCCGAGCCCGCCCGCGATTCGAAATCCGCGCCCGCGCTGGAAGCCGACGCGGCCCCAGCCCTGTCGCTCCAACTGCCGCCCAATCCGCTGGCTCCCCAAGTGCTCGAGCCTGCGCCGATGTCGCTCGAACCGATTGAGGAAGGCGAAATGCTGGTGCCCATCGAGCCGCCCGCAGTCCCGACTCCCGCCGTCGTGGGCGCATACTCGCCCATCGTCTGCGCGTCGGCGTGCGGCGCGAATAGTGCGAGCATCGCAATCAGCACGGCTGGCACAATCAGCTTGATGAGTCTCATGGCGTTCGACCTCCCCTGAGCCTACTGCCAGTAACGTTCGATACTCTAGTCGTAGCATCACGTACGTGGCAATAACCGGGTAACGCGGGCCTGCGTGGGCGCCCGTGCTTGTGACCAGTCAACGCGCGCGGTTAATCTGACATAGATACTCAAGAAAACCGTGGACGAAATCGAAATCACTCCCCTGACCGGCCCGCTCGACGCCCGCGTTGTGCTGCCGGGCTCCAAGAGCATCACGAATCGCGCGATGGTTCTGGCCGCGCTGGCGCAGGGACGCTCGGTCATCGACTCAGTTCTGTTGAGCGACGACACGCGCTACATGAGCGACGCGCTGAGGGTGATGGGCTTTACGGTCGAGATTGACGAGTCGGCGCGCAGAATTACAGTCAGCGGGCGCGGCGGGACGATCCCGGCGCACGGCGGCGAGATCTTCGTCGGTGGCGCCGGCACCGTGATGCGATTTATCGTCGCGATGGTCACGCTCGGCGAGGGACGCTTTCGGATCGACGGAAATCAGCGGATGCGTCAGCGTCCGATCGGTCCGCAGCTCGACGCGATGCAGCGGCTGGGCGCGAGCGTTTACAGCGAGCGCAACAACCATTGTCCGCCGGTGATAGTCGATGCGTCGCGGGCACGCTTCGAAGGCGGCGAAACTTCGATCGACGCGCGCGTGTCGTCGCAATTCGTCTCGGCGATGCTGATGCCGGCGCCGATTTGGAAGGCCGGCCTCAAGCTCCGGGTGATCGGCGATGCTGCGCGGCCTTTTATCGACATGACGCTGCGACTGATGGAGGCATGGGGAGCGCACAGCTCTGTCGAAGGCGAAATGATCGTTGTGCCCGGCGGTCAGTGGTATCGCGCGCAGCGTTTCGTCGTCGAGCCGGACGCGTCGAGCGCGAGCTATTTTGCGGCGGCCGCGGCTCTCGTCGGCGGGAAGGTGCGAATCGAGGGCCTCACGTCGAACTCGGTCCAGGGCGACATCGGTTTTCTTGGCGTGCTTCAGCAAATGGGCGCCCGCGTCACGTGGCATCCCGACCACGTCGAGATCGCGGGAACCGGGCGGCTTGTCGGCGTCGACGTCGCGATGAATTCGATGCCGGACATGGCGCCGACGCTCGCCGCGATTGCCCCGTTTGCCTCCTCGCCGACCAAGATCCGCAATGTCGCGTTCATCCGGCATCACGAAAGCGATCGCATCCGCGCGCTCGCGACCGAACTGAGGCGGCTGGGTGCGGCGGTCATCGAGAGCGATGACGGACTCGAGATTGCGCCGTCCGCGATGCGTCCGGCGGTCATCGAGACCTACGACGATCATCGAATCGCGATGAGTTTTTCGGTGACGGGGCTGAAGCTCGGCGGCCTGAAGATCAAAGATCCCGGATGCGTCGCGAAGACGTTCCCGGATTTTTTCGATCGCCTCGCTGCACTGAAAAACTGAGGACCGGATCGTTGGCGCGCTTGCGCCAAAGCCCGGTGAAATAGTGAAAAAGTGAAAACGAATCCGGATCGGTTCGTCCTCGGCTTCGTCAAATTTCTGGGTACGCCGTTGTGCATCGCCGCGATCCTCGCCGCGATGGTCGCGTTCACTCGTGCGCGCGACGGGAATTGGGAGCAAGCGGCGTTGGCCGCGTCGGTCGCGCTGGCGTGCGGGGGAGCCGGCTTCGGAGCGATATGGTGGGTCCGATTCCACGCGCGGGCTGCCGATCCTTCCGAGCGATTGCGCGCGTTGAATCCCGCCGCGCCGTGGATGTGGCGCGAGGACTGGGCCCGCCACGAGGTCCGCACTTCGGCGCGGCGCGACGCGAATCGACTGACGATCATAGCGATCGCGTGGTGCGTCGCGACGTTTCCCATCTTCTTTATTGTGCCCCACCGCGCGATCCGAAGCGCCGACTACTTCGCGATACCGTCTTTGATATTCCCGCTGATCGGCGTCGTCATGATGGCGTGGGCGATGCGAATCCGGATGCGAATCCGCCAATACGGCGAGTCGTGGTTCGTGATGGCTTCCGTGCCGGGCCAAATCGGCGGTTCGCTTGCCGGATCGATTCATGTCGACAAGCCGCTGACGGCCGGACAACAGGTCGCGCTCGAACTCGCCTGCATCAACCGCACGACGCGCGGAACCTGGCACAGTCTCACGACCTGGGACTGGATTTTGTGGCACGCTGAGCAAACTTCGATGAGCGATTCGACGGGATCGATTCCGGTCGCATTCCTGATCGCGTCGGATTGCCGCCCGACCGACGATTCGAATCCAAAAAGCCGAATCGTATGGCGTCTCGGCGCGAAGGCGCCCGGCGCCGCCGGTGGATACCGCGCTGAATTCGAAGTGCCGGTGTTCCGAATCGGTTCCTCTTAAGCCTAAGTCTGCGAAGGGCCGCGGTTAAAGCGCGAATGTTTCACGTGAAACACTGCTCGCCTTAAACTTGGCACAGTAGTATAAGAGCGCTTTGGCGTTGTAGCGAACTCAACTTATCAACCTAGGGAGAACATGCGCATGGCATCTCGTAAACAGATAGGGGAATTTTCGTTCAAGTTCACCACGATCACCTGCATTCCCGGGCCAGCAGGTAGCGTACTTAACCAAGTGACTTGGGAAGGGACGGCGACGGGATTTGGGGCGGTCTTCAGCACGCTAACCTTCGTCGGCGGCAACAAGAGCGGGAGTTACAGTGAGTGTGGGACGGCATTCCTGGACAATGGCGACGGTCTCAGCGGCATCGGTCAGGGGACCTATGAGGGTAACGGGAAAAACAAGTGGCACACGGCGGGCTTTTTGCAGATCTCCGATGGCCGCAGGATCGCTAGCGAGGGTGAGATAGACCTGGCCTCGCGGTCGTATAAGGGGAAGCTATTCGAGATGAGCTGAGCCATCGCGGTCAAGCTCTCCAAGGCGCGCCTGACTGAGTTAATCCCACAGGAGTCAAGTGAACTACGGCGCGGTCGGCCGGCTGTCGGCCGACCGCGCTTCATCGCAGACGTGCGCGGGCTCGCGCACGGCCGATGCCGGATTCTGCCACTGCGGACTGTCATGTTTAGGGAAGGGCAATTTATACCACCTGTTGTGGTCCAAGGACGACTATACCACCAATGATAGTTTCGTTCCGTCAAAATTAATTTTTCGCAAGCGGAGGTTGCTCGATGAACAGCAATCGTCGCGGCGATGAAGCTGCGTCCGGTGATTTCGGACAAATGTGCGTGAGGAGTTGACCTGAGTGTTGTCCATAGCCGATCGCATAGCACGCGGGGGACGGTGCGGGCAGGCTGAATAGTTCATCCCAGAACCTGTAAGGGAGAGGACGAAGGTGGTATCCGGGATTCTTCGCCGCAGCGGCTCAGAATGACACCAACCGGAGTCAGGCGCCGAGCTAGCGCGGGGCGGGTTTCAGGGCGGCGGCTTCAACTCGGGCACGGGCGAGCATCAGGGCTTCCTGGGCGGGGGCGTAGTCGGGATCGTAGAAGCTCAAATTTGAAAACTTCTCGTCGGCATCCCGCACTTGCGCGGCCGCGGCGCTGGCGTCGATGCTCTCGGGCGATTCGGCGCTGCTCGCCAGCACGGTCATCACGCCGTCTTTCACTTCGGCGAAGCCGCCCGACACAACCCAGTGCATCGCCTCGCCGTCGGGCAGGCGCGCCTCCAGCACTCCGGGCACAAGCGACGTGATGAAGTTGATGTGATCGGGTAGAACTCCGAATTCGCCGAGCGGGCCAATCGCCGAGACTTCCTCGGCTTGTCCTTCGGCGACCATGCCGGTGGGTGTGACGAGTGTGAATGAGAACGTCGCAGCCATCGCGGACTCCGGTTGCCTAGCGCGCTTCGCCGCGGGCGAGGCGTTCGGCCTTCTCGCGCGCGTCTTCGATGGTGCCGACCAGGTAGAAGGCCTGCTCGGGCAGGTCGTCGCATTTGCCGTCGAGGATTTCGGCGAAGCCGCGCACGGTATCCTTGCGCGTGACGTACTTGCCGGGCTGATTGGTGAACGGCTCCGCGACGAACATCGCCTGTGACAGGAAGCGCTCGACGCGGCGCGCGCGCGCGACCACGGTCTTGTCATCGGCCGACAATTCTTCCATCCCGAGGATCGCGATGATGTCCTGCAAGTCCTTGTAGCGCTGCAGAATGGCCTGCACGCGGCGCGCGACGTCGTAGTGTTCGTCGCCCACCACTTGCGGGTCGAGAATTCGCGAGGTCGAACCGAGCGGATCGACGGCGGGAAAAATCGCCTTCTCGAAAATCTTGCGATCGAGCGCGGTGACGGCGTCCAGATGGGTGAAGGTGGTGGCCGGCGCGGGGTCGGTGTAGTCGTCGGCGGGAACGTAGATGGCCTGCACGGAGGTGATCGCGCCCTTCTTGGTGGTGGTGATGCGCTCCTGGAGCTCGCCCATGTCGGTGCCCAGCGTGGGCTGGTAGCCGACGGCGCTGGGCATGCGGCCGAGCAACGCGGAGACTTCGGAGTTGGCCTGCACGAAGCGGAAAATATTATCGATGAAGAAGATGACGTCCTTGCCTTCTTCGTCGCGGAAATATTCGGCGACCGTGACTCCGGTCAGCGCGACGCGGGCGCGCGCGCCGGGCGATTCGTTCATCTGGCCGTACACCAGGGCGGTTTTTGCGATGACGCCCGACTCCGTCAGCTCGCGATAGAGGTCGTTGCCCTCGCGCGAGCGCTCGCCGACGCCGGCAAACACCGACACGCCGCCGTGCTGCTTGGCGACGTTGTTGATGAGTTCGAGGATGGTGACGGTCTTGCCGACGCCGGCTCCGCCGAACAGACCGATCTTCCCGCCGCGTGCGAACGGGCAAATCAGGTCGATGACCTTGATGCCGGTCTCGAGGATTTCGGCCTCGACGGCCTGGTCGGCGAAGGCGGGAGCGTCGCGATGAATCGGCATCAGCGACTTGCCCTGAATTGGCCCGCGCTCATCGATCGCATTTCCCGTGACGTTCATGATGCGCCCGAGCGTGCCCGGCCCGACCGGCACCGAGATTGGCGCGCCGGTGTTGGCGGCTTCCATCCCGCGCACCAGCCCGTCGGTCGAGTCCATCGCGATGCATCGCACGGTGTTTTCGCCGAGATGCTGCTGCACTTCGAGCACGAGGTTGCCGGCCACGTCGCTGATCGACGGGTTGCTGACGCGCAGCGCCGAGAAAATCGGCGGCAAGGCGCCGGGGCCGAACTCGACGTCAACGACGTTGCCGAGCACCTGGTTGATTCGTCCTGGAGCGGTCTGACTCATAAACGGTGATATCCCCGTGTGATTTCGATTTCTGCCTTGCGCACTTTAACGCAACGCCTCTGCGCCGCCGACTATGTCCATCAGCTCGCGCGTGATCTGGGCCTGGCGGGCGCGATTCATCTCGAGCGTGAGCGACGAGATCATCTCGATGGCATTGTTGGTCGCACTGTCCATCGCGGTCATTCGCGCACCCTGCTCGCTGGCCTCGGCCTCGAGCAGCGCGTGATAGACGGCGGCTTCGAGATATCCGCGCAGCACGACCGGCGCCAGTTCGGCGCGCGACGGCTCGACGAGATAGTCGATTTTCGGCGCGCCGGTTTTGGGCATCGCGCCATCAACGCTCGCGCCATCCTGGATACCGGCGTCGCCAGGCGGCTTGACCGGCAGCAGGCGCTCGTAAACCGCCTTCTGCGTGACGGCGGATTGGAAATGAGTATAGACGATGCCGGCCTCGTCGATCGCGCCGGAGCTGTAATCGGCGAGCATCCTGGCGGCGATATCGCGCGCGAGAGCGATCGTGGCCAGGCGCGGCAAATTATCGACTCGCGACAGCGCGACCGGCACCCCGGAGCGCTTGAAATGATCGACGGCTTTCTTGCCGACTGCGAACAGTTCGATCTCGAATCCCGCGCCGCGGATTTCGCGCCGCGCCGCTTCGGCCGCACGGAACAGGTACGAGTTGTAGCCGCCGGCCAGCCCACGATCGGACGCGACCACCACCAGCATCGATCTCTTTTGCGCACCCTCGACCGGGCCGACCGAGATTCCTTCCGAGGTGAGCAGGGAATCCGCGACTCGCGCCAGCGCTTCGCTGTACGGCAGTGAGTTGGCGAGTGCTTCCTGCGCGCGCCTCAAGCGCGCGGCCGAAACCAGTTTCAGCGCGCGCGTGATCTGCTGCGTCGATTTGGCCGACGCGATCCGGCGCCGGATTGCCTTGAGTGATGCCATCGTCGAACGCTATCGCGACTACGCCGGCTGCGGCGCGGCCGACTTGTTTTCGGCCAGGAACGATTGTTCGTAGGCGTCGAGTCCGGCCTTAAGTTTTTTCGTCAGCTCGTCGGAAATCTGTTTTTGGTCCCGGATTTCGGCGAGCAAGCCGGCGTGGCGCGAGTCGAAGTTCGTGTACAGTCCCGCCTCGAACGGCCGAATCTGCTCGACCGAGAGTTTGTCGAAGTAGCCCTCTCGCGCGGCGAAAATGATCAGCACCTCTTTCTCCATCGGCAGCGGACTGTACTGATTCTGCTTGAGCATCTCGGTCAGCCGCGCGCCGCGGGCGAGCAGGCGCTGCGACGACGCGTCGAGGTCGGATCCGAACTGCGCGAACGCCGCCATCTCCCGGTACTGCGCGAGGTCGAGCTTGAGCGTGCCTGCAACCTGCTTGATCGCCTTGACCGCGGCCGAGAATCCAACGCGCGACACCGACAGCCCGACGTTGACGGCGGGACGCACGTTGGAGTTGAAGAGATCTTTATCGAGAATTATCTGGCCGTCGGTGATCGAGATGACGTTAGTCGGAATGTACGCCGACACGTCGCCTTCCTGGGTCTCGATTACGGGCAGCGCGGTCAGCGACCCGCCGCCCATCTCGTCGCTCATCTTGGCGGCGCGCTCGAGCAGGCGCGAATGCAGATAGAAGACGTCGCCGGGGTAAGCCTCGCGGCCGGGCGGGCGGCGCAGCAGCAGCGACAACTGGCGATAGGCCTGCGCGTGCTTGCTCAAATCGTCGTACACCAGCAGCGCATGCTTGCCGGTGTCGCGAAAATACTCGCCCATCGTGCAGCCGCTGTAGGGCGCGATGAACTGGAGCGGGGCGGCCTCCGACGCGGTCGCAGCGATGACCGTGGTGAACTCCATCGCGCCGGAGCTTGTGAGGCGCTGGACAACTTGCGCGACGGTCGAGCGCTTCTGCCCAATCGCCACGTAAAAGCAATGCATGTTCTGGCCGCGCTGGTTGATGATGGTATCGATGGCGAT
This sequence comes from Binatus soli (SeqCode), assembly GCF_050015535.1. Lineage (NCBI taxonomy): Bacteria > Candidatus Binatota > Binatia (SeqCode) > Binatales (SeqCode) > Binataceae (SeqCode) > Binatus (SeqCode) > Binatus soli (SeqCode). Next base: position 191,380 of record NZ_JBEKBF010000003.1, on the reverse strand, counting down.
TGCGGTTTTGCCGGTCTGACGATCGCCGATTATCAGTTCGCGCTGTCCGCGTCCGATCACCAGCATCGTGTCGATAGCCTTGATGCCGGTCTGCAGCGGCTCCTTGACGGGCTGGCGGCGGATGATACCGGGCGCCTTGATTTCGATTCGCCGCGTCGCGGACGACTTGATCGGCCCCTTGTCGTCGATCGGCTGTCCGAGCGCGTTGACGATGCGGCCGAGCAGGCCCTCGCCGACGGGCACTTCGGCGATTCTGCCGGTGCGCTTGACCTCGTCGCCTTCCTGGATGTCCTGGGGATCGCCGAACAGCACGGCGCCGACGTTGTCCTCCTCGAGGTTCAGCACCATCCCGAACATCTGATGCGGAAATTCGAGCAGCTCGCCGAGCGCGGCGTTCTGCAGTCCGTAGATTCGGGCGATACCGTCGCCGCAGGAGAGCACGCGGCCGGTTTCGCGCACCGAGATGCTGCCCTCAAAACCCTTGATCTCGTTTTTGAGGATTTCGCTGATTTCCGATGGTCTGATTTCCGCCATATGATGTCGTTTGTTCCCGGCTAGCCTGCAAGCCGGCGCTTTGCCTCCGCGAGGCGAGTTGCAAGGCTGCCGTCGTAGATTTTTCCGCCCAATTCCGCGGTCACGCCGCCGAGCAGCGCGGGGTCGATTTTCACGGTTGGAATAATTTTCAGCGCCGCGATCTTTTCGAGTCCGCCCACCACCCGCGCAACCTCCGCGTCCGACGGTTGAATCGCAAAGATCAGGGTCGCGCGCTCACGGCCCATCGCCCGATCGAGCAAGTCGCGATACGACTCGGCTATCGCGCCGAGCTCACGAATCCGCCCGTGGCGCGCGACCACCACCGCAAACGAGCGCAGCGGGAAGCTGAGATTGAGGCGCTCGGCAATTTTCGCCATCGCCTCCTGCCGCGATTGCTCGGCCAGCTCGGGCGATGCGAGGCGCTCGAGGAGCTCGGGCGAATCGACCATCGCGGCCAGCCGCTCGAGCTCGACGCCCCACTTTTCCTCGCTGCCCTTGTCCGCCAGATCGAGCAGGGCGCGCGCGTAGCGCCTGGCGACTCGCGAACCTTTCATTGCCGGTCACCCGGGGCAAGCTCGTCCATGAAGCCGTCGATGAGCCGGCCCTGGTCGGTGGTTTGAAAATTGCGCCCGATCAGATCGCGCGCCAGCGTCGCGGCGGATTCGGCAAGCTGCGCGCGCACGCGGCGGCGCGCCGCTTCTGAGAGCGCGGAACTGCTCATCGCGGTGTCGCGGTGGATTCGATCGGCCGTCGATTTCGCCAGCTCGGCGACCTTGCCGACCTGGAAAGCAGTTTCCCGTTCCAGTTCGTCCGCGACCTTCTTTAGTTCCGCCGCGAGCGCAGCCATCCGCGCCGCCGCCTTGTTGGCCAACTCCTCAGCTTCGGCGAATGCGCCTGCCGCGCGGGACAGGCCGGTGCGAATCGTGACGGCGCGATCGGCAAAGAACTTCCGCGCCGGAGGACCGGCGAAATAGACCAGCACCCCCACAAACAGGATGAAGTTGATCGCGAAGAAGGCCAGCGACAGCCATGAGCCGTGCTCCGCGCCCGCATCCTCGGCGGCAAAGGCGGCGGCCGGAAAAAAAGCGGCAGCGAAAATCGCCGCCGATGTGATCCACTTCTTCATCGGGTGTTGAATCAGTCGCGCTTAGTTGCTTTTGCCCGTCGCCGCGCCACCGCCGAGCGGGCGGCCCAGCACGCGTTCGGCAAGCTCGGACGCAAGGCTATGTCCCATCTGCTCGAGTTCTCGCTCGGCCGCCTTGAGCTCTGTTTCTATTTTGACCCGCGCCTGCTCGAGCATCTCCCGCGCCTCAGCCTTGGCCGCTTCCATCATTTGCACGGCTTCGGATTCGGCCTTGCGGCGCTCGGTCTCGCGCCGCGCGATTGCGCCCTGCCGGACTGCGGCGAGCCGCGCATCGCATTCCTCATGGGCTGCGCGAGCCTGCTTGATCAATCGCTCGGTGTTATCGTTCAAATCCTTGAATTTGCGCTCACGTTCGGAGAGCAGATTCAAGAAAGGGCGAAAAAATAATCGGCTGAATATAAACCAGAAAACCAGGAACGAAACAATCAGGGCAAAAAACGTCCCCCAATTCGGCGGGATATGCATGTTACGGCGTCTCCCCTGGGGGGATTTTCGGGATTCTCTCCATCATCGGAACCTGGGGAACGCGGACTATCCTGGCTGAACCGGCCGGGGCAATTCAGGCCTGCTTCAGCCCTCCGGCGGCCTGCACCACGCGCTCCTCCTTGGGGAATACTGTAACTTTGCGATCTTCGCGGATACCCTCGGGCTGCATCGAGCAATGCCCCTCGAACTGCGCGCCCTCCTGAACCGAAAGCACGGGCGCCGTAATGTTTCCGCTCACCTTCGCCGAAGGACGGATTTCGATTCGCTGGGTCGCGACGACATCGCCGCTGACCTTGCCCGCAATCGAGACCGAGGCGGCGCGTATCTGGGCGGTCACCACCGCGGACTCGCCAATCAAGAGGCTGTCCTTTGCGTTGATCTCGCCGTCGACCTCGCCGTCGATTCGCGCGGGGCCCTCGAACGAGATTTTGCCGATGATTTTCGATCCACGATCGAGATAGGCGCGTCCCTCGGACGAAGCAGGCCCGTTGGCTCGTGGAGGCACTGTGGAAGTCGATGATGCGGGCACAGGCGACGTCGACGAGGCATACGGCGCCGTGGTGGGTTGAATTTTTGGGTTCTTTTCCGGCTCTTTTGTGAACAGCGCCATCGCAAAATACTCCCTGGGCGCAATCGGGCGATTCCCCGCGCCGCATTCCAAGGTTTGAGCTTAAGCTTGCCTATTAACCCATGCAAATGTGGGTGTCAAATTTATCCGGCATCTTGTGGCTGATTGGCGTCCGGCCCATCTGGTCGCGACGGTTGCCTCGGGTGAGCGATCGTCTAATCTGGACCAGAGACCCGTCATTCAAGGAGTATCGCCGATGGCATCGAAAACGATCCCCGAGAATTATCTTGACCTCCTCACCTCCAAGAAGGCGCTTGCCATTATCGCCACCCTGATGCCCGACGGGTCGCCGCAAGTGACCCCCGTATGGTTCGACTACACCGACGGGAAAATCCGCATCAACACCGCGCGCGGAACGGTAAAAGCGCACAATATGAAGGTCGGCGCGAAGGTCGCCCTGGCCATCATCGATCCGGAAAATCCTTTCCGCTACCTGGGAATACGCGGACCGGTCGTCGGCGAAACCGAGAAGGGCGCCGACGCCCATATCGACAGCCTCACCAACAAGTACCTGGGGCTCGACAAGTATCCGTTCCGCCAGCCCGGCGTGGTCCGCGTCACCTACGTGATCGAGCCCGCATCCGTGCACACGATGGGCTACCACGCACCGGCCGTGGCGACGGCTGGCCAGCATTAAGAAACTGCGCGCCCGCGGCAGAGGCCGCGCCCGCCAGCGGCGGGCGGCCTTGACATTGGGTGCAGGGGTCACCCCTGCAATCGGGTTCCCGCCGGCGGCGGCGTCTCGATCGTCTCGCCGCACGTGGAACCGCAATCAGGGCATACGTACAGGTACTTGTCGCCCTGCGGCAGGACGAGCAGCAGGCGCTTGCGCACCTTCACTGCCCGCTTGCATTGCGGACACGCCAGCAGGGAAGCTTCCATCCGCTCGAACGATGGCCTGCGATGCTCTCGCATGTGCAGAAACTTAAACAGCGCGACGATTCCCGGCAACCCTCCCCTGGCCGTGGCGACGGCAGCGCAGTATTAAGCCGTTGGCAGTGGCCGCGCGCGACAACGGAGCGCGGCGTTAACGGTGGGTGCAGGGGTCACCCCTGCCGTTGTATCGACTCGCGGGCGTGGCCTAAGATTTCCTCCCGTCTTATGAATGATCGCGCTGCAAGTCATCCCCGTCCGCGGGTTTATCTGGAAACCTACGGATGTCAGATGAATGTCGCCGATTCGCAAACGGTCAGCGCCGTCTTGCGTCGCGCCGGTTACGTCAGCGCCGACGGGGCCGAAGATGCCGACGTGATCCTGCTCAACACCTGCGCTATTCGCGAGCATGCCGAAGAGCGCGTACTCGGGCGGCTCGGCGACCTGGCGCGAATCAAGCACGCGCGGCCTGAAGTCAAAATCGGGCTGCTCGGATGCATGGCGCAGCACAACCGCGTCGCGATCATGGAAAAGGCCGCGTTCCTCGACGTGGTCGCCGGGCCGGACAGTTATCGCCGCCTGCCCGAGATGCTCGGCCGCGCCGGCTATGACGCTTCGATCGACGTCCGCCTCGATCGCGCCGAGACTTACGCCGATATCACTCCCGACTACGGCGGCGGCGTTCGCGCTTACGTGACCGCGATGCGTGGATGCGACAAGTTCTGCGCGTTCTGCGTGGTGCCGTACGTGCGCGGCCGCGAGCGCTCGATTCCTCCGTCCGATCTGATGCGCGAGATTGGCGAACTCGCCGGGCGCGGTGTGAAAGAGGTCGTCCTGCTCGGACAAACCGTCAACGCTTACCGCTTCGGAGACACCGGCTTCGGCGCGCTGCTCAAGATGATCGCGTCGATCGGCGGGATCGAGCGGATTCGCTTCACGTCGCCGCATCCCAGCGACATGAGCGAGTCGGTCATCGAGGCGATGGCGACAGAGCCGAAGGTCCAGCCCCATCTGCATCTGCCGATCCAGTCGGGATCGGACAGGATTCTGGCCGCGATGGAACGCGGCTACACGGTTGCGGATTACCTAGACCTGGTTGCGCGCGTGCGCGCGGCAATTCCCGCGATCGCGCTTTCGACCGACATTATCGCCGGCTTTCACGGCGAGGAGGAGTCGGACTTCGAGGCGACGATCGCTGTCATGCGCGCGGTCGGCTACGACTCCGCCTTCATGTTCAACTATTCGGTGCGTGAGCATACCCGCGCCTTCCGGCTCGGCGATTCTGTCAGCGAGGAAGAGAAGGGCCGCAGGCTCACGGTATTGATCGCGCTCCAGGAGGAGATGTCGCTGGCGCGCAATCGCGCGATGGTCGGCCGGGAGTTCCCCGTGCTGGTCGAAGGACCGGCGCGGCGCGGCGGCGGCATGATGGCGGGCAAGACGCCGCAGTTCAAGACGGCAATCTTTGCCGTCGACACCGTCGCGGGCGACACCGTCAACGTGCGCGTCGATTCCGCCACCGGCCATTCGCTGATGTGCTCGATTAGCGCCCGATCGCTCCCGCCTATGAGCCCGTGCCGCTGAGGCTCACGTAGTGCGGGCTGGCCAGATCGCCAGCACCTGCGCTGACCCCGAGGGTCGCGCTCTCCGCTCCAACGATGCTCGGCGTGAACGTCATGGTGTAGGTGCAGCTCGAGGACGCCGCCAGCGAGGCTCCGCAGGTCCCGCCTGACAGGAAAGCCAATCGCTACAGCGGAGCGCTTGTCTGCCGTTCTATTTTTTCTTCTTGGCCTTTCCGGTTCCCGACAGCGAAACGGACTGCGGCGAGCCGATCACGTTGTCAACAATCTTCAGGCTTCCAGTCTGCCGCGTCGTGTTCGCCGGCGTGAAGGTCACCGATACCTTGCAGCTCTTGCCGGGTGCGAGCGTTTCTTCGCATCCCGACTTGACCGCGAACACCGGCGGCGATGCGCTCTCGCTCTCGATGCTCACCGCCAAACCTTTTTTCTTCTTACCCGCGTTCGTGATCGTGACCGTCTTGGGCGCGCTGGTGGTTCCGACTACCACCGTTTTTCCGAATACCAGCGAACTGGGACTGATAGTCAGCTTCGCCGAGATCGGAGTCGGTGTCGCAGTCGGGGTTTGAGTGGCAGTGGGAGTTGCCGTCGCGGTGGCGGTTGCTGTCGCTGTTGCGGTCGGCGTCGCGCTGGCGGTTGCCGTCGCGGTTTGAGTCGCCGTGGGAGATACGGTCGCTGTTGCCGTTGCGGTCGCAGTTGCTGTCGCCGATGCCGTCGCGGTGGCGCTGGCAGTGGCGGTCGCGGTCTGAGATGCGGTTGGCGTGGCGGTTAGCGTCGCGGTTGCTGTCGCCGTTGGAGTTGCGGTCGCCGTGGCGGTCGCCGTCGGTGTTGCAGTTGCGGTCGGCGTGGGGACAGCCGGCGGCTGGATGCCGATGAACAGAGGCTCGCCCAGTTCTGTCTGTGGACCGCTTATGGTGGCGGTGGGGGCCACGCTGTACGTCGCCGGCGAGCCGGTGATCCATCCGGAGCCTCCCGGCGGCGGATAGGTAAACACGCTCCCGGCGTCTTCATCCGCCACATAGATGTTGCCGCTGGAATCCAGCGCGATGCCTTGTGGGAACGTCAGGTCGGTGCCGGTGCCGCTGATAATGGCGGTGGGGGATTCGTTCCCGGAGCTGCTTCCCAGCGCCGGATAGGCAAACACGCTCTTGGCGCCGTAGTCCGCCACGTAGATGTTGCCGATGGAATCCAGCGCGATGCCTTGTGGGAACGTCAGGTCGGTCTTGGGCCCGCTGATGGCGTTGATTGCCCCGGTAATGAAGCAAGGTTTCGCAGAAGTGCAGCTCGGGCTTACCGCCGAATAGACAAGCACACTGACGGCCTCCAGGTCCGCCACGTAGATTTGGCCGCTGGAATCGAGCGCGATGCCGAATGGATAGCACAGGCCGGTGCCGCCTCCGCTGATGGTGGCGCTGGGGGAGGCGTCGCCGGTGCTCCCGGCCGGGTAGACATACACGCCCTCGGTGCCATCGCAATCACCGTCACCGGCGTCCGCCACATAGATGTTGCCGCTGGAATCCGCCGCGATGCCTTCTGGTTGGTTCAGGCCGGTGCTGCTCCCGCTGATGATGTTAAGGGGGGCGCCACTGCCGTTGCTCCCCGCCGGATAGACAAACACGCTGGGGGCGCCGCTTTCTTCACCATAACAGGCAGGGCAGTCCGCCACATAGATTTTGCCGCTGGAATCCAGCGCGATGCCTTGTGGGTAGCTCAGGCCGGTGGTCATGGTCGTGCTGATGGTGGCGGAGCTGGGATGGACATTGCCGCTGTTCCCCGCCGAATAGACAAACAGGCTCTCGGCGATTGCATCCGCCACATAGATGTTGCCGCTGGGATCCACCGCGATGCCTGCCGGGGAGATCAGGCCGGTATTGCTCCCGCTGATAAAGGTGCTGGGGGCGACGTTGGGATAACCGGCCTGGCTGGGGAGGTTGGGCCGGGAAGGATAGATAAACACGCTCTGGCCGCCGTAGTCCGCCACATAGATGTTGCCGAAGGAATCCAGCGCGATGCCGGTCGGGAGGTATAGGCGGGTGCTGCCACCGCTGATGGTGGCGGTGGGGGCCTCGTTGGGCAGCCCGGTGCTGCTTCCCAGCGGCAGAAAGACCAACACGCTCGAGCTGCCCCAATCCGCCACATATATGTAGCCGCTGGGATCCACCGCGATGCCGTATGGGGAGGTCAGGCTGGTGTTGCTCCCGCTGATGGTGGCGGAGGGCGTCACGTTGGGATAACCGGGCTGGCTGGGGAGGCTGGGCAGGGGAGGATAGACCGTCACGCCGGCGGCGCCCCAGTCCGCCACATAGATGTTGCCGAAGGTGGAATCCACCGCGATGCCTTGTGGGTGGTTCAGGCCGGTGTTGCTCCCGATGATGGTGGCGGAGGGCGTCACGTTGGGATAATTGGGCTGGCTGGGGAGGTTGGCCCGGGAAGGATAGACCGTCACGCTGTTGCTGCCGTAGTTCGCCACATAGATGTTGCCGAGGGAATCCCACGCGATGCCCGATGGACTGCTCAGGCCGGTGTTGCTCCCGCCGATGGTGGCGCTGGGGGAGGCGTCGCCTTTGCTCCCCTTGGCATAAATGGTGATGGTGTTGTTGCAGGCGTTGGTGGCGTAAATGTTCCCATTCGGATCAATGGCCACAAATTCCGGCTCGGCGAGGCCGGTAGGGACGGGGGCCAGCGGGGAGACATCGCCGTTGCTCGTGGCGGCATATGCCGTCACGGCGTGGCTGCACTTGTCCGTAACGAAGAGCGGCGCCGGGGTGGAGTCCGCGCTATAGGCGCGGCCTGAAGAACGATGAAGGCCGACAATCGCAAACGCGGCCACGCCGAGCATTGCGATCACGCCGATCCGCGCTTTCCCTGCATACTTGTTCATTTGCTTCTCATCCATGTTTGAAGAGGAAACCATGCAGCACAACTTAAACTGCTAACACTTCCGATGTTTACAAGTAAGCGAATTTTATACCAATATTGATAGCGTTTGCGCAAACCAAACCGTGGCGTGTCAGTGCAGGCGCGTGCCCGGACTCACCTATCGCAAAGGGGCCTTTAGTTGGTCGGGGTGGCCGGATTTGAACCGGCGACCACACGCACCCCAAGCGTGTGCGCTACCAGGCTGCGCCACACCCCGACGCGAGGAACGTCGCGCGAGCGGCAGGCCGCGTCACGCGAACGTCAGGCCGACACATTATATTTTCGCTCCCGGCAAGACCACACCCGCGTGCGCATCAAAAGCAGCGGCGCGCAACTCGACTGCCCGCGCGATTTTTCGTTTTTCGTCTTTCGTTTTTCGTTTTTCGTTGCTCGCCGGATCAGGTTTTTTTCTTCGGCGCGACGCGCGGACGCCATTGCACGAACGACCGCAAATCGACCTGAAACGTCCACGCGCTTTTCGACTGATCGATCAGGTGCACGATCTCGTCGCATATCGCCGCGGGCGGAACGAACTGCGACGGATCCACGTCGGGCATCGACTCCCGCACTCGCGCACTGTCCACGGCGCCGTCCACGTCGAGTGCGGCAGCATGCACGCCGAGATGCATGAACTCGTAGGCGACTGACTCCGCAATCGCGCGCTGCGCCAGCTTCGACGCGTTGTAGGCGGAGTATTGCGCCGGTCCGCTGCGCGACTCCGATCCCAGCACGAAAATCACGGTGCCGGCCTTGCGCTCGGCCATCTTGCCGATGACGGCTTGCGTGCAGAAGAACGGTCCGTATGCGTTCACCTTGAGCTGGAAGTCGAAATCCTGTTCGGTAATTTCGGTGAAGCGCTTGCGAAGATACGCGCCCGCGTTGTTAATCAACACGGAGATCGGTCCGAGCTCGCGTTCGACCGTCTCGACCGCGGCGACGACCTGATCGCGGCGCGAGACGTCGGTCGGCGTCACGACTGCTTTGCCGCCTTGGGCGCGAATTAATTCGGCGGTTTCGTCAAGCTGCGACTTGGTGCGGGCGATCAGCCCGACCGCGTAGCCTTCTTTTGCCATTCGAAGCGCGATGTCGCGGCCGATGCCGCGGCCTGCGCCGGTTACCAATGCGACTTTTGCTTCCGACATAGCGCCGGATCTTAGCCGCTGGCGGCTAGTGTGCAAACCTCCGCGCAAGCGCACCGCAGATTCCTTGGCGCTCGACGAATCGAGTGGTAGTGTAAAATTTATGAGCATGCGGCCGGCGCGATTGATCGTTGCAATATTCGCAGCGCTCGCGATGACCGTCCTTGTGAGCGCGCGCGCCGCGTTTTCGCAGGATGCCGAGGATTCCGCCGCGGGGGCAGATGCCGGTTGGGAAGGGACCGGGCCTGCCGTCGATGAGGGTGCGGGAATGGCGGAAAAGGTCCTGGAGATTCCGCAGCTGACGTGCGCCAACGACGGCGTATCAGTCCCCTGCGCCGACGGCAGCGATGAGGACGCCGACGCCGATGGCCAGGCCGTCAACGCATCGTCGCCGGGTGCGCCGCCTACCCTCGATGACGACACCGCCGACGCTCGCGGGCCCAATCAGGATTGGGGCACGCTCGACGATTACCAGAATGAAGAAGCTTACGGGGTCCCATGCGCGGTGTATCCCTACCCGATGACTGTCGCGGTAGGAACGATGAACAGACCGTCGTCGCTTCCCGCGTCGGCCTACGCGCCGATGAGCAGCCCGCTGACTCAGGCTGCGCGCCCGCCGCTGAATCCCGGCCCGTGGATGATTTCTCCTTCGATGTCCCCGTTCAGCCACCCGGCGGGCAATCCGATGATGGGGATGACGATGTCGCATCCGTCGTTCGGATTGCATCATTAACGGCGCCTCGTCAGCCGTTTCGTTTACGCCGAGTTCACGCGCTATTATCTTGGCCCGCTCGCGTCACTATCGACGGCGGTGCGCGGACGGAGATTTGTCATGCTGATAACGGTTGACGTTGGCAACACCGATACCGTGATTGGAATTTACGAAGGCGAGCGCTTGCGCAATCACTGGCGCATCTCGACCGTTCCCGATCGCACCACCGATGAGCATGGCGCGCTGCTCAACACTCTCTGGGCGGCGGCGGGCCTGGAGGGCAGCCTCAAGCCTGAAGGGGTTGCGATCGCGTGCGTGGTCCCCCCCCTCAACAAGGTGATGGAGCAAGTCGCTGAGCGATATTTCCATTGCGCTCCGCTGATGGTGGGGCCTGGGATCAAAACCGGCATGCCAATCCTCTACGAGAATCCCAAGGAAGTGGGCGCCGACCGAATCGTCAACGCGGTTGCCGCCTACGAGCGCTACGAATGCGCATCTATCGTCGTCGATTTTGGCACCGCGACCACTTTCGACTACGTGACCGGCAAGGGCGAGTACGCCGGTGGTGCGATCGCTCCCGGCTTGGGCGTCTCGATGAACGCGTTGATCGAGCACGCCGCCAAGCTCTATCGCGTCGAGCTGGTTCGCCCGCGCGAGGTTGTCGGCCGCACCACGGTCGGCTCGATTCAGTCCGGGGTGATCTTCGGCTACACCGCCCTGGTGGACGGGCTGGTCGGGCGCATCCAGAAGGAGCGCGGCGAAAAGGCGCGCGTCATCGCGACCGGCGGTCTCGCCGAGCTTATTGCGCCCGAGAGCGAAACGATTGAAGAAGTTGACGAGTTTCTGACATTAAAGGGACTCAGGCTGATCTTTGAGCGCAACCGGCGCTAGCTTTTGAGGGAGGTTCGATGAGCACGCCCGGGCGAGTTGTGACCGATTCGATGATCGGTCTCAAGATGCCGGATTACTCGCGGATATCACCGCGCGTTGCGACCGTGCTCGGCCACAATCCGAGTCCATTTACGGGACCCGGCACGAACACCTACATAGTGGGCGCCTCGAAGCGGCCGCTACTGCTCGACACGGGCCAGGGCGTCGCGATATACGCCGACCTGCTCGAAGCGGCGCTCAAGGAACTCTCCGGCAGTATCGAACTCGAACGAATCGTCCTGACTCATGCACACGTCGATCATCTGGGAGGCGTGCGCCAGGTGATCGAAAGATTCGGCGAGATGGAAGTATTGAAGATGCCGTGGGAGGGCCACGATGCTCCGGCGGGCGCGATTTCCGTGATCGGCCACGACGCCGTAGTTCACACCGAAGGCGCCACCCTGCGCGCGGTATTTACTCCCGGGCATTCGCCCGATCACTTGTGCTATTACTTGGAAGAAGAGCGCGCATTGTTCACGGGGGACGTCGTGCTGGGCGCAGGTACTACAGTCATTCCCGACGATACTGGCGACCTCGGCGAGTACATGGATTCGCTCAGGCGCCTGCTCGCGCTGGATATCGAGACGATTTATCCCGGGCACGGCCCGGTCATCCGCAATCCCAAAGAGAAGATCGGCCAATACATCGCTCATCGCGAATTGCGCGAACGCCAGGTGCTCGAGGCGCTCGCGCACAGTGCGGGACCGCTCGAGGCGATGGCGATCGTGAAGAAGATCTACGTTGACGTTCCTGAGTATCTGCATCTTGCCGCGGCAAGCTCGGTCCGCTCTCATCTGCGAAAGCTCGAGCGAGAGGGCCGCGTGGTGGAGCATGAAAAGCGCTGGAGTGCTAACTAGCAAAGCGCGGGAGTATCGCGCTTTTGGCGCATCGATCGCCGCGATGCTGCTCGTTCTGTTCGCAAGCGCGCCCGCGGCTGCGCAGTCGGGCGCCGAAACCGCCGCCTCCGAGACGTGGAAGACGGCAGCCGCATCAGCCGCCGCGTCTGCCCCAACTGCGGGGTCCGGCGCTGGCGCCCCGATCGCGGAAGCCGCTGCGCCATCGCCTGCGCGCACTGCCATCGCGCCATCCGCCGATTCCGCGACCGCCACTGGCCCATCGAACATGGTTGCGACGCCGCCCGATCTCGACGGCGCGCAGCCCGGCACCGCGGAGATTCCGCCCGCCAATCCTGCCGACGCGTCGCAGCAGCAGCCGCCGAGCCATGCGGATTCGCAGCCATCCAATGAGAACAGCGAAGTCGCGCGTTATCAGGAGGAGCAGAGCGGGTTGCCGCCCGAGCAGCTCAGGAGCTTGCAGCAGTTCGACAGCGAGGGCGAGCTTTCGACTCCATTCGGAATGCAATTGCGTGAAGCGCGGCGCACGCTCAAATCCGGCGAAGAGGCTGAGGGCCTGCTGGTTATTGCCGTCGAAAAAGGCAGCCCGGCCGCGGCGGTTGGCTTGCACCCCTACAGTCACACCGTCCATGACGCGCTTGCCGCGGCTGCGATGGTGGGAGCGGTTTTCTCTGGTGGATTGGCGGTGGTGGTCATTCCCGCGTTGGACTACATGCAAATCGGCGAGAGCTACGACATGATCATCGGCGTCGACGGCTCGCGTGTGACCAACTTTCTCGACTTCCAGGACCGCATGCGCGACCTTCAGCCGGGCGAGGTGATCTACTTAAGCGTAGTGCGCAACGGCAAACGCCTCCAGGTGACGATGCCGGTGCCGGCCGACGTTTTGCAAGCCACCAACTGATCGAGCCTCCCGAGCTTTACGCGCCCGGCGACTTTCTCTATATTTCTTTATCTCGCCCGTCGAGGAAGACTTTTCCCGGCGAGACGGTGTTGAGTTGAGTGCCTCCCGTGCGGAGGCGATGACATTTGGCGTCTGCTCGCGCCTGGATCCGATGTTTGGACCGGGACTCCGAGTGATTCGAGCGCTCGTTCATTCGAGGTTGCTCTGATGCGGGGTTGCCGGGTACGCGGCAGCCCCGATTTTCTTGGAGCGACAGGATCGTTTGGGAGAGAATATGACGCAAGACAAAGTTCGCGTGCCCGATCTCGCGCGCATGAAGGCCGCGCGGCAGCCGATCACGATGCTGACCGCGTACGACTTTCCATTCGCCAGAATCTTCGACAACTGCGGCGTCGATCTGCTCCTGGTCGGCGATAGTCTCGCCATGGCGGTGCGCGGCGAGGCCAACACCCTCGCCGTCACCATCGACGAGGTCATCTACCACACTCGTGCAGTTGCGCGCGCGCGACGCCGGGCGCTGGTCGTCGCCGACATGCCGTTCCTATCGTATCAGGTAAGTCCCGAAGACGCGTTGCGCAACGCCGGCCGTCTCGTCAAGGAAGGCGGCGCTGAGGCGGTGAAGCTCGAAGGCGGCGTCGCGATAGCCGAAGCGGTGGCGAGAATCACGGCTGTCGATATTCCGGTGATGGGCCACGTCGGACTGACGCCCCAGTCGGTTCATCGGATGGGCGGGCATCGCGTGCAAGGCCGCAAATCCGGCCGCGCGCCCGGATGCCGCGAACGCCTGCTCGAAGACGCCGCCGCACTCGAAGCCGCGGGCGCATTCGCGATCGTCGTCGAGGGCGTGCCACCGTCGTTGGCGCGCGAGATAACCGCCCGCGTCGCTATCCCGACCATCGGCATCGGCGCCGGGCCCGATTGCGACGGCCAGGTGCTCGTGATGCACGATATGCTTGGCCTCGGCGAGTCGTGCGCGCCGCGCTTCGCCAAGCCGTTCGCGCATCTGTGGAACGAGTCCGCGGCCGCTGCAAGCACCTACGTGCGCGAAGTGAAGGAACGCGCGTTTCCGGCGCCGGAACATTGTTACGCCGAATCGAGGGGCGCCTCGCGATGATGGTCATTACCTCGCCCGGCGAGATGACCCGTTATTCCAGTGACGCGCTTCAACGTGGTGAACGAATCGGGCTGGTCCCCACGATGGGCTGTCTGCACGAGGGGCATCTGGTGCTGATGCGCGAGGGCCGGCGCCGATCCGCGGTTCTGGTCGCGTCGATCTTCGTCAATCCCACCCAGTTCGGACCCGGCGAGGACTTCGCGCGCTATCCGCGCAACTTCGAGCGCGACTGCGCGATGCTCCAGACCGTGCCGGTGGACGTGGTGTTCGCGCCGGAGCCGAGTGCGATGTACTCGCCCGACGCGCAGACCTTTGTCGACGTCGGCGAGATTACCAGCGGCCTGTGCGGGCCTCATCGCCCCGGCCATTTCCGCGGCGTGACTACCGTGGTCGCCAAGCTGTTCAACATCGTCAAACCGCATCTGGCGGTTTTCGGCGAGAAGGATTTCCAGCAGCTGCGCGCGATCCAGCGGATGGTCCGTGACCTTAACTTCGACGTCGAAATTATTCCGGTGCCTATCGTGCGCGAAAAGGACGGCCTCGCGATGAGTTCGCGCAACGCCTACCTCTCAAGCGCCGAGCGCGAAGACGCGCTGGCGCTGAGCCTCGCGATCCGCGCAGCCCGCGAGAAGCATCGCGCGGGCCCATGCTGCGCCGAGGAAATCGTGTTCGCGGCGACTCGTGTGCTCAACCGGATGAAAGGAATTGCGATCGAATACGTCGAAGCTGTTGATGCCGAGACGCTTGCGCGTCATCCGTCGCTCGATCGTCCGATTCTAGTCGCGATAGCGGCCCGCGTCGGCAAGACGCGGCTAATCGACAACGCCGTGCTGCAGCCGTAACCGCGCCCGCCAGTCATCTCTCGCAAACGATTTGTGGACTCTCGCCGTGAACCCGCCGCGAGGTGTAGCCTCTTCGATAACGAACTGATCGCAAAGACCCCTCGCCGAGGATGCGCCATGCTGCTTGAGGACGAAATTCGCAAATTTGTAAAACGTAATCCGTTCACCGTGCCGCACATATCTCTCACAGACCTTGAGAGGAGCTGCCACGAGTACGAAAACGGCGGCTGGGATTCCGCTTATAGAATCGCTACCACCCTGGTGCACGAAGGATGGAGTAATCCTCCTCACTTACAAAAGGTCGTAGATGGGTTGAACGTGCTATTGCGAGTTTGGAATCAGCAGTTTTATGGCCCGAGCGGTTTCAACGAGCGAGGCGTTGAAGAATGGTTGGGAAACAACTGGCAGAAAATCGATAGATTTCACAGAGAAGATATTTCCTCATTGGACGCAAGCACTCACGAAGCAATAGCGGGAACATTCATCGAATTGCTAGCTCGACTGAAAAAAACTTTAGACGGGAAGCAGAGTCCTGTCTCAGTTGGGAAGGCGCTCCATCTCTTAGCTCCGCGGTTCTTTCCGGCATGGGACAGTGACATCGCGTGCAATTGGAAGTGTCGGTACTCGACCTGGCCAAGCGTGGCATACATCGTTTTCTGCCACCGGATAAAAGAATTTGCCGCGCCGTTGAAAGAAGCCCTCGCAGCGGACGATTCGCCGCGTCGCGCTTGGCTCTCGGAGAAGACACTCCTAAAGCGAATTGACGAGTATAACTACGTCAACCGGTAAGGGCGGAGTTAGGTCATCGAGAGTCAGGAGGCCGCCGGCTACGCCACTGCCACCGCACGATCGCGTCGGGATTTCGGCCGAACTTTGATCTCGACCCTTTGGTCAAGTGCGGCTAGAAACCGCATGATTCGCTCAAGCGAAAATCCGTCGAGATGCCCTCGGAGCAGTGCAGATATTTTAGGCTGAGTTACGCCGAGAATCTGCGCAGCTTCGACCTGGCTGAGTTCTCTCTTCTCGATAATCGCGGAGATTTTGAAAACCAGGTCGGCTTTTGCCTGAAGCACGTCTGCATCCGCCAGTCCGAGATCGCGGAACACATTGCCGCTGCCTCTGGTCACCATTTCCATCGATCCGCTCCTTTCACTTCTTTCCGGACTTGTAGTCCTGCTCCGCGACTTTGAGCCTCTGCTTGATTAGATCGAGGTCGCTCTTCGGAGTCTCGATTCCCTTTTTCGACTTCTTTTGGAATGCGTGTAGGACATAAACCACATCGGCAAATCGCACCGTATAAACCGTTCGAAGCGTGTCCCCGTCGAAGTCATCAACGATCTCGACCACGCTCGCACCGCCGAATCCTTTCATTGGCTTCGCGTCTTTGTGCTTTCCACCTAGTTGCGCCGCGGTCAGCGCGGTTCCGACTACGAGCGTAACTTTCTTCGGAAATCTCTGGAGATCTGATTGCGAACCGCCCACGAACCTTACTGGTTTTCGTTTCGGCGGCTCGCCCATGCGAAAGTATCCCATAAATGGGATAGAGCGTCAAGCTCGGCTTCGTCTCAGTGGAATGAGCAGAAGCTATCGAGTGCGAACGATCCCGCTCACGTCATCAGCAGAATCAGCAGGCCGCCGGTTACGATGAATCCACCGCCCAGCAGGATTCTGTCGTCGGGAATCTGCCTGAAAAGAATGAACGAGATAACCTGCGACACTACGAAGAAGACCGCGATGTAGATTCCCATCAGTCGATTGAAATCGACACCGCTCAGATTGACCAGCACTCCGTAGGCGAAAAGAACGAGTCCACCCGCCGCCATCCAGTAGGCCGGTCCGCGAAGTCCTATCCGGATGAGCGCGTCGCCGCCCACTTCGAGCGCCGCGGCAAGCACCAGGATCGCGAGAGTCTTTAAGATCAAATCCGGGCTGGCCTAATAATAATCAACCGGGTCGATCTGCCGCTTGGCGCCCCAGTAGAAAAGCATATTCTCAGTCAGTCCCTGCCAGGTGAATTTCCCCGGCGGCATCAGGAGGCGCTTGAACATCGACTTGAGCGAGTAGAACTCCTTGGTGCATCGCCACACGCCTTCTTCGACTTCCTGCGGCGACATGTTCTTGGGCACGAACATGCAGCGGAAGTTGTTGGTGTAGAGGTCGGCGTCGGGGATGATCACGCGGCCCTCGTCCTCGAGCTGCGTGCGCATCGGCGTGCCCCTGCGCGGCGTCACGGTGTTGAAGAACGCCTCGGGCGCCTTGACCTCGTGCAGGAACTTGAGCGTGTCGTCGAAAATTTCCGGACGGTCCTCTTCCAGCCCGAACATGAAGTTGAGCGAATAGTAAATCCCGTATTTTTCCAGCTTCTTGAGCAGCTTCTTGTAATGGCCCGCGTGATTCTGAATCTTGTTCATCGACAGCAGGCTGTCCTGGCTGATCGATTCGACCCCGATGTTGACGTGGAAGACCCCCGCCTTGGCCGCCAGTTCCAGCAACTCGTCGTCGTGATTCGAGTTGATCGTCCACAGGCACGAGAAGCGGATGTTGAGCGGCTCGAGCGCCTTGAACAGCTCGCGCGCGAACTTGTGCTTGCCCGTGATCTGATCGTCGATGAACTGAAAGCGCTTGAAGCCGGTAATCTTGACGACCTGCTTTATCTCCTCGACGATGTCCTCGATCGGCCGCGTCCGATACGCGCCGTCGTAGAAGACCGGAATCTCGCAGAACGAGCACCGATAAGGGCATCCGCGGCTTGCCTGCACCGGCACCGCCTTGAACAGGTAGCGGTTAAGCTTGAGCAGCTCGTGGCGCGGCCGTGGCAGGTTCTTCAGATCGTGCAGCTTGTCGGACTTGTAAATGTGCTTGAGTTTGCCGTCGCGCCAATCCTGCAGCAGTTCGGGCCACACCAGGTCGGCCTCGCCCTTCACCACCGCGTCGCAATGCTGGAGAGCCTCTTCGGCCTGCAGCGTCGCATGGAATCCGCCGAACACGACCGGGATGCCGCGCTTGCGGAACTCGTCGCCGAGTTGGTACGCGCGCAGCGACGCGCCGATCGTCGTCGTCATGCCGACCAGGTCCCATCCACCGTCGAAATTGATGTCCTCGAGACGTTCGTCACATAGCGTTACGTCGTAATCGTCGGGCGTCAGTCCCGCCATCAGCGGAATCATCAGGCCCATGATTAGCCGCCAGCGGGTCTTATGCGGAGTGCCGTCGAGATGGACGGTGGTGGGTTGCACCAACAGAATTCGGGGCTTCTTGCCGTTCATACTTCCTCTGCCTGCAGGGCTTGCTTCGCCTTGCTACAGGCTTTCAGTCTCCATTGACGATTGACGATCGACGATTGACGATTGACGATGCGGTCCGGCCGGTAATCCAGATCAGGACCAGGGCAAACACGTAACTGCCGAATGCCGTGCCCCATGCGAAGTACTCCAGCCGATTAGCTATTGCCAGGACCACGACCAGGTAGGCGAAATCGCGCCCGCTCCATCGATCGACTTTGTCCAGCCACGCCGCCGCCTGCGCGCCCTTTATCTTGAAGGCGCGCCAGGTCGCGTAAACGCACATCATGAATCCGCCGAGCAGGATCGGAATCAGGTACAGGTAAGCGCGGCTGTGGTCCACCCGGTAGCATCCCACGAGCAAGCCTACGAAAACGGCGACGTGCACAATATTGTCGGTGGCTATATCGAGCGCGCCGCCAAACTCGCTCTCGACCATTTTAAGCCGCGCCAGTTCGCCATCGACGCCATCGATCGTGATCGAGATCAAAAAGAAAATTGCCGCGAACAGCCGCATCCAGTAATTCGGAACCGAGAACATCCAGGCGCACGTCAGGCCGAACGCCGTGTTGGCGACCGTGACCATGTTGGGCGTGACGCGGGTCTGCGCGAGCCAGTAGCTGATTCGCCACGAAATCCGGCGGTCAACCCATCGCGCCATCGGCGCGTCTTTGTGGGCCGATTCCTCGCGAATCGATTTCGCCAGCCGCAGTTCCGCTTCTTCGCGATCGTCGGGTCGCCCGTTCAGCGCGAACGGCAGCAGACTCGCCGCCGGCGCCGCGAGCCGGGTCGAAGTTCCCCCGCTCTTGAGAATCTCGCCGATCGGACCGGTCGCGATTTCGCCGCCCTGGTCGAGATCCGTGCTGACTGTCCGATGCACCAATCGCGGATTGGAGGCGTGGGCGTCCAGGAGCCGGGCCAACTGCGACTTCGCAAATACCAGGTTTCCAGAAAAGGATACGCACGGCGATGACGGGTCGATGCCCAATCCCTGCGCATTCCGACGATTCAGAATCTCACTGAACGATTCGACCATCGAGACCGTGTCGCGATCTTTGAACCGGCCCATCGCGCGAGCGACGTCCGGATACAGCTCGCGTGGCGCCGCCACGACAAACCGTTTGATCCCGGCGCGTTCGCAATTAATCATCAGCCGCTCTAACAGCGGGCGGCCGAAGACCGCGTTATTCGCGCGATCGGGTGCAGCGATTAGAGCAGTATCAATCACCAACGTCTTATTTGAACCCGGTTTTCCCCCGTCTTCTGCAATTGGCGTCACGGTAACATAGCCGTAATGCGAGCGGAAGTAGGCCTGCTACTAACTTCCATTCCGAATTATGAATTCGGTCGCTGTATCAAGCTTATTTCATCGCTGCTCTCGAGCACATCGTCGATCGAAACGGCGCTGCTTTCCGATTCGCCGCAACTTTTAATCGGCATCGAACTAGAGGCAGCCTGCCGCGGCTGATAAACTGACGGATTCATGGCCACGATTACCGCTCTGCTATTCGATTTTGGCGGCACGCTCGACGGGCCTGCGCATTGGCTCGATCGGTTTCTCTCAAGCTACCGCGCCGCGGGAATCGAAATTTCGCGCGCCGAACTCGACCCGGCCTTCGAGCATGCAACGCGAATCGGATACGGCGCGACCAGGATCGTGGCGCGCTTCGGGATGACGGACCTGGTGCGATTCCTGGTTGGCCACCAATTCGAATACCTCCGGAAAAGCGGCCCGCACACGCTTCGAGCGATACTCGGCAACTCCGGCGCCGCAGGACGCCATCGATTCGTCGAGCGCGTCACGAACTCTTTCGTCCGCGAGACGTCTGCCGGACTGGCGCATAGCCGCGACGTCATCGGCACGCTCAAGGGTCGCTTCAAAATGGGCGTCGTATCTAACTTCTATGGAAATCTCGACGGCATCCTGGTGGAGGCGAAACTGGATCGATTCTTCGACGCGGTTGCCGATTCATCGCGCGTTGGAATTTTCAAGCCCGAGGCGGGCATCTTCGAAGCCGCGCTGGAAAAAATGCATTGCGCGCCCGAATCGACCGCGATGATTGGCGATTCTCTCGCCAAGGATTGCGCACCCGCACACAGACTCGGAATGCGGACCGTCTGGCTGCGCACCACTGAATCGCAATGGGGCGATGGTGCTTCCCAGCCGGACACCGCCGCCGACATCACGATCCGATCGATCGACGAAGTTGCGCAAATTCAATGGTGAAGGGATTGCAAGGTGCGATTATTGCCGCCGGCCGCGGCGAGCGGCTGCGCAACTCGACGCGCGACGATATTCCCAAGCCGCTCGTCAAGCTGGGCGGCGAGGCGATGCTCTTGCGGCAGGCGCGTGCGCTTACCGAGGCGGGAGCATCCTCGGTTGTTGCGGTGATCAACTCCGAGACGGCGCGGGTTGCGAGCGAAGACGCAACGGCCCTGGAGATTCCGCCGTCGGTCCGGCTCGTCGTTCGCGACACTGCCAACTCGATGGAAACGATGCTGTCGCTGGCCGACGTGCTGGAACCGGGATGGTTTATCGCGGCGACCGTGGACGCCGTAATTCCGCAGGCGGAATTGGCGCGTTTTGTTAATGAATCGCGCCGGAAAATCGAGGATTGCAGCGAAAAAAAATTGGCAGGCGTGCTGGCCGTCACGCGATGGCGCGGCGAGGACAAGCCGCTTTTCGCCGATGTAACAGAAAATGGCTTGATCCTGCGGCTCGGCAACCGGCAGACTTCTATGGTGACGGCGGGACTCTATTTCCTGTCGACACGAGTTTTTGACTACGCCGCTGACGCGCGCCGCGTGGGACTCGACGCGCTCCGCCGCTTTCTCGCGCTGATCATCGAGCGCGGAATGCAACTGGATGCGATTGAAATCGAAGGATCGATCGACGTCGATGAAGCGTCGGACCTCGACGCCGCGCGCATCGCTATACGGAAGATGCCATGAGTTATCGAGCTTTGGGAATTTATCGGGAACCCGAATTTTCACCGGGCAAGGTCGAGGCCGACGCCGCGATTCTTGACGCCACCTTGTCGGAGCTGAAGCGCGAAGGCGTCGAGATTCAGGCGATGGATGCGGTCAGCTTCGCGATGGCCGCAGCCACCCGCGTCGATATCGTACTGCCGATGTGCCAGGGTGCGCGCGCGCTCAAGCGTCTGGCCGAAGTCGAGCAGGCGGGAGCGGTCGCGATCAACTCCGCGCTCTCGATTCGCAACTGCTACCGCGATCTGCTCGCGCCGGGGCTGGAGCGGGCCGGAGTGCCGACTCCCCCGGGCGCGCTGGTGGAGGCAGACGAGCCGCTTGATGCGCGCAAGCTGGCCGGGCTGGATTTGTCGGCGGGCGTGTTCGTCAAGCGCGGCGACTTGCATGCGCTCGCCCCTGAAGATGTGCAGCGGGCGGCCGATCGCGCCGAGGTCGAATCGATTCTCGCCGATTTCGTACGGCGCGGAATCCGCTTCGCCTACCTGCAGCAGGAAGTCGTCGGCCGGGTCGTCAAATTTTACGGCGTCAGTGGAGTTTCCTATTTCACCATTCAACCCGAAGGTGAGGAAGTTGCCGAAGCCGCTGTGCGCGCGCTGTCGGAAGCGGCTTTGGCGGCAGCCGCCGCGCTTGGGCTCGAGGCATGGGGTGGCGACGCGGTCTTGAGTGGCGATCGTTTTGCGATTATCGACTTTAACGACTGGCCCAGTTATAGCCGGGTGCGCCGACCTGCCGCTCGCGCGATCGCACGCCGCGCGATGAGTCTGCTTGGCCGCCCGCGCTAGACGCGGCAAGAAATTCAAACAAGGAATCGGACCGCCGCCATTCGATGAGAACAACCACCAACGGAAAACTTCCCGCAATCAAGACATCGGTTCCAGGCCCCAAGTCGAAGGAGATCTTCGATACCGAACAAAAGTATATCGCGCCGGGCCGCCAGCGAATTTCGCTGCTCGCCGGTCTCGCGTTCGATCACGGCGAAGGCGCGACGCTTACCGACGCCGACGGCAACACCTACGTGGATTTTTTCGCAGGCGTCGCGGTCGCGAGCCTCGGCCATGCGCATCCCGCACTGGCGCAAGCGCTGGCGCGCCAGGCGTCGCGGCTGATAGTCGGCACGTTCGCGACCAAAGAGCGCGCGGCGGCGTTCAAGCTGCTGGCCGAAGTCGCGCCCGCGGGACTCAACCGCGCGCATCTATATAGCGGCGGCGCGGAGGCGGTCGAAGCCGCGCTTCGGCTGGCGCGTTCTGCCACCGGCAAGCACGAAGTTGTGAGTTTCTGGGGCGGCTTCCATGGCAAGACCGGCGGCGTGATCGGACTTATCGGCGACGAATCGAAGCAAGGCTACGGACCGCTGCAGGGCGGGCAATACACGGCGCCGTACGCGGACTGCTACCGATGCCCGTTCAAGTTGAAGCATCCCGAGTGCGGACTCTATTGCGTCGATTTCGCGCGCCAGCAAATCAAGATGAGTTCCGGCGGCGCGCTCGCTGCGATCGTCGCGGAGCCGATGCAGGGCACCGCCGGCAACGTGATTCCGCCCGACGACTGGATGCCGGCGGTCAAATCGGTGGCCAAGGATTTCGGCGCGCTGCTAATCGCCGACGAAATGATCACCGGCTTCGGACGGACCGGAAAATGGTGGGGCGTCGAGCACAGCGGCGTTCGCCCGGATATCGTCACCGTCGGCAAGGGAATGGGCTCCGGATACCCGGTTTCGGGCGTGCTGCTGAGCGACGAACTGGGCAAGGCGGAGCCGTTCTCGAAGCCAAGCGCGTCGTCGTCGAGCTACGGCGGAAATCCGCTCGCGGCGGTGGCGGTGGCGGAAACGATTGGCGCGATTCAGAAACAGCATCTGGTCGAGAACTCGCGCAAGGTCGGCGCGATGATGCTGTCGCGGCTGGTGCAACTCAAGGAAAAGTACCAGTTCATCGGCGATGTCCGCGGCAAGGGACTGCTGATCGGCGTCGAGCTGGTCCGCGATCTCGAGACCAAGGAACTGCTCGGCAAAAAAGTCACCGAGCTGATATTCGCCGAATGCCTCAAGCGCGGACTGGTGATCATGGCCTACTTTCCCAAGATTCGAATCAATCCCGCGCTGGTTATTACCGAGGCGCAGGCCGAGGCCGGCGTCGCGATCCTCGACGAAGTATTCGCGTACGTTCGCGACCACGTCGATTGGCGCCACGCATAAGAGCGATTTGTTCAGATGGCCAATCCGAATGGCAACGCAGCGCTGTTCTTCGATCTCGGCGGCACGCTGGTCAAGCTCAACGACGCGCGCGAGATTCCGCTCGACGCAAACGGCGACGTAGTAGTCGAACTGCTTCCCGGCGTGGCTGAAAAGCTTCGCCCGATTCACGACCATCTGATGTTTGTCGTGACCAACCAGGCGGGAATCAGGCGCGGCCGGCTCACGGCGGAAAAAATGGAGGCCGCGCTCGCGAAGCTCGACCGTCAGCTCGGCGACATCCTGACCGCGTGGCAAATCTGTCCGCATACCGACGACGACAAGTGCCAGTGCCGCAAGCCCAAGGGCGGAATGATCACGGAGCTCGCCGACCTGTACGGCGTGGATTTGGCATCGTCGACGATGGTCGGCGATCAGGAGGTCGATAGGCTGGCGGGCGAAGCGGCGGGCGTAGCCAGGTTCGTCGCGGCCAAAGATTTCTTCGGGCAGGGCTGAGCCCTGCACCCACCGTTAAGGCCGCGCTCCGTTGTCGCGCGCGGCCCCTGCCAAGGGCTTAATCCTGCGCTGCCGTCGCCACGGCCAGGGGTGACCCCTGCACTCAATGTTAAGAAGACCGGCGCCGCAAGCATCCACGGCCCGTCCACAGGATTATGCACAGGGCTTGCATTTCTTGCGTATCAGACTAAACTGCGGTTAGCACTCGGACATTGCGAGTGCCAATTGACAGAACCCGGACAGTAATTAACTTTCCCACAGCTGGAATCGTCCAGCCAAGCAACACTTTTAGCAAGCAAGGAGGCTGCTGGTCCCCAATGAAAATCAAGCCACTGGGCGATCGAATTCTCGTCAAGCGTATCAAGGAAGAGGAGCGGACCAAGGGTGGAATAATCATCCCGGACACCGCCAAGGAAAAGCCCCAGGAGGGCAAGGTTGTCGCCGTCGGCAAGGGCAAATATGGCGACGACGGCAAGCTTATCCCCATCGAGGTCAAGGCGGGGGACAAGATCCTGTTCGGCAAATACTCGGGCAGCGAGTTCAAGCATGAGGGCGAAGACCTGCTGATCCTGCGCGAGGACGACATCCTGGGAATCATCGAGTAGGCATTTCGGCCTGCTTGCAAGCGAATCCCAATCTGATCCGATGAAACCTTCAAAAAATATAGGAGAGGCAAAAGAACCATGCCTGCAAAGATAGTTCGTTTCGGACAAGAATCGCGCGAGAAGATCCTCAGAGGGGTCAATGTTCTCGCCGATGCCGTCACCGTGACGCTCGGTCCCAAGGGCCGAAACGTCGTGTTGGAGAAGAGCTTCGGCGCTCCGACCGTGACCAAGGACGGCGTAACAGTCGCCAAGGAAATCGAGCTCGAAGACAGGTTCGAGAACATGGGCGCGCAGATGGTCAAAGAGGTCGCATCGAAGACCTCCGACGTGGCGGGCGACGGCACCACCACCGCCACCGTGCTGGCCCGGCAGATCTTCACCGAGGGCATCAAGATGGTGGCCGCGGGGCATGATCCGATGTCGCTCAAGCGGGGAATCAATCGCGCAGTCGAGGCTATCACCGCCGAGCTCAAGAACCTGTCCAAGCCGACCAAGGATCGCAAGGAAATCGCGCAAGTCGGGACGATTTCGGCCAACAACGATTCGACCATCGGCGACATCATTGCCGAGGCGATGGAGAAGGTCGGCAAGGAAGGCGTCATCACGGTTGAAGAGGCGCGCGGACTGGAGACCCAGCTCGAAGTGGTCGAGGGTATGCAGTTCGACCGCGGCTACCTGTCGCCGTACTTCGTGACCGATCCGGAGCGGATGGAAGCGAAGCTCGACGACGTGTTCATCTTAATACACGAGAAGAAGATTTCGTCGATGAAGGATTTGCTTCCGATCCTCGAGACGATCGCCAAGAGCGGCAAGCCGTTCCTGATTATCGCCGAGGACATCGAAGGCGAGGCGCTGGCGACGCTGGTGGTGAACAAGATTCGCGGCACGCTGTCGTGCGTCGCGGTCAAGGCGCCCGGCTTCGGCGATCGGCGCAAGGCGATGCTCGAAGACATCGCGATCCTGACCGGCGGGCGCGCTATTTCCGAAGAACTCGGGCTCAAGCTCGAGAACATCACGCTGAACGACCTCGGCCGCGCCAAGCGCTTGGTCGTGGACAAGGACAACTGCACGATCATCGACGGCGCAGGCAAGAAGGCCGACATCGAGGGTCGTATCAAGCAGATTCGCGCGCAGATCGAAGAGACCACCTCGGACTACGATCGCGAGAAGCTCCAGGAACGGCTGGCCAAGCTGGTCGGCGGAGTGGCCGTGATTCGGGTGGGCGCCGCGACCGAAGTCGAGATGAAGGAAAAGAAGGCACGCGTCGAGGACGCGCTGCATGCAACCCGCGCCGCAGTGGAAGAAGGCGTGGTCCCGGGCGGCGGCGTCGCGCTGATTCGCGCCTCGGGCGTGCTCGACAACATGCGCGCCAGCGAGGCGGAAAAAGTCGGCATCGCGATCGTCAAGAAGGCGATCGAAGGCCCGGCGTGGTGGATCGCATCCAACGCGGGATGGGAAGGCTCGGTGGTGGTCGACAAGATCAAGAACAACAAGGGGCCGTTTGGATTCAACGCGGCCAGCGAGGAGTTCGAGGATCTGATGAAGGCCGGAATCATCGACCCGACCAAGGTCGTTCGCAGCGCGCTGCAGAACGCGGCGTCGGTGGCGAGCCTGCTGCTGACGACAGAGTGCATGGTGGCGGAGAAGCCCGAAGAAAAAGGCGGGGGCGGAGGCGGCGGAATGCCGGGCGGAATGCCTCCGGGCGGCATGATGTAATCGAGAACTGAATTGCGCGCGCCAAGTCACTACTTGGCGACATGGTTAACATCAGCGGCGGGGCCATCGAGGCTCCGCCGCTGTTTTTTTTACTCTCCAAAACGCGTTGCAAGCCGACGCGTGAATGTTCTATATCGCTCCTGAGTGATGTCACTGCGATGCAACAAATCGCTCGCGTGCAACGACGATCGAAGATTCCAATCGCACTATGGGCGGACTGGATGGCGCCCAAATACTCAATGAACTGGCCCCGAATCGGCCGCGGTCCGTGGGTTAGCAAATCGGGCAGTAGCGTTGTTCGAAGCTCACATCTCTTGGCCCCGCCCTTGCTAAATAATCTACGGGTCGAACGCCTTGGTGATTGGGCCGGTGCAGCGCTCGTCCAGGAGGAGCCGTTGATGGCAGTGCGAGTGCTCATTGCGCACAGTTCGGGAATCACGCGCGACATCATACGCAATCATCTCGAGTGCGGCGGATGTCAGGTGGTAGCGGAAACCGGAACAGTCGCGCAGACAATCGACATTTTTCGCACGACGCGCCCAGATGTGATCATGCTCGACATCGGGCTGCGCAGTGCGAAGGGGATTGACGCGTTATCGCTGTTCAGGACGATTCGCCACGAGTCGCCTGCGACGTCGATCGTGATCATCAGCGCGTCGCAGTCACCCGATGATCAGCGAATCTACCTGCGCGAGGGCGCGCTCGAATGCATCGTGGAGCCGTTCAACAGTTGCGGCTTGGAGCGGATGTGGCGCCGGCTGTTGGATGTTTATCCCCAGCTCAAGTGCACGACGAGGCTGCCTACGGGCCCTGATTCCAGCCCACCATCAAGCGTTCAATTGAGACGGGCTGGCCGGGCACGCAATTGACCCACAGCACCCATCCGGAATTCTCGTTCGAATAGAGCGGCGCCGGCGTTCCGCAATAAAAGGCGCGCGTCGAGCCCTGTGACACGTCGCCTAAGACGTGCACGTGGCCGAGCGCCACGTAGTCGTAGCGCGAGCGTTCGATTTCCGCCGGCGTGATCGGCGACGATCGTTCAATCTCGCCTTCCTCCATAAAAAATCCGTGCGCCAGCGCGATGTTCCAGAGTCCTTCCTGCCGCTCGGGTACGCCGCTCAGCGGCCGGTAGTCCGGCGTATGCTCGACCACCGCGCGGCCCCATACGCGAGCCGCAAGCTCGGGAAAGTCGATTGTCCTGCCCTCGGGCTCGAGAATCAGGTGCAGATTTTTCGGCAGCGTGCCGGGCGCGAGGCCGGTGTAAATCGATCGCTCGTCGTGCGCGTCATGATTGCCGGGAATCATCACGACCGGCATCCGCGCCCGTCCGATCGTTCCCAGCGCGAAGGCGAGGCCTTCTTCGTTGACGCGCGCCGAATCGAACAGGTCGCCGACTATCAGCAGCATGTCGGCGTTGCGGTCGTTGGCGATGTCGATGACCCGGGCAAATGCGTTGCGCACTCGGTCGCGCAACTGCACGCCGCGCTCGCCTGACCCAAACGTATCGGTTTCCAGATGAATGTCGGAAGTATGAACGATCCTGAGTGGATTATGCGGATGCGGCTTGCCTGGCAAAATTGCGTCCTTCGATGCACCCGTCGGGTCGCGGGCGCTCGGTTCCGGTCGATGACAACATGCTGTAGAGTCAGATTTACTAGAGTTCGAGCGCCCATTCCATCGCTCGTTGAGGAAGTAGGGACGAGTGTCACGAAGGAATAAACCGCCGAATAAGCGTTCACGAAGGGCCGGGCGGGCAAGTGGTACAAAGGGTAGCCCTCCCACGCCCTTCTATGTTCCGGACTCTTTGGCTGTGGGTCTCAGGGGATCGCCATCGACGGCGGCCAGTGATGCACTGTTTCGTGGCTTGCCTCTGATATTCGACCAACGGCGGGAGAAATGAAACCAGGACAATATCGCAAGGAGTTCCTCACTTGATCGTCGTAATGAAAGCGCACGCCACCGAAGCCGAAATTCAGGCTGTTGCCAAAATGGTCGAGGATCTCGACTACAACGCGCACATTATCCGCGGCGTCGAACGCACGGTTGTCGCATGCGTGGGCGATGAGCGTGGCCAGAAGCATCAGCTGACCCATCTGGAATCCGTCGCCGGAGTGGAGCGCGTGATGCCGGTGGTGCGGTCGTTCAAGCTGGCGTCGCGCGAGGTGCGGCCCGAAGGCTCGCGAATCAAAGTGGGCAACGCCGAGATCGGCGGCAGGCGAATCACGGTGATCGCGGGACCGTGCGCGGTCGAGAGCGAGGCGCAAATCGAGGCGGCGGCCGACGCGGTCAAAGCAGCGGGCGCTCATGCTTTGCGCGGGGGAGCGTTCAAGCCGCGGACGTCGCCGTACTCGTTTCAGGGGATGGAAGACGAGGGGCTGGTGTTGCTCGAACACGCCGGGCGGCGCGTGGGGTTGCCGGTGGTGACCGAAATTATGGATCCGCACGACATCGATCTGGTCGCCGAACATTCCGACATGCTGCAAGTCGGCGCGCGCAATGCGCAGAATTTTTCGCTGCTGCGCCGGCTCGGAAGAATCAACAAGCCGGTGCTGCTCAAGCGCGGCATGTCGATGAAGCTCGAAGAGTTCATGATGGCGGCGGAATATATTCTGTCGGAGGGCAATCCCAACGTCGTGCTGTGCGAGCGCGGGATTCGCACCTTCGAGACCGCGACGCGCAACACGCTCGATCTAAACGCCGTGCCGCTGCTCAAGGCATGGACGCATCTGCCGGTGGTGGTCGATCCGAGCCACGGGACGGGAATCTACTCGCTGGTGGCGCCGATGGCTCTGGCTGCCATCGCGGCCGGCGCCGACGGGTTGCTGATCGAGGTGCATCCGAAGCCCGAGAGCGCGCTGTCCGACGGCCCGCAACAGTTGAAGCCGTCGCGGTTTGCCGACTTGATGAAGGCGCTCAAGCCGCTGGCCGAGGCGGTGGGAAGGACCTTGTAAGATGGACCGGAAAATTGGGTTGTTTGATGCGATGCGGACTATGCGCGCGATGCGCCGGCTGAAGCCGGACCCGGTTCCTGATGAACTGATCCGCGAAATTATCGAGGCGGGCACCTGGGCGCCGAGCGGCGGAGATACGCAGCATTGGCGTTTTATCGTGGTCAAGGATCCCGAGATCAAGAAGCAGCTCCAGATCAGATACAAGCGCGCCTACGAGGATTTGAAAGAGCGCTTTCACGCGGCGCCGCCGCCTCCCGGCAAGAGCGAGTTGCAAAAGCAGCGCATGCTCGCGGCGCGGGACCATCTGACGGAGCATTTTCATGAAGCGCCGGTGCTCATCGTGTGTTGTCTCGTCGCCGATTCGGGAAGCGGAGTTGCGGCGGGAGCGTCGATCTATCCGGCCGTGCAGAACATGCTGCTGGCGGCGCGGGCATTGGGTTTGGGCGCGACGCTGACCACGCGTCATCTGCTGTACGAGCCAGAGGTCGATGAGATCCTGAGATTGCCGGACGAAGCTCACACTTTCGCAATCATTCCGGTTGGCTATCCGCTGGGAAACTTCGGACCGCTCTCGCGCGCGCCGGTCGAACAAGTAACGTTCCTCGATCGCTGGGGCGAGAAATATTTGTAGATCGCGGCCGGCACTGTCTCGGTTCGCGTATTCACAGCGTTTTGTGCCAGAACTCCACGGCAATGCGCTCCGTGCCATCGACGGCCTGATCGAAACCGACTTTGCGATAGAGTCCGCGTGCGACGCGATTGTCTTGGCGCACTTCGAGCGTGATCCGGCAACAATTCAGCTCGCGCGCTTTCGCTTCGATTCGCTCGAGCAGCATCCGCCCGATTCCCATTCCGCGCACGGCTGAATCGACGAAGATATCGTGGATGTTGATCAGGGGCCGCGCGTTGAAGGTCGAAAATCCCAGGAAACAGATCGAAAAGCCGATCGGCAAGCCGTCGCGCCAGGCCAGCAATACGTAGCACGCCGGGTGCGCGCGCAGGCCCGGCACCACTTCGCGCCTGCTTTGCTCTGACAGAGGCTGGCCACCCTCCATCGGATCGCGCATGAAAGCGTCGAGCATCGTGACGAGCGCGTGTTGATGCTCCGCGCGCGACAGGTCCGCATCGACGATCGTCACATTTGTCGCCGGATCGGCCGTCATGAGATTTTCTTGTCGTCCTTGTAGGTTTCCTCCCAATTCTTGAAGCCGTTGGGGTCCCATCGCTTCCACACACCCTCGCGCTTGCCGTCCTTGTATATTCCGGTCGCGGCGATTTTGCCGTTGGTGTACCAGCCGACGTGCTCGCCGTCCTGCACGCCGTCCTTGTAGTGATCGATCGACGCCTTCTGTCCGTTGTCGAACCACTGGGTCCATTCGCCGCTCTGCTTTCCGTCGTGATATTCGCCCTGGATCATCTTCGAACCATCGTCCCGATAGATTACGAACGGTCCCTCTTTGACCTCGTGGCCGTTGACGGTCTTCGCGCACCAGGTCTCAGAGCCGTTGGGCGGCGCCTCGCCCATCTGCCTGGTTCCAGGCGGGCAGGGCGGCGCGGTTTTGCAGGCGGCGAGCGCCGTGGCGAGGATTAGAAGTGCGATTTTGGCTTTCATTTTGAGGATTAGGATAAGTGAGGAAAGGACAATTCATACCATACATTGTGGCCTAGCGACGGGTAGACTACCAAGGGTAGTTTCGTTCCGTCAAAATTAATATTTCGTTCGATGGGGGTCCGCCTGACGATTGCAGATGAGCGGGTGCGCGCGGAATGTGTGCGATGAGCGAAGTGCACAGGTGATCATTTAGCACGTCAGGAGAGAAATGATCAGGCTGAAAAGTTCAGCCGTTGCGACGGCAGCGCAGTGTTCCCGGCGATAGGACTCGCCGAAGCGTCGAAGCCCTGTCCGCCATTTGTCGGTCGTGCGGGAGTCTGCTAACTCAACGTCGATGAATCCCCGCCACGCCGCCGCGCTCGCTGATCAGTTCGGGATTGCCCCCGTGGAAATATTGTGCTGGTTGCTACCCATATTGGGTCTGCCGATCCTGATGATTGGACCAGAAAGGCAATCGATCAAAACGTTGGGTGTAGTATTGACGCTTGGCGGGTTCCTGATCGTAATTCTTTTCTTGATGCATCGTTTCGCCTTTCTTGGCTACCCTCACAACTAGCGCTAGTGGTCGCGCGGAAGAGTTTGTGGGGTGATAGCTTGACGGTCAGTTCGCTACAGGCATAGATTCGCTTGGGCATGGGTATGAGCGAATTTCAGCTGCCGCGTTATACGGATCTAATCATCCCTACCGTAACGGCTCTCAAGGAGCTTGGAGGTTCAGCCACAATTCATGAGCTGAATGCGGCAGTTATCCGAAAACTCGGACTAAGCGAGCGAGAACTGAGTGCTGATGACGTCCGGACGCAACTTGAGTTGAAGCTTACTTGGACCAGAACCATACTCAAAAATTCGGATATCGTAAGCAACTCGAACCGTGGGGTCTGGGCGCTTCGCGATCCAGAGATAGATCCCGGCAGCGTTGATCGCGAGCGGATCTGGCTTCACCACCGCGAGCTGTATCCATCCGTAACATCCCGCCGCCAAAAGGCACCAGCTGCTCAGAACGAACAGGCCGACGGAATGGCATGCGAGAAATCGGCGCCCGCGTCAGTACCCGCACCAGACGAGGACGTTACCGAGACACGACAAGATTCGGACTACGAACTTGCGGTCCTCCAGAGATTGCTAGCCTTGGCTCCCGCCGGGTTCGAAAGATTTTGTCAGCGCTTGCTTCGCGAGGCCGGGTTCGAGCAGGTGGACGTGACCGGGAGGTCTCACGATGGCGGAATAGATGGAAGGGGCATCTTGCGGATTAATCCTCTCGTAAGCATTAAGGTTCTTTTTCAATGTAAGCGTTACTCTGGTTCTGTTGGTGCCCGCGAGGTTCGCGACTTTCGCGGCTCAGTGCATGGAAGGGCCGACAAAGGGATCATTATCACGACCGGTTCGTTCACCGATGAGGCGAGGAAGGAGGCGGTCCGAGACGGAGCCCTCGCCATCGACTTGGTTGACCGCGAAAGGCTCGTTGAAATGCTGGAACACTTCGAACTCGGGCTCACTCGCATCGAGACATTTCAGGTTGACGCGGCACTGTTCAGGGAGTTCGAACGGTAGTGGTAAAATGGCTCGCACTATGACTGTCGCCGTATCTGACGCCGCCTGAATCGCGCGAGGAGAACCGCGTGCGCAAAGTTTGCCGCGCGACAGGCATTTGCGCCGCACATTTGTCCCTGACCCTCCTTTTGTCTGATTCCTCCTTTCCGCCCCGGAAAGGGGGTCAGGGGGATAGGACGGCGGCGCGCTCCGATGATTTTTTCTTCTGCTTCCCCTTCCCCATTTTTCCTGGGGAAGGGGACAGGGGTTAGGGCGCTTTCGTTGGCCGCATCTCAATGCTAATGACCAGCGGATGCCACCGTTGACTCTGCGTGAACAGAGAAATCCGGAGCTGATGCGCCGCGCGACCGAGTTGCGACAACACATGACTCCCGAAGAGCGCGTCATTTGGCAGGAGCTTCGCGGTAATCGGCTAGGAACGCATTTCAGGAGACAGCAGGTGCTCGCGCCGTACATCGTGGATTTCTATTGTCATTCTGCGCGGCTCGTGGTGGAGATCGATGGAAGCCCACATCACGAGCAACAAGGATACGACAGAATGCGCGACGACTATTTCAGGCGGCTCGGGATCCGGGTGCTGAGGCTGCCGAACGCATCGGTGCGGGATGATTTGGCGTCTGCGATTGCCGCGATTCGCACGGCGCTGCGTAGGCAGAACCCCAACCCCTAGCCCCTTCCCCAGAAAAAATGGGGAAGGGGAACAGAAAGGTTATGGAATCGCGCTGTCCTATCCCCCTAGCCCCCTTTCCGGTCGGAAAGGGGGAACAGGAATTTCGGTGTGGGATGATTTGGCGTCTGCGATTGCCGCGATTCGCACGGCGCTGCGTAGGCAGAACCCCAACCCCTAGCCCCTTCCCCAGAAAAAATGGGGAAGGGGAACAGAAAGGTTATGGAATCGCGCTGTCCTATCCCCCTAGCCCCCTTTCCGAGTCGGAAAGGGGGAACAAAGGGCGGAGAGCGGTTTGACGCTGGCGATTTTGCCTGTTGTGTCCTATCCCCCTAGCCCCCTTTCCGAGTCGGAAAGGGGGAACCGGAATTAAGCTGAGCCTTTCCGGTCGGAAAGGGGGAACAGGAATTGCCGGCTAGTTCGATCCGGTCGAGCCCAGCAGGTTGCCGCCCAGCGTCGCGTTGCCGACCCTCACATCGCCGATCACGTTGATCATCGCCGGTTTGCCCGACTTGAACGCGCGCTCGAGCGCCGGAATGATCTGCTCGACGGTCTCGACGTGCTCGCCATGACATCCCATCTCGGTGAAGATTTTGTCGTAGCGAATGTTCGGCAGCATGTTGAACGGATCGGTGTGGCCAGCCAGCCCCGGCATCTGATCGAAATTCGGGCCCCATGAGCTATTGTTCCACAGCACCGTGATGACAGGCAGCTTGTAGCGCGCGGCGGTCTCCATGTCCCAGCCGCCGATTCCCAGTCCGCCGTCTCCGCTGATGACGACTACCTGCTGTCCCGGCCGCGCGAGCTGCGCGCCGATTCCCATCCCGACACCGTGACCGACGGGCGCAAGCGGGCCCGCGTCGACCACCTGGCCCATGAAGCGGCAGGTGAACGCGCGGCTCATCCATCCCGAGAGCGTGAAGCTGTCGATCACGGTGGTCGCGTTTTTGTCGAGCACGGCGATCAGGTCTTCGCACAGCCGCGCCGGATGGATCGGCTGATTCTTGGAGACCTTGGCGTTTTGTTCTTTGATCTGATTGTCGAAGCGCTGGCGCGTTTCCCAGACCTGCTTGACCCACGGCGAAGCCTTGTTCTTCGAGAAGTCGAGCTTGAGTTCTTTGATCCGATTGATCATCTGACGCAGCACGAGCTTGGGATCGCCGACCATAGGCAGGTCCGCGTTAACCTGCCATCCGATTCGCGTCGGCGTGGGATCGACCTGGATGTACTTGGCCTTGTCGGTCCAGGTCGGCGGCTGCCCGAAATGCTCGCCGCTCCAGAAGCGGAAGCCGATTGCGAGCACCACGTCGGCGCCGCCGGTGAACGGCTTCTTGAACGGACCGCGAATCGCCAGGGGATGCTCTTCGGAGACCGCGCCCTGACCGGCGCGGCGCGCGTAGATCGGGATGCTGGTCAACTCGACGAACTCGCGCATCTCGGCCCCCGCCTGCGACCAGAACAGTCCGTCGCCGCCGGCAATCAGCGGGCGCTCGGCCGCCACCAGCATCTCGAGCGCGCGATCGATTTTGGCGGGATCGCCCGCGCTGCGGACGTCATCGACGGTAAACCCGCGCGCGCCCTTGCGCTGCCGCGACTCATCGTCGTGGTGATAGAGAATGTTCTGTGGAACCTCGAACAATGCGACGCCCTGCGGCGGCGAAATCGCTTCGCGGAACGCAGAGCGCAGATCGAACTGAATCGTGGACCAGTCGGTCACGCGCTTGGTGAATTTGGAGAAACTGTCAACCACCTCGGAACCGTAGGCTTCCTGGAACGAACCGAGATGGTCTTCGTCGTTGGGATGCTGTCCCGAGATGCAAACCACGGCGCTGTTGGTCAATCCCGCCACGCACAGCCCCGTCACCGCGTTGGTGAGGCCGCATCCCGCGGTGACCATGCATACGCCCACCTCTCCGGATGAGCGCGCGTAGGCGTCGGCCGCGTAGGCGGCGGCCTGCTCGTGGCGCATGTGGATGAGCTTGATGTCGTGGTCGCGCAACTGGGCGAGGATCGGAAACAGATGCCCGCCGTTGATCGCAAAACAATACTTCACACGGTTCTCGCGCATCACGCGCGCGATTAATTCTCCGCCGTCAGCTTTCGCCATTACCGAGCTCCTTTTTGTGGAAATTTTCCCGCTTGCCCCGAATCCTTGCACATTTACGGCGTCGACGAAAAGCGCGCGTGTATTTGTGGCGGTCCAATCGCAGGATTGCGCCAACGGACGGCGCATCGGGAGTCTTGATCGAGGCCGCCAAGCCTGTCAGGTTTGAACATCGTTCGGCGGAGTCGGCTTGCGCGGGTCCGAGTACTTGGACTGCGGGTGGTGGAGTGGCGGAAGAGTAGCCGGATGCCAATAGGCGAAGTTTAATCCCAGGATCCCACGATGCGGCGCGTTCTCGCCTCACTCATCTTGTTAATCACGGCGTTTGTTGTTGCGGCCGCGACGGCGCATGCCTTCTCGCTGATGGACCCCGGCACGTGGAGCTGGCCGCAGTACGACTGGAACTCACTCAAACTCCAGGACCCAAACTCGTGGCCGCTCATTCCGGTGCCTGAAGTTGCCACCGATCCCAACGGCGGAGTCACTTACGGCGTTCTGCCGGTATGGCTGTTCACCGACGACAAGAACGAGATCAGCAGCATCCTGGCCCCCGATATCAACGCCAACAGCACGCTTGGACCCGGTGGAAACTTTCGCTACCTGGGCTATCCCTCGGCGGACACCAATTGGTACGCGGTCGCGGGCGCGCAAGAGATCATCGCGCGCAAGGTCGATCTCGATTACCAGACCGGGCGCGAGCATAAGAAGAATTGGTTCTCGTTTGAAGGGCGCTTCTATTTCGAGCGCGATCCGACCGAGCGTTTCTTCGGAACGGGCAACAACTCCCATTGGGGCAACCAGACCAACTACACCACCGAGCAGCTTTATGGCGAGGCGATATTCGGCCTGAACCTCACCGATAAGCTGCAGGTCTCCTTGATGGAGCGCCCGCGCTACGTGCGAATCCTGGCCGGCGGCTTCACTTCGCTGCCGGACATTCACGCCCTGTTCCCGAATCAGAAGGGCATCAACGGGGGCAGCGAAGTTCTGTCCCAGGCGATGATCCAATACGACTCGCGAGACTCGGTGGATATCCCGCGCTCAGGCACGCTCGGGCGGCTCTATTACGGTAATGCGGATCGCAGATTCGGCAGCTCGGTTTCGTACAACCGCTTCGGCGGAGAATTGCGTCAGTACTATTCCGTCGGACAGCGCATCACCTTTGCCGGTCACATTTTTAACGAGTACGAGCCGGCGGGTGGCGAGATGCCGTTCTGGGCGCAGGCGCGCCTTGGCGGCCAGGAAAGCTTGCTCACCGATCAGGAAACGCTGCGCGGTTACGGCGCCGGCCGCTTCATCGATAACAATCTGTTCGTCATGAATGTCGAGATACGCACTCGCGTGTGGGAGAAAAACGTTTTCGGCACCCACGGGATACTCGAGCTGGCGCCGTTCGCCGAAGCGGGACGCGTCAGCCATGCATTGAACGACGACCCATTCTCGGATCTGCACCCGGTCGGCGGAATCGGATTCCGCGGAATCGCGGAGCCGTTCGTGGTCGGGTTCGTTGACGTCGGATGGGGCGGCGAAGGCGCCGCCGTCTTTTCCGGCATCAACTATCCATTCTAGGTTGAACTCGTTATTCTGGCTGAACGAGACGATCTCAGCGGCCAGGGCGAAATTCGACATCGCGACAGTGGATTGGCCTCGACCTGCCGGCCACCGGATGCGGCGCTTCGCACTACGACGGCCAGGTTCGGCGGGGGAAGCGCCGGTTCATCGCGAAATGCCACGTGGATTAACTTTTCAAAGCCGAAGGATTTAAATGATGGCAACCGTTGACTCAAAAACCTCGCAACAGGCGCTCGACATCATTCTCGCAGCGATAGGTCTGCGCGAATCAGATCATAAGGGCAGCGTAACCATCCAGGGGAAGGACCCTATTCTGGCGTCACGCCATCGTTTCGGTGAGCTGATGGCTGCATCGCAGGCGGCGTTTGGCATGGCGCTGAGCGAGTTATGGCAACTCCGTGGCGGAAAACCTCAAAGCGTCACGACCAACGTGCGCAATGCCGTGCATCAACACCACGGTATTGCCTTCATGCGTCAGAACGGTCGGCAACTTCCCTTCACCGAATATGGTTCCGGTCTCGGCGTGGATTCTCCTCTGAGCGGCGAGTTCTATCCGACCCGAGATGGTCGTTTCGTCAAAATCGAGCTTTTCTATCCGCGCCTGCGCGATGCGATGTTCAACGTCCTCAAGTGCGCACCCACGCAACGCGCTGCCGAGGCCGCAATTATGCAGTGGGATGCCGACGCACTCGAGCTTGCCATCCGCGAGGAATCGGGGGCGATCGGTGTGGTACGCACTGCTGCGCAGTGGCTGTCTCACCCAGTGGGGCGTCGCCTGGCCGGCAAGCCGGTAATCGAGATTGAAAAAATCGGTGATAGCGATCCCATTCCTCTTCCCAAGGGGTGCGATAAGCCATTGGGAGGCATTCGTGTGCTCGACTGCACCCATGTCATCGGCGGTCCGATCACCGCACGCACTTTGGCTGAGTTCGGCGCCGACGTATTGCACCTGTCCAAGCCGAACTACCCGGACCACGTGAACTGGCGTTTGGAGACCGACATCGGAAAACGCTCCGCCTATTGCGATTTTGACAATGAAGCCGATATGCGACGCTTCTTTGACCTTCTGCAAACGACCGACGTCTTCACTTGCTCGTATCTGAACCTTGACCAGCGTGGCATCTCACCGCGGCGCCTTGCCACCAGCAGGCCGGGAATCATTTCCCATGAATTGCGCTGCTTCGATTTCGAAGGTGAGTGGGCAAACTTCCGGGGTTTCGACATGATCGCAGTAGCCGTGTCGGGTTACGTTGACGCCGAGGGAGCGATTGACGCGCCTATAATGCCGCTGCAGGTGATTTTCGCCGACTACCTCGCGGCCTACGCCGGCGCTGCGGGCGTCGCCGCCGCGTTGCATCGTAGAGCGATCGAAGGCGGCAGCTACCAGGTGAGGGTATCTCTCACCCGGATGTGCATGTGGGCGCAGGAGATCGGACTTCTCGACGGCAACGCGCTCAACGGCACGCTCGCATTCGCCGACGTTGTGAAAGAGACCAACGTGCCGGTCACCAAAATCGGCAGCCCGTTTGGTGAGATCACTTACCTCCCGAGCCTCATCGATATGCCTGACATCAAACCGGGATTCGTGAGAGGCCCTCAGCCCCTGGGGTCCTCACTACTGGAATGGCAGGATTAGGATGTTCTTCAAACGATCCTGAGCTGCGCCATGGTCGCAGCCAAGCAGCGTCGGGGCTGAATAAAGCGCGCATCGCGGGGTTTCCGATTCAATCGCGCGCCGATCGCTTTCCCCGTCAATCGAGGATTGTTACACAGTAGCGCGACTCGCTTCGCGCGCAAATCACGATTCGGCTTCGCTTCAGATGCGGCTTTCCGAACTAGACTACGACTTGCCCGAAGAACTGATCGCGCAGGAGCCGCTTGCGCGCCGCGACGAAGCGCGCCTGCTGGTGCTCGATCGCAAATCCAAATCGCTCGAGCATTCCCGCTTCTACAAACTCGTCCGCCATCTGCGCGAAGGCGACCTGCTCGTACTCAACGACACCCGCGTGCTGCCGGCCCGCCTGTTCGCGCAGAAGGAATCGGGCGGCCGCGTCGAGTTGCTGATGGTGCGGCCGGTCGCCCCGCTTGAGGGTCCCGCCGGCGCATGGATCGCGCTGATACGCACGCATCGCGTGCTCAAAGACAACGCGCGCCTCATCCTGAGCGACGGTCATGCGCTGAGAATTGCCGGCTATGCGCGGCCGGGCCGCCCAATCGTCGTAGGCGAGGGCGGAGTTTCGATCGAGCAGATACTGGAGCGCGCCGGCACGCTCGCGCTGCCACACTATATTCATCGCAGCGTCGGTCCCGCCGATATCGACGACTACCAGACCGTATATGCCGCGCGGCCCGGCGCGATCGCGGCGCCCACCGCGGGGCTGCATTTCACCGCCGAGGT
This sequence comes from Binatus soli (SeqCode), assembly GCF_050015535.1. NCBI lineage: Bacteria > Candidatus Binatota > Binatia (SeqCode) > Binatales (SeqCode) > Binataceae (SeqCode) > Binatus (SeqCode) > Binatus soli (SeqCode). The sequence continues at coordinate 152,599 of NZ_JBEKBF010000003.1, read as the reverse complement.
CTTCAAGGCGCTGGCCGATGCGGGCATCCGCACCGCTACCGTGACGCTGCATATCGGTCCCGGCACTTTCGCTCCGGTGCGCGCCGTCGAGATCGAGAGTCACACGATGGAATCCGAGTGGTACACGATTGCGCCCGCGACCCAGGCTGCCATCGAACATACGCGGCGAATCGGCGGGCGTATAATCGCGGTCGGCACCAGTTCGACGCGTGCGCTCGAGTCGTGGGCGATCACCGGCGACGTCGAGGGTTTCACCGGGCTCTTTATTCATCCGGGCTTTCGCTTCAAGCTGGCTGACGCGATGCTGACGAACTTCCATATGCCCCGAACCACGGTGCTCGCGCTTGCGATGGCGTTTGCCGGGCGCGATCAGATTCTTGCCGCGTACCGCGAAGCGATTCGCCATCGCTACCGCTTTCTCAGCTACGGCGACGCGATGCTGATTCTGTGATGAGCGGGCCAATCGAATTCAGCGTTACTGCCGTGGACAGCGACGCGCGCGTCGGTCGGATCGTAACCCCCCACGGCGTGGTCGCGACGCCGGCCTTCCTGCCGGTCGGCACGCGCGCGGCGGTCAAAGCGATGGCGCCCGACGAGTTGCGGTCGATGGGCTACACGATGGTGCTCGCCAACGCGTACCATCTCGCGATTCGCCCGGGCGCCGGGTTGATCGGCGAGATGGGCGGTGTAGCGCGCTTCATGGGATTTCCCGGCGCGGTGCTGACCGATTCGGGCGGGTTCCAGGCGATGAGCTTGGCGAAAATCAATTCGATCAATGAAGAAGGAATCCGTTTTCGATCTCATCTCGACGGCGCGCCTTTGATGCTCACCCCCGAAAGCGCGATCTCGATTCAGGAACAGCTCGGCGCTGATATCATGATGGCGCTAGACGAATGCACGCCTTACCCTGCCGAGCATCGGCGCGCGCTCATGTCGCTCGATCTCACGGCGCGATGGGCCGAGCGCAGCCTCGCGGCGCGGATCAGCACGACGCAGGCGCTGTTCGGAATTATCCAGGGCGGTATTTTCCAAGACCTGCGCAAGACGAGCGCGTCGCAGATAACCTCGATTGCGTTCGACGGATACGCGGCGGGCGGACTTTCGGTCGGCGAACCGAAGGCCGCGATGCTGGGAATGGCGGCGCTGTCGGCGTCGATGATGCCGGCTAACAAGCCGCGCTACCTGATGGGTGTGGGAACGCCGCCGGATTTGCTCGCCGCGATCGCGATGGGTTTCGACATGTTCGACTGCGTGCTGCCGACGCGAAACGCGCGCAACGGGACCGCCTTCACCAGCCAGGGGCGCATCTCGATTAAGCAAGCTGCTCACGCGCGCGACTCGATGCCCCTCGATCCGGCCTGCGAGTGCCGCCCCTGCCGGACCCATTCACGCGCCTACCTGCGTCATCTATATTTGTCGGGCGAGATACTCGCGGCGCGCGCGCTGACGGAGCATAATCTTCACTTCTATGCGAGCTTGATGCGCCGGTGCCAGGCTGCTATCGCATCCGGGAATTTCAAAGCGTATGCGATGGCGGCATCGGCCGGTTGGGACAACGACAACGCCGCCGAACCGGTCGAAGAATGATTTTTCTCTGTGGGAGACGTAGCTTGATCGATTTTGAGGACGTGATCTGATGTTGTTTGAAGGCACCGCATGGGCGCAGGCCGCCAACGCCACAGGTCAAGCCGCCAGTCCCTCGTTTTTCGAGCAGTTGATGACGGGCCCGGGGCCAATCATGGCGTTGGTCGTCGCCGTCATGTACTTCCTGGTCTTCCGGCCGCAGAACAAGAAGGCGCAGGAGCAGGCGAAAATGCTGGCTGCGCTCAAGCGCAACGACGAGGTCGTGACGACGGGCGGAATTATCGGGCGGATTCATGAGGTCGGCGACAAAGTGATCACGCTCGAAGTTGCGCCCAACGTCAGGTTGAAGGTCGAGCGATCGCAAATCGCGTCGATGTCGAGCCACAAGGCGTCGGCGAAGAAAGACGACAAGTAGGAATCCAACGAGTCAATTGCAGACAGCCGGCGCGGCCGGCACTCTCATGGCGGGGGCTTCATCATAGTGGAACAGACTCAAAGTTTCGGACCGATCCTGATTCTGCTCGTGCTGATCGTGTCGTTCCTTTACATGCATTTCACCAACGGCAGCGGGCTTACGCGCATATACCTGGCGGGCGGTATCGTGTTGGCAGCGATACTCATTCTGCTGCCGAGCCTCAACGTCGATCTGCCCGATTGGTTCAAGGCCGGGTTCGGCGCGACCAAGATCCAGCTCGGCCTCGACCTGCAGGGCGGGACGCATCTGCTGATGGCCGTGAAGCTGGACGAGGCGGTGAAAACCCAGCTGCGGCGGCGCGCCGATGACCTCAAGCATGAGCTCAAGGCGAACAAGATAGACTTCGAAAATATCTCGGTCGACGATTCCGGCAACCTGAGCGCCAAGCTGAAGTCGAGCGCCGATCGCACGCCGTTCCTCGACCTCGTGCAGAAGTCGTTCTCGGATCTGACCGTATCGAGTAGCAGCGATTCGTCCGGCCCCGGTCCGTCCTATTCGCTCGCCTATAAGACGCGCGAGTTGCAGACGATTCGGTCCAACGCGATGGACCAGGCGCTGGAAACGATTCGCAATCGAATCGACCAGCTCGGCGTGCGTGAAACCACCGTCGCCAAAGAGGGCGACAACGAAATTTTAGTGCAACTGCCCGGAATCCAGGACCCCGAGCGCGCCAAAGAACTGATCGGCAAGACGGCGGTGCTCGAATTCAAACTGGTTGACGACTCGAAAAGTGTGCAGGACGCGATCAAGGACGGCCCCCCGCCCGGCGACGACGTCCTTTATGGCACCTCGGAGCGCGGCGGCAGGGAGCCGTACCTGGTCGAGTCCCCCGTGCTGATGACGGGCGACGTCGTTACGGACGCGCGCGTGCGTCCCGGCGGGCGGCTGGAAGGTCCCTACGTGGCGGTTGAACTCGACGCGCGCGGCGCCGGCATCTTCGATGCGATGACATCTGAAAACGTCGGGCGGCGTCTGGCGATCGTGCTTGATAACACTGTTTACTCGGCGCCGGTTATCAAGGAACGAATTCCCGGCGGTCACGTGCAGATCACCGGACGCTTCTCGATGGACGAGGCGCACGATCTCGCGATCGTATTGCGCTCGGGCGCGCTGCCGGCGCCGGTCGAAATCGAAGAAGAACGCACGGTGGGCCCGTCGCTCGGCCGCGATTCGATTCGCCAGGGCGAGATGTCGTTCGTGATCGGCGCGGGCGCAGTGCTGATCTTCATGGCCGTGTACTACAGCGGCGCGGGTCTGCTCGCGGATTTCGGGCTGTCGCTGAATATCCTGCTGCTGATCTGCGTGATGGCGGCGCTGGGCGCCACGTTGACCTTGCCGGGCATCGCCGGAATCGTGCTGACGCTGGGAATGTCGGTTGATGCGAACGTGCTGGTGAATGAACGAATGCGCGAAGAGTTGCGCGCCGGCAAATCGCCGCGCGAGGCGGTGAAGCTCGGCTATGATCGCGCATGGTCGGCGATTCGCGACTCCAATATCTCGACCTTCGCCGCGGGGCTGATTCTCTTCCAATTCGGCACCGGACCGGTCAAAGGCTTCGCCGTCACCCTATGCGTAGGAGTGCTGACCGGACTGTTTTCCTGTATTGTCGTTACGCGCGCGTGGTACGACTATCGGATTTCGATGCGGAAGCTCACCCAGATTAGCGTTTAATGATTGTTAATGATGCTATAAGATGCAAATTGAGTTTTCACGATCGATCGAATTAGGAGCTGTGGGCAAATTTTCACCTACCGGGTGCCTTTTACCTTGACTTGGGCGATGGACGCGTACTACAAAGTCGCGTCCTCACAAAATCCCTGAGGGAAGGCGTCTTGTTGGACTCGTATGGCCGATAAGGACGACATACTGCTGAATTCCCGCGAAGTCGCGTTCCTGCTCGACCTGAGTCCGGACACGGTGAACGAATTTGCCCGGCGCAATATTATTCCGGCCTTCAAGAAAGGCCGCCAATGGCGATTTCGCAAGCGCGATATAACTGCTGTCAAACGTCAGTTGCGAGGAATCAACGCGGCGGCCTGACGCTACGCGCGCGCGTCACGCTCACTTCGCGTCGCACGCGGCCAAAATCGCCGTCCTGATGTCCTGACCTCGCACTGATCGCCTGGGCTGCGTCGAACCCGAGGGAGTGTTTCGATGTCTGAACCGCATGAGAGCCGTGTCTATTCCGACCTGGCGCGTTTCTACGATTTTTTCTTCGGACGAGTCTTTGCCGATCGCGAGCATGAAATTATCGAAAGCCTGAATCTCAGGCCCGGTAACCGCGTGCTCGAGGTTGGCGTCGGCACCGGAATCGCGCTGGACGCATATCCGCCGTACGCGCACATTGTCGCGATCGATCCGTCGGCCGACATGCTCAAGCGCGCAAAAAAGCGCGTGGCGGAAAACGGCTGGGGACATATCGAGCTCCGCCAGGGCGACGCGCTTAACCTCGACTATCCCGACAACAGCTTCGACTACGTTACCTCGTTTCACGTTCTGACCGTGGTTCCCGATCCGTGCCGGATGATGTCGGAGATCGTGCGGGTGTGTAAGCCGGGCGGGCGGATCGCGATCACGACCCATTTCCAGAGCTCGAACCCGGTGGTCGCGGCCCTCAACACCATCGTCAATCCGATCACGCGGCAACTGGGATGGACCACCAGATTGCGCAAGCAGGACGTGCTCAAGGGCCACCCGATCACGCTGGAGCGCGACGACAAGATCAGCCGGTGGTCGGTGCACTCGGTGATCATCGCGCGCAAAAACGCGTGAGCCGCCGCCGCGGGTAGCCGTCGCGAGCGGGAATACAAGCGCAGCGTGGCTGATTCGAACAATCCCGATCCTGATTCCCCGACCAACGACGAACGTGTCGAGACGCTCGCCAAAGAGCTTGCCGACCGTCTGCGCGCGATGCCCAATCGCCAGGAACTTACCGACTACGCAGTCAGCATCCTCAAGGAAAGCAGCGAGGATGCGGGCCAGTCCGAGCAGGCGGCGGCGATGGTCGAGCGGGCGGCGAAGAACGATCCGTTCAACCCGATCGCGTTTGCAATTCCACTGCTGGTTATAGGCGCGGTCCTGTGCGCGACGGGAATCCTTGCCGGCATAGGGCTGTGCGTAATCGGGATCGCATTGCTGATGGTGCTGTGGGGATTGATCGCTGCGTTCTTCGGCCGCTTCCACCGGCAGGGCTGAGCCCTGCACCCAGTATTAAGGCCGCCCGTCGTTGGCGGGCGCGGCCACTGCCGCGGGCGCGCGGAGGCCTGTTAGAAGGGTGAAGGGGGAAGAGCTGCGGGCTAACCAGCGAGCAACTTCTCGACTAGCTTGTCGATCTTCTGCGCGATGCCATCCTTGCGCAGCGCGGCGCGGATCCGTTGCCGCGCCCGCGTAAAGTGAATTGCTTTGGGGAGTTCGACATTTTTCGCGACAATTGTAGCGGTTTCGGCAGCTTTAGCTAAGGCATTGTGAAGGGCATTTCCTGAGTCGAATTCTGGAATGCTATTAATGAGAAGCTTGTCGAAGTCTCGAGCGCCCCACTGGCCGCGACTCTGATCTGGCGCGATCTTCGAACGAAGTGTCTCGCTATTGATCACCGCGACTAGGAAGTTGGCCTCCTCCTCGGAGTCGCACTCTGCCCAGTACAGCTTGTGTTCGACGATGGACGAAGAATTTTGGAGGCGAGCGGCGGCTGGCAAGGTGCCGGACGCGGAATAAATCACGCGGAGCTTTGCAGGCGGCATTTGAGTAGATAGACCGCCGAAGTAGTCGAGCCGCTCCTGAAGCGATATCTTAGTTCGCCCGTGCGCCGCCCATAGATCCTCCGCATCCTTCATCCATCCCGCTAGATTGCTGAAGCCGCGCTCGCGCGCCCGATCGGCGCTTAGCAGTCCATCGCTTTTGCTCCATGGGATTATTGCCAGTGCTGGGTCAAGAAGCCTGAACGGAGCGAGCGATTCGCCGAGATACAACTGACGAAGAAATTCCTTCTCGACGGGTTGGCTCAGGGGAGGGAGGCTCTTCCAAGGTTCCTTTTCCTGCGAGTTCTTGCGGCTCTCCACGATCGGTGCGTCGGGGCTTGAGCCAAATCTCCCCGACGCAGATTTAATTACGACAAACAGACTCCGTGGGACGACAGTCGCGCCCTGCCGAAACTTGGAGGCGTAGCCGGAATTAGAGGACTCCGAGGCGGTTGGCCACGGTACGGCTTTCGAGGTGAGTGCTCGACTTGCCTGCGCCTCGGTGGGATCGCGGCTCGGAAGCTCACCCGAGAAGCTGGACGCAGTCGCTGGCAGTTTCTTGGATTCGCCATTCTCGGCAAACAGCACGCAAGATGGAACGTTGAACAGGTTTTTGACCGACTCGTCGAAGAGCCATGCTTCGGTGAATTTGCGGGCAGGTACCGTCACCGGCCCCTTTTCCGAGTTTACAGTCTTGGCGATGAATCCGCGGTACTGCTGGCGGGTCAAGGTGGCGTATGGCATCACGAACGCGATCTTCCCATCGGTGCGGAGGTACAATTCCATGCATCGGACGAAGAAGTAGGCCGACAGGTCCTGATGCGTTGCAACCTTTCCGCCCGCCCACATGTCCCGTTTCTGGCATTCTGTTTTGAAGCGCCTTTGCATCTCGTCCGACATATAGCGGTACGAGAGCCAAGGGGGATTGCCGACCAAAACGTTTACTTTTTCACCGGGCGCAGCGAGCCAAACTGGGCGGCTCAGATTGCGAGCGACATAACCCCAGATGTGATTACGATTATCGCGTCGCAATTGCGCGAGGCGCGTGTATGTTGATACCAGCGTGACCGGAGTATCGCCGCCGGTGAATTCCTCCGCGCCTTGCCGGTTCATCCATGCTTCGAATGCGTCAGGAGGCGAATTGGTCTCGCTGAGATGCAGCATCTCATTGATTACAGAATCGAAGAGGGCCGGGTTCTGCGCGACCCGCACGGGAAACAAAAGAGGTGCGCTTTCCGGAACATCGATTCGCACCTCCTGGCCACTCAGGATCGCGCTCGTGTTCCACTGCATCGAATCGCCGAGATAAACCGGGATGCTGACTCTTGGCCGGTCTCGCAGCCGATCTTCGCCGATGGCCAGTAGATACGTAATGCGTGCATTGATGACTGCAACCGGATGAACATCGATACCCATGACGTGTCCGGTGCATCGTTGAATAGCATCTCGATTGCTAAGACCGGCGGCGTCTGCGGCGGCCAACAACCTGCGGACCGCATGAAATAGAAACGTTCCTGAGCCGCAAGATGGATCAAGGACACGCTGCGCGAGTGGATTTTCGATAACGCGTCCGCAGATGCGGCTCGCGAGCCAATCAGGTGTGTAATATTCGCCGAGGTCGTGCCGCTGCTGCGGATCGATCAGCGATTCGTAGAGACCTTTCAATACGTCGTGTTCGATATCGCCCAACCGGAAGCGCGCGACTTGTGCCGCTATGCGGCGAATCAGATCGTCCGAATCGGAAGTCGCGAGCACCCAATCGAAGAAATCTGACTCTACTACGCCGTCGATGCCCGCATTTTGAAACGGCTTGCCAGCCAATAAGTCCGCCGGCTCGGGTATTTCGACGCCAAGGACGAGTGTCGCCATCGTCTTGGCAACGATCGTGAGATAGGTGTGCTGAAAAAATAGGGTGTCGTCATCGATGAGCGTTCCGTACACCAGTTGCAGCCGGTCCGCCCAGAGCTTGCGCTTGAGTGCAACCTCGGGATGTTCCCCGACGGAATTCCACAATTCGCGCAGCCGTGCTTCGGCGACCTCAAAGACCAGACTTTCCTTGCCCAATTCCTTTCGTACACCCTCGGGGTCGGGCCGCTCCGATGGCCGAGTTGCGACGAACGGGCTGAGCCAGAGCGCGAGTCCGCGAACATCTGTCCGTGAAACCTTGTACGGCGTCCGAGCGACCAGTTTGTCGCGCTGCAGTTCGTACGGAATGAACTCTGCGCCGTCGGTTGCGACACCTACGTAGTGGTACCCTGTCCGCCGCTCAAGTTCGCGAAGGTAGTCTCCCAGCTGGCGTTCGGCTTCGGGCTTCTCGCGCCGCAAATCCTTCTTGAATTCGAAAACGGTGCGGCACAGCAGCGCGTCAAGGCGTCCATGAACCTCAGGCAGTGGCTGTTCGAGTTTTACGTCGGATCTGGAGGCACCCAAGTGCCCAATGAGAATGGTCTGAACGTCGCGGCGGACTGGCTCATGGCCTGGTCGCGTCGCGAGATTAGCTACAATCTCGCGAAGTTCGGCGTCTGAAAGTGACAACTATTGGGACCTCGTCACGGACCGACCATTCATATCAGAGTTCGATGCCCTTCTTAACAACCGCCGGGGCGAATCTTGTCAATCGATCCGCAAAACCCATCATTTGAATTTTACTCGATGTTGGTGCAAGAGTAGGTCCCATCGCAACGTGTGCGGCTAGTCGAGCCCCGGGTCGCTTCTGAACGCCGCGAGGGGGAGATGAGAGTTTGCGTTTCGAACCGGCCGCAGCCGCGCGTCGCTCACAACTGAACGCAACGAATTAATCGGGGGACATTTCGCGTGAAACACAAGAGCCTGACAGCGACGATAGTGCTGCTAGGGGTGGCGATTGCGCTTTCGGTGTGGGGCGATCCCACCACGCTGACTATCTCGAGCGCCGGCGTTACGGTGACCGGTAGCTCGTCAACCACCCTTGATTTTCCGATCTCGCGCAGCGGCGATACCGGCTACGACGCCTTTGTTCAGTACCAGACCCAGAACGGCACAGCGATCGCCGGGATCAACTACACGGCGGCGAGCGGTCGCTGGTGATTCCGGCCGGCGCGACCAGCGCGACGATTCCGGTGACAGTCGCCGGCAGCACCATCAATCAATCCAACAAAACTTTCCAGATGCAATTGCTGGGTGGCGGGGGTGCAGCGAGGAGCTTCACGCCCAGCTTCGCTACCCAGCAGACCTTTGCCGTGGGCAGCGGCCCGGTCTCGGTGACGACGGCCGACGTCAACGGCGACGGCTTGCCCGACCTGATTGTCGCGAACAACGGCCACAACACGGTCTCGGTGCTGCTCAACACCACCGCCCCAGGCGCCACCACGCCCAGCTTCGCCGCTCAGCAGACCTTTGCCGTGGGCACCGACCCGATCTCGGTGACGGTGGCCGACTTGAACGGCGACGGCAAGCCCGACCTGATCGTCGCGAATTACGGCAGCGACACGGTCTCGGTGCTGATCAACACCACCGCCCCAGGCGCCACCACGCCTAGCTTCGCTACCCAGCAGACCTTTGCTACCGGCAGCGGCCCGGTCTCGGTGACGGCGGCCGACTTGAATGGCGACGGCAAGCCCGACCTGATCGTCGCGAATGCGGGCGACGGCACGGTCTCGGTGCTGCTTAACACCACCGCCCCGGGCGCCACCACCCCCAGCTTCGCCAGCCAGCAGACTTTCCCCGTGGGCAGCGCCCCGTACTCGGTGACCGCGGCCGACGTCAACGGCGACGGCTTGCCCGACCTGATCGTCGCGAACAACGGCCACAACACGGTCTCGGTGCTGCTCAACACCACCGCCCCGGGCTCCCCCACGGCCAGCTTTACCGCCCAGCAGACCTTTACCGTGGGCAGCGAACCGGTCTCGGTGACGGTGGCCGACGTCAACGGCGACGGCAAGCCCGACCTGATCGTCGCGAATAACGCCAGCAACACGTTTTCGGTGCTGCTCAACACCACGCCGGCGCCGGCGACGACGCTCGACGGCAATAGCTTCGCCACCCAGCAGACCTTCGCCACAGGCAGCGGCCCGCACTCGGTGACGACGGCGAACGTCAACGGCGACGGCATGCCCGACCTGATCGTCGCGAATTACGACAGCAACACGGTCTCGGTGCTGCTCAACAACCTGTACGCGACCACCATGTCCGGCAGCCCGGCAACTGGAACAATCCACTATAACGTATTGACGGCAACGCCAACGCCGACCGCCACTGCGACGCCAATCAAGACGGCGACCGCGACGGCGACCGCGACGGCGACCGCGACGGCGACCGCGACGGCGACCAAGACGGCCACGCCCACAGCCACCGCGACAGCAACCGCGACTGCAACTGCGACGCCGACCGCCACGCCTACGCCAGTTTTGGTCAAACTGAAGATCAGTCCGGCGTCGCTGAACTTCGGCACGGTGAAGGTCGGGGATCATAAGGGACCCAAGAATGTCACCGTGAGCAACCCCAAGGGCAGCAAAGAGAAGCCCGGCATTACGGTGTTGATGGAGGGGTCCAGCGGAGCGGTCAGTCCGTTCAGCGCGACGAAAGGCTGCGATGCACCGCTGGCGCCAGGCGCGAATTGCACGATCGGAGTTACGTTTGCGCCCACCGCCCCGGGAGCGTATGACGCCACCCTGTTGATCATCGACAATGCGGAACACGAGCCGCAGTCGGTGAAACTCAAGGGCAAGGGCAAGGGCAAGGGCAAATAGGCAGGGGCCCCGGTCCCTGTCGAGCCCGCTGCAATAGAACAGCGCCTTGTCCGGCCGTCGTGGCCGGGCAGGGCGTTTCGTTCTATACGGCTACAGGAGTCAGGGATGCAAAATCGGAAATCCCGACTCAATGAGACTTCGTTGCGGAGACCGGGCAAAATTAGGTAGCCTTACGCCGCATTCCGAGCAAGCCTCGCGAGCATAAAGTCGTAAAAATTGGATTTTTTACCGTATTTGCTGAGACTGCCGAGGGCGCCCTTGGCGAACTGCTCCAGGGAGTTTTAGTGGGTGGTAGCGGATGGCTAAGTTCGACTGGAACGAAACGAAACGCCAGATAACCGATTCGCAGGTCTGGCAGTCGATATTCAGGCACGGCTACGAAGACACGCCGCGCAACCGGATCCTGATGGTGTCCGGCAACGTGTGGCTGCATCTGCATCCGTCGAAAGTGCAAAAGCATACGGTGCGGCTGCGCTTCACGTGGTGCATGGGCGGCATCACGTTTCTGCTTTTCCTGGTGACCGTGGTCACCGGCGTGTACCTGATGTTCTACTATCGGCCGACGGCGGAATACGCTTACGCCGACATGAAGTACCTGGAATTCGACATGCCGTTCGGGATGTTGATGCGCAACATGCATCGATGGGCCGCGCACGGCATGGTGATCGCGGTGTGGCTGCACATGTTCCGCGTGTTCATGACGGGCTCGTACAAACCGCCGCGCGAGTTCAACTGGGTGGTCGGCGTGATCCTGCTGGTGCTGACGCTGCTGCTGTCGTTCACCGGATACCTGTTGCCGTGGGATCAACTTTCCATTTGGGCGGTGACGGTCGGCTCGAACATGGCGCGCGCCACGCCGCTGCTTGGGCATGGCGGTCCATTCCATGAAGTACTCGGGGTGAATCCGGTTTACGACGCGCGCGCATTTATTTTCGGCGGCGCGGAAATCGGACCGCACACGCTGCTGCGTTTCTACATTTTGCACTGCATCTTTTTTCCCTTGATCGCGAGCATCTTCATGACGGTGCATTTCTGGCGAATCCGCCGCGACGGCATGTCGGGGCCGCTCTAGGACGGGACGAGCAGGCGGTCGATGGGAGGCGTGTTTTCATGGCTGTTGCACCAGGGAATCGTGCGCGTGCTGTCGGTGCCGGCCGGGATGTCGATCATGCTGTATATAGTGTACGTGCTGGCGGCGCCGGCTGCGTGGAGCGACGACGAGGATGGAGCGCCGCCTCATTAGGGATTAATCATGGCAAGCCGGGAAGGTAACCAAGGCGCCGTCGTGACGCGTGCGGCGGGAGCGGGCGCAGCCGGAGGTGGCGCGAGGACGCCGGCGGCGGGCGGGTCGAAGCGAATCGAAGCCCCGATCAAGAAGGCGGGCGGCGGGGTCGAAGAGAAGCTGCACACCTGGCCGTTCCTTGTGCGGATCGAATTCCTGATGGCGATTCTGGTGATCATCGTTTTGACGGTGTGGTCGCTGTTGCTCAACGCGCCGCTCGAGCAGCCGTCAAATCCGACTCGCACGCCCAATCCGTCGAAGGCGCCGTGGTACTTCCTGGGCTTGCAGGAGATGCTGGTGTTCTTCGACCCGTGGTATGCGGGCGTGGTGCTGCCCTGTTTCATCATCGTGGGCCTGATGCTGATTCCGTATCTCGACATCAATCCGAAAGGTAACGGCTACTACACGTTTCGCGAGCGATCGTTCGAGATTTTGACTTTTTTCGTCGGGTTCCACATTTTATGGGTCTCATTCATCATCATCGGCACATTTTTCCGCGGCCCCGGATGGAATTGGTTCTGGCCCGGCCAGGTCTGGGATCCGCATCTGGTCGAGGCGCTGACCAACGTCGATTTGCCGTACATGTTCGGCTTGCGCGACTACGTGGCGTCGGCGATCTTCGGATTGGCGGTGATAGGCGGCTACTTCGCGATTGGGTATGCGGCGTTATATTTCTGGATACGATCACGGCCGGCGGGCGATCCATGGTCGGCGTTTCCCGGCGGCGGTCCCGAGATACTGAAGAAATGGGGGCCGGTGCGCTTCGGCATCACGGGATTTCTGCTGCTCGCGATGGCCGGCGTGTTCATCAAGATGGTGCTGCGGCACGCGCTCAACATCAAGTACATCCTGGTTACGCCCTGGATTAACATCTGACGTGGCCGCGACCCCCGTGTTCATCCTGGCCAAAGTACTGCAGGCGCTCGGACTCGCCGACGTCGGCTTCGCGCTCTACGTCGGGATCACCCAGCCGCACGGGATGGGAACCGAATACAAGTTCACCGGGATCGGCATTCTGGTTTTTCTCGCCGGCTACATCGTTGACGTCCTGTGGGCTCGCGGGCGTAAATGAGTATTGAGTATTTGAGTGAGTATTTGGACGGCGGCCTCGCGCCGGCATTGGGAGTTGAGAACAGGTAAGAGCAGATGGCTGGCAGAGCGGGGCTCGATCCCATTGAAGAAGGAAAATCATACAGCGCGCTGTTCGTGCTGATGGTGGCGGTGCTGCTGGTGACCGCGGTCTGGTCGATTTGGGACGACAACATCTCGCGCCGTCCGTGGAAGGAATACCAGCTCCAGTGGGACCGGCTGGCGTACGACAAGTACATGAAGGACGCGGCGGACGAGCAGCAGCGCCTCGACGCCGATCCCGGATACCAGAAAGTCTCGAAGGAGCTGGCCGAGGCGCGCAACGAACTCGGCTCCGGCGCCACCGCGGCCAGGCTGGCCGCGCTGCGCGCGCAGTTGAGCGATCTGAAAAACACTGCCAACGACAAGGATCAACTGGTCCGCTTCACCAAGTCGTATTTGACCGAGCGTTGGTACGACTACAACCACGCCGTCCAGGAAAGGGAAAACCTGGCTCCGTACAAAAAGGAAATCGATCGGCTGAACGCCGAACTCGCGCGGGAAAATATCGCCTCCGACAAAGCCAGGGACAATCTGCAGGCGGTCAAGGATCAGATCGAGGCGCTCAAGTCGAAGGTCGAGAGCCGGACAGATCAGATGAGGAAGCTCACCGCCAAGCGCGACGATTTGTTGGACAAGGCCGATACGTGGATGATCCCGGTCAAGTTCCGCAACACCGTCCTGTTCCGTTATCCGAAGGTTCCGAGGATTGAGCAGACCGCGATCGACGACTTCGACCGCAATGCCTTCGACGAGGCGATCGCGCGGGTCGATCGATGCCAGAGCTGTCATATGGGCGCCGACAAGAAGGGCTTCGAGAATGCGCCCGAGCCGTTTCGCACGCATAGCAACTTCGATCAGATCATATTGAAGCATCCGCCCGACAAACTCGGATGCACGCCATGTCACGACGGACAGGGGCCGGCGGTCAGCTCGGTGCGGCTGGCGCATGGCGACGATCCGGATTGGGATTCGCCGATGCTCAGGGGCGCCAAGATGCAGTCCCGATGCATCAAGTGCCATATCGACGTGGGCTCGCTGCACGACGCGGGAGGCAAGCCGATCGCGGCGAACTGGGTCGAGGGGGAACGGATGTTCCAGCAGATGGGATGCGCGGGATGCCATCTGGTGGCGGGCTACGAGGACCTGCCGAAGATCGGCCCGTACCTGAAACTCGCGGCGGCAAAGCTCGACCCGTCGTGGACCGTGCGATGGATCGCCAGGCCGGATGACTTCCGGCGGTTCACGCGCATGCCGGACTTCATGTTCTCGCGCGCCGAGGCGATCGCGCTGGCCGCGTTCATCCTGGACAGTTCGTCGAAAAATTCGAAGGAGTGGCTCGCGGCGCATCCCGAGCTTGCGACGCTGGAGGCCGACGTCAAGAATCCGGCGTTCGTCGAGGAAGGCAAGGGGCTGTTCGAATCGGTCGGCTGCAAAGGATGCCACGCGATCGAACCGCATGAATATGGAACTCCGGTCGGCGTCGCCGCGGGCTTCGGGCCGGCCCGGGGATTCACGGCCAAGGACTTCGCGCCCAACCTGGGCAGGATCGCGGAGAAGACTTCGGCGGCGTGGATATATGCGTGGTTGAAGAATCCACATGATTTCTCGCCGCATACGGCGATGCCGTCGTTGCGCCTGAGCGATCGCGAAGCGGAAGCGCTGACCGCCTTCCTGATGACGCATGGCAAGAAGAGAGAAAACGCCGGCGTCGAAACCGCGCTCAAGAATCCCGGGCAGATCAAGAAGGGCGAAGCGCTGGTGCGCAAGTACGGATGCTTCGGATGCCACGAGATCGAGGGGATGGGCAAGGAGTCGCGAACCGGCGCCGAGCTGACGACCTTCGGCTCCAAGCATCTCGACGAACTATTTTTCGGCAACCAGATGCGGATTCCCGAGACGTGGGATCAGTGGGCGTTCCATAAACTGCAATCCCCGCGCACCTACGCGACCAGGGATGTCGAGCAGTTGATGCCGAATTTCCATTTCGACAGCGCCGACATCAGGAACCTGGTCGTGTTCCTGGCCGGCCTGACGCAGGGCACGGTGCAGGAGCGGTACCGGATGCCCGGATCGGAGCATCAGGCGCAAATCGTCGCGGGCCGGCGAATGGTCAATTACTACAACTGCGTCGGCTGCCATATCATCGAGAATCGGGGCGGCTACATCAGCCGCTTCTACCCGGGAGATGAAATCAACTTTGCGCCGCCAATACTCAATGGCGAGGGTTTCAAGGTTCAACCCGAGTGGCTATTCGCGTTCCTCCAGGAACCCACCGAGATTCGTCCGTGGCTGAAGATCAGGATGCCGACTTTTCATTTCACCAACGGTGAAGACGACACGATCGTGAACTACTTCACGGCGCTCTCGGACCTGAACGTGCCGTATATGTTCATCGACACCAACCTGATTGCGCCGGCTGAGCTGGCCGCCGGCGCGAAGCTGATGACGAAGGACTACTTCAACTGCTTCAGCTGCCATCAGGAGGGCGACAAGAAGCCTGAGGGACCGCCGTCGGGATGGGCGCCCGACATGGCGCTGACGCATCAGCGGCTCAATCCCGACTGGGTAGTGAAGTGGATCGCAAATCCGTCGGCGCTACAGCCGGGAACCAAGATGCCGTCGTACTATCCGGGCGGCCCGGAGGACATACTGGGCGGCAACCAGGACAAACAGATCCGCGCGCTGACGGACTATCTTTTCTGGCTTGGAACTCATCCGGGAGAGACACCGCCGGCCCGGATGGCGACGGCGCCGGTGAAAAATGAAAAAGTGAAAAGTGAAGTGAGTAAGAAGTAGGTTGTTATCGCCTAATCGATTGAGTGGGCAACTGATTATTCGCTAAGGTGAGAGAGTTTGATTTAACTGGGTAAAACATATCAGCGATTTCGCCGGAGAAATGGTAATGACAAAGTTTGCAATTGTACTGGCGGCGTGTGCGGCTGTCGCGCTCGGCATGAGCGTGGGCGCCGGCCTCGCGAGCGCTGCCGGCGGCACGATTAGCGGAACCGTCAAGTATGACGGTACGGCGCCCGCGCCCAGGCAGCTCGCGGTGACCAAGGACAAGGAAGTATGCGCGCTGCATCCGCACTTCGAACAGGACTTGGTCGTCGGCAGCGGCGGTGGAATCGCGAACGCGGTTGTGACCGTGAAAGGCGCCAAGGGCGACCTGAAGCCCGGTGAAGTAAAGTTCGATCAGAAGGGATGCGACTACGTGCCGCACGTGCTCGCGTTCCCGGCCGGCAGCACCGTGGACATCCTGAACTCGGACGGGATTCTGCACAACATCCATTCCTATTCGACCAGGAATCCAGCGTTCAACATGGCTCAGCCCAAGTTCAAGAAAGTAATCCAGCGAAAGGTCGAACAGCCGGAAGTGATCAAGATCACCTGCGATGCGCACGGCTGGATGCACGCCTGGTGGGTCGCGACCGACACTCCGTACTTCGCGGTGACGGACGACAAGGGCAACTACTCGATCGCAGGCGTGCCGCCGGGCAACTACGAAGTCGAAGTGTGGCAGGAAAAGCTCGGCACGCAGGATCAGAAAGTCGATGTGAAAGACGGCGCGACGGCGACGGGCAATTTCTCGTTGAAGCCGAAGGGCTGAGCGCTAATCCGCACCGATGATTAAACGCCTGGTTACGCTCGAAGTCGCGACCTCGGACCTCGCGGACGCAGCGTCGATCTACGAAAAGAACTTCGGCTTTGCCGTAGCCAGGCCGGCAGATGGGAAGTCGGCGTCGGTGAAGGTCGGCGGCGCGGAGATTCGTCTCGTCGCGGCGGCCGCGATCGATTCGTCGAGCGAAGGGATGATCGGCCTGTGGCTCGAGGCGGAGGACGTCGATCGGGTGATAGCGGACTTTCGCGCCGCCGGTCTTGACGCCGGCGCGATTCGGAAGGACTCGGGACGCCGTATCCTGACGATCGATCCCAAGCTGGCCAGCCAGGTCCCGCTGTTCATCTTCGATCGCAAAGCCTAGCCGGAGCGCGAGCAGGCACAGCGCTCAGACCTCGGTGGTGAAAGTGGCGCGCACCGCTTCCTCGAGCCTGCGCGTCAGCTCGGTGCGGTCGGCGCTGCGCATTCCTTCGGTCGCGATCGGCTTTCCAATCGTCATGCGCATCGCGCAGCCCGGGGTCACGATCTTTGCGCGGCGCGGGAAAATAAGGCCGGATCCGCTGATCGACATCGGCACCGCCGGCAACTTCGACAGGATCGCGAGCCACGCGGCGCCATCTTCGAACTCGTGGACCCGGTTGTCGTTGAAGCGATGGCCCTCGGCGAAGATGTAGACGTCGAGGCCACTTCGGATGATCTGAATCGCCTTGCGAATTGCCTTGCCTCCGGACTCGCGGTCGATGATCACGTGACCGCCGCGTTGCATCGCGTAGCCGATCACCGGGATTTTGAGCAGTTCTTTTTTCGCGATGGAGCGGGGCTCGCCCGGCATGAACGCGGTGACGGCGAAGATGTCGAAGAAGCTCTGGTGGTTTGCAACCAGGATGAACGACTTCAGACCGGCGAGATTTTCGAGACCTTCGATTTGCACCTTGATGCCGCAGAGTCTGATTATTCCGCGAGCCCATGCGCGACTGATCAGTGTGACCGCGTGCTGCTTGCCCATCGTGGCGGCAATCGCGGCGGCGATCGCGCAAGGCGCCGTCCACAGCACTGACAGCACCGTCGCGACTATCCCCCATGCGAGGTTGAAGATGCCGCGATGCGCACCGGCGGTGTATGACGAAGCTTCGGCGTGATTGGCCATGCCCGACTACTTTGCCCGCTGGCCTCGCCGTGCTGCAAGCGCGCCGCAGATGCGTCGATTGGCAGTACACATCCGGGAAAGCGCGAAAGTTGACACTGCCATGACGGCGTTGTTACATCGATCATAGCAAGACAAAGCCGACCGTCGAGGATTCAATGGGCCGAATCACCGGGTTTCAGCAGTTTCTCCAAATCCTGACCGTGCCGGACAACATCCCGATCATCGCGATGCTGATCATGGTGATGTTCTTCACGTATGTCGCGCTCAAGCAGGGCCGTCGCAACGATCAGCTGATCGCGCACGGCCATCGCGAACGCATCATCGACGAGATGAGGAAGTAGCCGCGGCGCCGATGCTGCTCGCGATTGCCGCCGTTCTATTTGCCACGGTTCAAACGACTCTGGCCGCGGATTTATCCGCGCCGTCCGACGCCGGCGCCGAAGCGGCGTGCGCCGAAATCAAAAATGCGCTTCATGCGCTGGCCAGTGCGGAGCACGACGAATCGTTGGCGCTCGATCTTGCTTCCAGCGGCGGCAATTCGACCGCGATCGTCGAGGCGCGGCTGTCCGTCCTGCTCGATCGCGCGCAGGATTTGCGCGTCGTGCTCGAGCACGTCCGTCAAAGTGCGGTCGCGCGCGACCCGATGGTCGATCAATGCACGCGGATGGGGTTTGGCGCGCTGGTGATGTCCGAGAAACTGAGTTCCGACGTGGAGACTGTCCTGTTCGGCGGCGACGATTCTGTCGCGCAAGCGCCCGAGCTCAAGTCTGCTCCCCCTGCATCGCCGCCTGCTCGGCAACCCTGACCTGTCGTGCGGCAGCGTTGCGTGGAACCAACACGGCGGCCGCCGCAAGCATCAGCAGAACCGCCTGCGCGCCGAGCGATTGAATCGTCGGGAACAGACCGAGCATGGGAATCGTTGGCGCGTAATTCACGAATGTAGCCGGTACGATCGACGCTTCCTGCAAGCTCGCGACGCCCTGGCCGACAAAGACGATCGCCAGCGCGTAGAGCATAATCGAAGTCGCGTGGAAGAAGATCTTCATCGGGATTCGATCGGCAGCGCGCCTGATGACCACGAAGGACGCGGCCAGTGCGACCGCGGCAACGGCGATGCCGGCCGTCACCGCGTGACGCTCGACAGCTTCGGTCGCGCCGTTGGTGAGCGCCTGAAAGAACACGATCGTCTCCGCGCCCTCGCGCATCACGGCGAGAAACGCGGTGAGCCCGAGCGCGATACCGGGAATCGTGCTGCGCTCGGCGCTTTCGAGTTTGTGCGAGATGAACTTCATCCAGCGATCGGACTGGCCCTTCGAGGTCATCCATGAGCTGACGTAGAAAAGGGTCGCGGCGGCGAAGAGTTGGAAGACGCCTTCGAGCGTGTCGCTGGCGTCGTCGGTGATTATATGGTTGACCGCCCACGCCAGAACGATGCTGGCGATGATCGCGACTGCTGCGCCCGTATAGACGTCGCGCGAGCGGCCGATTCGTCCCGCGCCGCGCGTGGCGGCCGCGAGCGCGACGACGACCAGCATCGCTTCCATGCCTTCGCGGAAGAGCAGGCCAAGCGAATAGAAGAAGTAAGCGACGGCGGTTTGATTAATCATATGTGTTAATTCTGAGAATGATTCTCAATTCCGATTGTAGCCCTGACGGTGTGCGATGTCAATGGTGACAACTTATCCGTCCGCAGCCGGGTCGCCCGGTCATACTTGCGACCATCTGCAGCCGGTAGTAACGTCAGAATTGAAGCGGGCCCGCCGATTTTTCGTGCGCACGGCCGCTTCAAGTTTTTTCAGGGCTCTTTCGGGGATGCGGGCCCTGCGATGCATTCGGGCGTCGATGCGATGCCCACTTTGAGGCGGTCAATCTCCTGATGCGATGCGTCTATTGCAGCAAGCGCGCCGGTTTGATCCGCCGCGTCTGCACGCTGTGTGCGAAAGTAGTCGCGATCGTGGACCGCGCCGGCGGCGAAGTCGGACTGGCGGGGCTGGTCGATATTTTCGTGGAAGAGGGTCTCACGCGGGAGCAGGTCGATGCGGTGCTCGACACGCAAGTCGGCGTCGAGCCTACAATCCGCGACCGGCTCACCGCGAGCATGACGAACCACTTGATGCGCAACCTCGGGATGCCGGGGCGCCAGTCGCCCGAAGATGTAAGGAAGGTGCGCACCGCGATGCGAAACGGCGGCGGCGCCGGCACGTGGGCCGGTGGCGAGGAGCCCCCGGAGCATCATTGAGACCTCTGGTTCACGGCTGAATAGTTTTTGGAGAGACGAATGAATTTGCGGCAGATCGGCGTCGTCGGGGCAGGGCAGATGGGTGCGGGAATCGCGCAGGTCGCGGCGCAGGCGGAAATCGCGGTCGTGATGCACGATATAACGCCGGAGCTGTGCAAGCGCGGCATCGATTCGATCGCGCGCAACCTGGAGCGGATGATCGAGCGCGGGCGCTTCAAGCCCGAGGAGCGCGATCGCGTGATGCGCCGCGTCGAGACGACCACCAAGCTCGAGGATCTGGCCGGGGTTGGCTTCGTGATCGAGGCGGTGATCGAAAACGAAGACGCGAAGATCGCGCTGCTGCAGAAGCTCGACAAGATCTGTCCGCCCGAGACGATTTTCGCGTCGAACACGTCGTCGATTTCGATCACCAGGATGGGGGCGCGCACTTCGCGCGCCGACCGCGTGATCGGGATGCACTTTATGAACCCGGTCCCGGCGATGAAGCTGGTCGAAATCATTCGCGGACTGGCCACCTCGGAACCGACTTTTCAGCAGACGCGGGCGCTCGCCGAGCAACTCGGCAAGACCACGATGACCGCGCAGGATTTTCCGGGATTCATCGTCAATCGCGTGCTGCTGCCGATGATCAACGAAGCGATTTACACGATGTACGAAGGCGTCGGCGGCGTAACCGATATCGACATCGCGATGAAGCTCGGCACCAATCAACCGATGGGCCCGCTCGAGCTGGCGGATCTGATCGGGCTGGACACCTGCCTTGCGATCATGGAGGTGATGCATCGGGTGCTCGGCGACGACAAGTACCGTGCATGCCCGCTGCTGAAGAAGTACGTCGATGCCGGATACCTGGGCCGCAAATCAGGCCGCGGTTTTTATGTATATGATGAGAAGGGTACTTTGATTCCGCCACCGCGCTGAGCGCGCGTGAGCGCCGGGAGGAAACGAGCATGTCCGTAAAGGCATTCATCCTGATCGACACGTCGCCGGGAAAGGCGCGCGAGGTCGCGGCCAAGATTCGAGGCGTCAGCGGCGTTTCCGTGGCGCATGCGGTCACCGGGCCGCACGACATCATCGCGATCGCGGAGGCCGCGGACGTGACCTCGCTCGGCGAGCTGGTGGTGCAGAAGATTCAGAGCGTGACCGGAGTCAATCGGAGCCTGACTTCAATCGTCGCGGATTGAAGCAGGCAAAAGAGATCGCGACGGCGCTCACCGGCGCGGCGATCGTATAGACCAGGAAAAAGATCGCATTCAGGAAGAATGTATCGATGGCTGAATTACCGGTAATCAAGCGGCTCAGAAAAGACCTCGAGACGCTCAAGCGCGAACTCAACGTGGACCTGCCCAAGGAACTCGAGCGCGCGCGCGCTCACGGCGACTTGTCTGAAAACGCGGAATGGGCGATGGCGAAGCAGCGTCAGGAGTTCCTGCGCGCGCGGGTGGGCAACCTGGAGGCGCGAATCGTGGAGCTCACGATGATCGACCTCGAGACAATTCCGCACGACACTGTTGGCCTGGGCAGCCGCGTTCGGCTCGAGGATCTCGATGAGGGCGGTATCGCGGAGTTCGAGATCGTGGTGCCGGAGGAAGTTGACGGCGCGCAGAACCGCATCTCGCTGTCGTCGCCGCTGGGCCGCGCGCTAATCGGCAAGGCGGCGCAGGACGATATCGAAGTCGTCACGCCCAAGGGCAAGCGCGCCTACATGGTGAAGCAGCTTACGACCATCCATGCGCTGCTCGCCGCGGAGAACGGCCAGACAAAGTAACCGGGCGGGTAGTTCTCGAAAAAGCGCGGGTTCGCTGACTACTCAGGCGTTCCCGCGTTCGACCGGAAGATCCGATCGAGACTCTTCAGATTGAGTCGCCGATTTTGGGCGACTGCTTGAGGGCGTTACGCTGGGCAGAAAAAACGAAACGGCATTGCTTGCCCATTTGCTAAGCGCCGACGTTTTTCCTTCCATCTTTTCGAAGGAATCGACGACTTCCTGATCGGGAACGTCCCGTCCGGCCCCGACACCTTGAATCAGCATTGAAAGTCGGATCGCCTCAGCCTGTTTCTTATCCGCCATCATATATTTCCTTTATTAGTTTAACCCTTAATGGCTAAAGTTCAAGTATCATCCTGAGCAAAGCAAGGTGGGGGCTCACTTCGAACTCTAGTCTCTGAATCGCGGTTTGCTGGCGTGGAAAGTGATACTTCTCGGTACTGTCGATGCTCAGCGCGGCGGCGACGTTTCCGCTCGAATCGAGAACTGGTAATCGTAGAATGTCCTTGTAGGGAACATTGCGCCCGCTGTCCGGAGCAATAGCTGCGATGTTTCCTGCCACCGCCGCGGTTGGATCTCCGCGCCACAATGCGGCGCAGAACGATCGCTGATCCATCGTGTATTCAATTGGGCACCGGCGGGTATTTCCGAATCGCGCAATCACGCGCAGCTTAGTCGGATCACTGGGCGAACGGATTATTAGATTCGCTTCGAGTTTCTCCATTTCGGCGTAACCGCCGACCTCTTCAGCCACCGTCAGCAGCGCTGCCTCCAGAACAGCTTGCAACAGTCGGTCGTCCGCGGCGAGCGTCCCAGTGGTCCGCAGATTGTTGCGCAGATCATCATGGATCCGATTGATCGCTCTGTTTTCGACCTTGCTGCGTTTGAGCTGATGAGGTTGGCGGGCGGACTCCGAGCGGGCGTTCTCGATGGTCTTGAAAAGGAACTGGTACCCGTAAGCTATGGTGATGATGATTGCGACGTTGATGTGCCACGACAAACCTAGCACGATGCCACGGCTAGGAAGTTTGCTCGCTTCGAGCAGTTTATCGCTTTCCAGAAACATCGGGACGAACACAATGATGATCGCGGTCGTTATATTGAGTAGGCCCCATATAGCTCCACTAATGGTGAGAATATTTCGCCGCCGCAGCGCACGCATCAGTCGCGCAAAGAATGCGCCAAACCAGAGTCTGAACTTCAGCACATTTGCCCCTGAGATCTCGAATTGCGGATTATCAATCACCGAACATCGCGTCGATCTGTTCCTTGAAGTGCGCCTGAACGACTTTGCGGCGCACCTTGAGCGACGGCGTGAGCTCGCCGCTTTCCTGTGTGAACGGCTGCGGGATGATCGTGAACCCGACGATCGCTTCCACGTCCGACATTTGCTTGTTGATTCCGCGAATTCGCCCTTGCAGGAGCGTCTTCAACGCCGGTGACTTCGCCAGCGCGTCTGCGTTCTTCGGATCGAGATTGTTGTCGGCGAGAAACTCCGCCAGATTTTCGTAGTCCGGCACTATCAGCGCGGCGAGATGCTTGCGGCGGTCGCCGACCACGCAGGCTTGTGAGATGAATTTGTCGGCGACGAGCTTGCTCTCGACGTAGGCGGGTGAGACGTTCTTGCCGCCCGACAGCACGATGATCTCTTTTTTGCGGTCGGTGATCGAGATGTAACCCTCGGCGTCGATCTTCGCGATGTCGCCGGTATGGAGCCATCCTTGTTCGTCGATCGCTTCCTTGGTTTCGGCCTCGAGCTTGTAGTAACCCTTCATGATGCTCGGCCCGCGCACAAGCAACTCGCCGTCGGCGGCGGTTGCGGTCTGGACCTGCGCCAAAGGCCGTCCCACCGTGCCGATTCGGGTCTTGCCGTGCAGATTGCACGCAACGACGGGCGCCGCCTCGGTCAGGCCGTATCCTTCGACGATTGGAATTTCGGCGGCGGACAGGAACCGGTTGATCTCGGTCGGCAGCGGTGCGCCGCCGGAAATCAGGTAGCGCATTCGACTTCCGAAGATCGCGCGCACTCGCGCGAAGACCAGCCGCCTGAACAGCGCCGTCGAGAGTGCAAGCAGCGGCGGTACCGGTTTACCGCGATGCCGATACTCAGCCGCTTGCTCGCCCGACGCGAGCGCCATTTTGAACAGTCGCTGGCGCATCGGAGCCGAGGCCTCCACCGTGCGCATCACGCGGCCGTGTATCACTTCGAGCAGGCGCGGCACCGTCAGCACCACGGTCGGCTCGACCTCGGTCAGGTTCGCTGCGATCTGCCCGAGACTCTCGGCAAACGCGATCGTCCCTCCCGCCAGCGCCACGGTGTAGTAACCCGCCGTCCGTTCGAACGAGTGCGCGATCGGCAGATGCGACAGCGTCATGTCGGTGTGGTTGAGCGTGAGTGCGGCGAGCGAGTCCTCGCAGTTGGCAAGGATGTTGCCGTGCGAGAGCATCACGCCTTTCGGCGTGCCCGTGGTGCCCGACGTATAGATGATCGTCGCGAGGTCGTCGCTGCTGCCCTCGACGATGGCCGCCGGCGCATCGCCGCTCACCGATGCCGACGTCACGATGGCGGGCGTTCCGTTGGCGGCGGGCGCGGATTCCGCGCCGCGATGCATGGCGATAATTGTCGTGAGGCCGGGAATCAAACTGCCGAGGCCGAGAATTTTTTTGATCATCTCGGGCCCCTTGGCCACGATGATTTTCGCTCCCGAGTCGTTGATGACGTGCGCGGTCTCCTCGGCTCCGCTGGTCGTGTAGAGCGGTACGACGATCGCGCCGAGCCCCAGCACGGCCTGATCGGCGACGATCCATTCGGGGCAATTGTCGGAGAGGATCGCGACCCGATCGCCGGGGCGCACGCCCAGGCTCGGCAGACCGGCGCGAAGCTTTCCGGCAGCCTCGGAGATTTCGGTCCACGAGTGGTCCGTCCAGACTTTGCCGGGCTTGTCCTTTAAGAATGCGCGCGCGCCGTTCTTCTGCGCCTGCGCCTCGAAGGCTTGGGAAAGGGTCGCCACGCGATCAGGCATAAGAAATAAAGACCTCCTCTTCGTCGCCTAGTCGTTGTAGCCCAAACCTTTGTTGCCGCCAATCTCGCGCCAATGCCTGATTACCGAAACCGCGGCCCTTGCGATCCTGCGACCGCGAAGCGCTTGAAATTATTACCGAAATGTGGGCGTCATGGCGGCTATTGAGCGGGCGTTGCGGTGGTGGACAAAGATTTTTCATTTCACTAATCGTTGCGCTGACGGGCATAGTCGCACCCAATTCATGAATCGGAAAGCGTTGCAACGCTGCATCAGCCGCCTTGATCGGCGCCGCGAGCGCTCGTCCGGAGTTTACACATTGGTAGCGCAGAGGTGACGCTTCGATGCTCGAGTATTTGTATTTTCCGCACGACATCTCGACCTTCGGTCCCCAGGTCGATTGGCTCTTTGAGCTGATCTTCTGGATCGTGATCGTCGTTTGGATCGCGGTGATGATCGCGATGCTGGTCTTCATGATTCGCTATCGCGCCCGGCCCGGCCGCAAGGCGCAGTATATTGAAGGCAATTCCCGTCTCGAGATCGTCTGGACCATGGCGACCGCCGCGATCCTGGTCGCTCTGGCGTTTATGAGCCGCTCGACGTGGGCTGATATCAAGGAGCATGGGCCTCCGGGGGAGGTGTTCTTCTTGGTGAACGCGAAGCAGTTCAACTGGGAATTCACTTATCCGGGGCCCGGCGGCAAATTCGGCGCCAAGCACGACCTCACGATCGAGAACGAGATGCACGTGCCGGTCAACAAAGTCGTGCGGATCGATCTGACCTCGAGAGACGTCATCCACAGTTTTTTTGTACCGAACTTGCGTCTCAAGCAGGACGTGGTGCCCGGCCACGTCATCCACGTCTGGTTCGAGGCGACCGAAACCGGGCAATACGAAATTGCGTGCGCGGAGCTGTGCGGCTTCGGGCATTCGGGGATGAAGGCCAGCCTGACGGTCCAGTCGCAAGAGGATTTCGACAAATGGCTCAAAGACCAGTATGCACACCCGCCCGCGCCGCCCGCGCCGGCCGCGCCGGCCGCGCCGCCCCAAGGAGCTAGCCCAAGATGAGCAGCACGGCAGCGGTTGCGGCGCACGGCGCGCGCGCGGAGCATCATGCGCCCGGCTTTTGGCGCACGTATGTCTTCTCCGAAGATCACAAGATGATCGCGAAGCAGTTCCTGTTCATGGCGCTGTTCATGATGTCGATCGGCGGCCTCATGGCGATGCTGATGCGGTGGGAACTGGCGTTTCCCGAAACCCAGGTCCCGGGATTTCACTGGGTGCCCGAACCCTTCATGTACGACGGCGCGATTCCGCCCAACACCTACAACGCGATGTTCACGATGCACGCCACGATCATGATCTTCTTCGTGGTGATACCAATCCTGGTCGGATGTTTCGGCAACTTCCTCATCCCGCTGATGATCGGCGCGCGCGAGATGGCGTTCCCAAAGCTGAACATGCTGTCGTTCTGGGTCGGCGCGGTCGCCGGCGTAATCATGCTTTCCTCGTTCTTCGTAACCGGCGGTCCTGCGGCCGCGGGATGGACCTCGTACGCGCCGCTGAGCGCAGTCGCAATCTACACCGGCGTCGATTGGGGCCAGAACTTATGGTGCATCAGCATCATCGTGCTCGGCGCGTCGTCGCTGATGGGCTCGATCAACTACATCGCCACGATCGTCAACATGCGCACCAGGGGGATGTACTTCTTCCGCCTGCCGCTGGCGATCTGGTCGCTGTTCATCACCGCGATTCTGATGCTGCTCGCGCTTCCGATGCTGACCACGGCGCTCGCGCTCCTGCTGTTCGATCGCATGGGCGGCACGCATTTCTTTCTGCCCTCGGGCGGCGGCGAGCCGCTGCTGTGGCAGCATCTGTTCTGGTTCTTCGGCCAGCCTGAGATTTACGTCATGATCCTGCCCGCGATGGGGATCGTCTCCGACATCATCGCGACGTTTTCGCGCAAGCCGATATTCGGATACCGCACGATGGCGTATGCGATGGTCGCGATCGCGTTCCTGTCGTGGATCGAGTGGGGCCAGCACATGTTCGTGTCGGGGATGAATCCGGCGCTCGGCGCCGCTTTCATGATCACGACGATGATCGTCGCAGTGCCGGCGGCGATTGAGACTTTCGTCTGGCTCGGCACGCTCTACAAGGGCAACGTCCATTACACGGCCGCGATGATGAACGCGCTGGCGTTCGTCGCGATGTTCGTGATCGGCGGAATGTCGGGAATCTGGATGGCGTCCGCGCCGGTGGACATGTACCTCCACGATTCTTACTTCGTCGTCGCGCATATTCACTACGTACTATTCGGCGGCAGCCTGTTCGGGATCTTCGCGGGAATTACCTATTGGTATCCCAAGATGTTCGGCCGCATGATGAACGAGACGCTGGGCAAGATTCACTTCTGGATCACCTTCGTGTCGTTCAATTGCACCTTCTTCCCGATGTACATCCTCGGGATGGCGGGCCACATGCGCCGGATTTACAATCCGCAGCAGTACGATTTTTTGACGCCGATCATTCCAATAAACGAATTTATTTCGATAAGCTCTTTTGTGCTCGGCGCCGCGCAGTTCCTGTTCCTGGCGAACATCGTCTGGAGCTGTTTCAGGGGCGCCAAAGCCATCGACAATCCGTGGCATGCGAATACTCTGGAGTGGACGACGCCTTCGCCGCCGCCGCAGGGCAACTGGCGCGGGACGGTGCCGATCGTTTACCGTGGACCGTACGAGTATAGCTCGCCTGAGGTTGCGGAGGATTTTCTGCCGCAATCGCAGTCGATCGAACACTCGCCGGCCGCGCCGGATTAGGCGGTCGCGCTAACAGCCAATGAATCAGTCATCAGCTGGGGTTGAGAAGACGCGTGGACTGCATCGCTTTGCGGTGTTGACCGCGGGCGCCACTTTTTGCCTCATTTTCGTCGGCGGACTTGTCACCTCGACCGGTTCCGCGCTTGCCGTTCCGGACTGGCCGCTGGCGTTCGGCAAACTCATCCCGGCGTGGGAGGGCGGCATCCGTTTCGAATTTGGCCATCGCCTGGCTGCCGGAACAGTCGTCGTTCTTACGCTGGTGCTGATGGCGTGGGCATGGCGCACAGAGCCGCGGCGATGGGTCCGCAAACTTGTCGTGCTGGCGTTCGGACTGATCGTCGTGCAGGCCGTCCTCGGCGGAATCACGGTGCTGTTCGAGTTGCCGCTGGCGATCGCGGTTGCGCACGCCGCTACGGCTCAGGCCCTGTTGTGTTTGATGGTCTCGATCGCTATTTTCACCAATCCGCGCTGGAGCGCGACCCCGCACGTCGATGATCCGCCGTCACCAATCCCACTGCCTAAACTTGCCGCCGCGATGACCGCCGTCATTTACCTGCAAATTCTGATCGGCGCGGTGATGCGTCACATGAGCGCCGGGCTGGTAATCCCCGATTTCCCGCTTTCGTTCGGCCATTTGGCGCCGCCGTACTGGGACGAGTACATCGCAATTAATTTTGCGCATCGATGCGGTGCGGTGGTTGTTGCCGCGATGGTTTTGTGGACGGTCGCGCGCGTGCTGCGGACGCATCGTCAGGTTGCCGCGCTTCGCCGCCCCGCGCTCGGCTTGTTCCTGCTGCTGGTTATCCAGATTTGTCTCGGTGCGATCACGATCTGGAGCGACCGCGCGGTGCTCCCGACGACCAGCCACGTCGCGGTCGGCGCCGCGGTTCTGGCGACCGGCCTGACGCTGACGCTTCGTGCATATCGCATCCTCGGAGCGCCGCCGCGCGCCCATGCGATCGAGTCGCATGCGGGTTCGAGCGTAGTCGAACGGCAGGTGACCGCGTGAATGCCAAAGTGGCGACCGCTGAATCTGCGCTTACGCTGCCGCGCGGACGCGTCAGCGATTATTTCGAGCTGACCAAGCCGCGCGTGGTTCTGATGGTGCTGGTCACGACGCTGGCCGGTTTCTATCTGGGTGGGCACACGGGATTCGATGTTGCGCTCGCGCTGAATCTGCTGGCGGGTACGGCGTTGGCGGCCGGCGGGACGCTCGCGCTCAATCAGTACGTCGAGCGCGACACCGACGCGATGATGGATCGCACGCGCCATCGTCCGCTGCCCGACATGAGGATGCGCCCGGCCGAGGCGCTGGTGTTCGGCGTGAGCGCGACGGCCGCCGGCTTCGTTTACCTGATGCTCGCGACGAACCTGCTCTGCGCTGGGGTGGTCGCCGCAATCACGATCATTTATCTCGGCGTGTACACTCCGCTGAAGCGATATACCTGGATGTGCAACATCATCGGCGCGGTTCCCGGTGCTCTCCCTCCAGTGGCGGGATGGGTCGCGGCGCGCGGCGGCCTCGGGTTGGAGCCGATGGTGCTGTTCGCGATCATGTTCCTGTGGCAACTGCCGCATACGTTTGCCGTCGCGCGACTCTTCCGCGCCGACTACGCACGCGCCGGCATCCGGCTGCTTCCGCAAGATACTGCGCGCGGCGGAAATCCCTCGAATCCGCTCGTAATTGCGGCAAGCCTCGGACTCGTCGCGGTGGGAATCGTCCCGACGATGCTTGGCTTCGCTGGAATCCCTTACATGGTAATTGCAACCGCGCTTGGCCTCGGCATGTTGATGTTTGGATTTGCGATGGTCCGTTCGCCCGGTAATTCGCGGGCCGCGCGCCGGTTGTTGCTCGCGTCGCTGATTTATTTACCCATCGTGTTGCTGGTGCTCGTGCTGGATCGCGCGTGAGTACCGGCATGACCGGCCTGGTGAAACGTGAGGAGCGCAAAGAGGAAATCTGGCGGACGCTCAAGATACTGCTCGGCGTGATAGTCCTGCTGGTAACGGTCTCGGTCGTGACGATTCTGGTCAAACATTGATATGGCGCCCGGCGTGACAGTAGTGACCCACGATCACTCTGCGGCACACGCCGATCGGTTGGAACCGTCACTTACGCCGGGAAATCTCGGCAAGCTCGGGATGTGGACGTTCCTGGCCGGCGACGCAATGATTTTCGGCGCCGCAATCGCAGCCTACGGTGCGCTTCGCATCAACAATCCGAACTGGCCGGTGCCTGCCGACTACCTCGGCATCACCACCCCGGCGGTGATGACGTTCATCTTGATCTGCTCGAGCTTCACGATGGTCGAGGCGCTGGACGGCGTTCAACACGGCAAGCAGTCGAAGTTCCAAATGTTCATGGCGCTGACCGTCCTCGGCGGGCTCCTGTTCCTTGGGATGCAGGCGTTTGAGTGGCATCGTTTGATCGCCGAAAAAGGGATGTCGGTCCAGCGCGACCTGTTTGACGCGACCTTCTTCATCCTGACCGGCTTTCACGGCTGTCACGTTTTCGGCGGCGTGATGTACAACGGCGTGCTGCTGATTCGCGCAATGATGGGCAAGATACCGCAGGCGAAAGCCGGTCTGGTCGAGGTCGCGGGCCTGTACTGGCAATTCGTTGGCCTGGTCTGGATTCTGATCTTCACGTTCATCTACCTGATTTAGGACGCCGGTTTTCCAACGACAACGGTCCGGAGATGAAATTCAAGCCATGACGACGCAAGCGGCGATTTCAGGGTACGAGGCCGATCATAGCGGGCCGAACTACATTGCGGTTTTTATCTACCTGGCGATTTTGACCGCGATCGAGCTCGGCGTGTATGCGATGGGTCTGCCGCAAGCCGTCAAAGTCGGCCTGCTGATCGGGCTGGCGTTCGCAAACGCCGTGCTGGTGGCGATGTACTTCATGCATCTGGCGATGGAAAAAAAGGCGCTGGCGCTCATCGCGATAGTTCCGGTAGTGCTGGTCACTTTTCTGTGCTTCATGCTGCTGCCCGATGTGACGACGCGGATGTGGACGAAGACCTACCACAAGATCGGGGAGAAGAATCCGGCCGAGATGGAAGAAAATCCGGTCGCGCCGCCGCCCCAGCAAGTCCCGCAGCATTGAAACAGTGAAAAACTTGGCAACCTGATTGGCTTCCTACTATTCACTGGCGCCGCTCAACGCGTTCCTCAATGGATGCGCCACGGTTCTGCTGCTGGCGGGATTCGTCTTCATCAAGAACGGGTGGGTGCGAGCGCATCGCGTATGCATGCTCGCCGCGATGGGTTTTTCCGCGGCTTTCCTGACCTCATATCTCATCTATCACTACAATGTTGGAAACGTGCGCTTCAGCGGCGAAGGATGGGTTCGGTCGCTGTACTTCGCGATTCTGATTCCGCACGTAATCCTGGCGGGTGCCATCGTGCCGCTTGTATTCGCGACGATTTGGTTCGCGCTCCGCGGCAATTTCAAGCGCCATCGGCGAATCGCGCGATGGACCTGGCCGCTGTGGATGTACGTGTCGCTGACCGGAGTGATTGTTTACCTGATGCTGTACCGGATCTACACGCCGATATATCCGCCGACGGCGGCCGCTGTCGCCCAGTCCGCCTCGCGCTGAAAAAAAACGGGGCGGTCCGTTCCATGCGAACCGCGCCCACGCCGCGGGCCGCGTTGGGTTTTACTGGTCATGTCACTATGCTAGTCCGCGTCGCTGAAACGCGAACCGCCCCAATCTTCTGTCATGCTTCGATTGGACGAATCTGCCCTATGCCTTGGCGCTGGGACGGCTCGATACCGCCTGATGCCATCGCCCGAGGTTCTTCTGATTCTCCTGGACCTTGATTCCGGTCAGCCGGCCGAAATCGATTCCGATCATCGCCGTGATATCCGCAATCGTGTAGCGCGGTCCCGCGATGAATTCGCGATCGGCGAGCACCGTGTCGAGCCATTCCAGGCGTTTGACTGCCGCGCTTCGACAGACCTCGCCGTATTCCTTGACTTGCGGGATGCGTCCCTTGAAGAAATCGCTGGTGTTGCGGAACGCGCTCGCCGTCATCCACAATACCTCGAACTCCATCCGCCGGTTCCACATCTCGACCACGGCCTTGTCCTTTGCGTCCACGCCCATCAGGCGCGGCTCCGGCTTGGTCTCCTCGAAGTAGCGGCAAATCGCGACCGACTCCGCGATGTGAGTGCCGTCGTCAAGTTCGAGCACCGGCAGCCCGCCCATCGGATTAATTTTCAGGAACTCGGGCTTGCGATTTTCGCCGGCAGCAATATTGACCTGCTCGTAAGGAACGTTGATGCCTTTTTCCGCGAGAAAGACGCGCACGCGGCGTGGATTCGGAGCTCCGGTAAAATCGTAAATTTTCATAGTTGCAATTTAAAACTGTGCGCTGTCGCAGTCAACTCCAAAAAAATTAATTGCGTTCATTCGCGCGACGCTCAGCCGAGCCGCTCGCGATGATAGGCGAGATAGATCGCGGTGCCGATCGAACCGGTCAGCGCGATTGCCAGATAGATCACGATGAACGGAATCGGGCGCGGCCCCTCTGGTTGCTGGTACCAGAACAGCACCAGGTTGTAGGGCACGTAAAACGCATAGACGATCGAAAGCGGGATCACCCACGCTCGCAAGTTCCAGATGCCGTGGGCGTAGATGAGCAATACGACGCCGAACAGCGGACCGAGCACGAGGTTGTGCGCGACGCCATGGAACTTGTGACCGAAGACCACCAAGCCGCCTACCGCCGGGTTGTTGGCGAACTGGAGCGCCTTGGTGAAATCGGAGAGTGCGAGGACGACAAACAGCACTGTCATCGCAGTGAGGAACCATCCACGCGGCGCGCGCGCGGAATCCGACATTTCATTTGCCATGCGCGGTCAACCCTTCAGGAATTTTCGGATGGCGCCCACGAGCGCCTCCTGCTGCTCGTACATCACCATGTGGCCTGCATTCTTGATTATCTCGAGCTTGCTGTTTTTGATGCGGCTGGTGAATTCCTTCGCATAGGCCGGCGGGATCAGCTTGTCGTCGTCGCCCCACAAGAGCAGGGTTGGCGCCGCAATGCGATAGGCGCGCTTCTTGAGGCCTCGGTCGGGGATCGGCCACAGAAATTTGCTGGCCGTCGCAAGCCGCTTCACGCGCTCGACGTACATCGTTTCCAGCGCTTTGAAGTCCGACGGTATCGCGGTCATCATTTGCGCCGCCGGCGAATTGGGATCGTGGAACAGCAGCCCCGCAATCTCGGTAAGCTGTGCGGCGAAGAAGTCGGGTATCGGCACTTCGTCGATCCAGAAACCGGCCGGCGCTATCAGCACAAGCTTGCGGGCCCGATGCACGTCGAACGCCGCGACCTCAGCCGCAATCATCCCGCCCATCGAATGGCCGACGAGGTTGGCGGTCGGGATGCCGAGTTCGTCCATCAACTCATGATAGAACAGCACCGCGTCTGCTACGTCGTCGATATGCTCGCTGCCCGTGGATTCGCCGTAGCCGGGGAATTGCGGCGCATAGACTTTGAAGTGCGCCCCGAGATCTTCAAGAAACGGCTCGACGGGCATCAGTCCACCCGCGCCGTGCAGGTACAGAAGCGGCTCGCCGCTCCCATAAACCTGCATCTCGAGCGAGAACTTTCCGTTTAGAAGTTTCTGAGTCGTGTTCATTTCGCGCCACGCACCTCCGCCGCACCCGGCGCTGCCGCGCGCGCCTTGCCGTTGACTTCGGTCTTCTGGAAATGCACGGCGGCCGGCATCGCGATATCATCTTGCGGCATCCGCTTGGGCGACCATTTGTCCTCGAAGTCGGTCCACAGATCGCGCATGTACGGCATGACCTCGGTGGCGAACAGGGTGGTGCTCTTGCGCACCAGTTCCGGAGGCATCGAGCCGATTTGCATCAGGATCATCAGATGCCCGCAGTTGAGCGACTTCATCGCCTCGCGCAGACGCTCGCGCACCGTCTTGGGCGAGCCCGCAATCACGTAGCCCTGCTCGATGAAGTCCTTCCACTTGAGACCTTCACGCCGGATTGCTGCCTGCTCGCCGACCTGGCCGAGCATTCCGGCCTTGATCGTCTTCACCGTGCGATAGCCGGGAGCGTCGGCGAAGCCGTTATAGACGTGCAGGCAGCGGTTGTAGAAGTAATCCATATGCGCGGCGTAGTCCTTCTCCGCCTGCTCGTCGGTCTCCGCAACCGCGACGACCTGCGCGAACCCGAGGCTGTATGGATTCAACTCCTTGTTCTTCTTCGCCATCACTTCCCAGTAGCCGTCGGCGATCTTCTTGCCCGCGATGTACCCGAAGAACGAAAGGAAGCTGTACTGATAGTCGTGGTCGGCGCAGAAGTCGTAGGTCTCGACCGAGCCTCCCCCCGGAATCCAGACGGGAGGATGCGGCTGCTGGAGCGGTCTTGGCCACAGGTTGACGTAGCGCAGCTTGGTATACTTGCCGTTGAACGAGAAGACATCCTTCGCGGTCCACGCCTTGATTATCAGGTCGTGGGCCTCGTAGTACTTCTCGCGAATCGTGGCCGGGATCTCGCCGTAACAGAAGTTGGTATCCATCGAGGTGCCGACCGGGAATCCCGCGACCAGCCGCCCGCCCGAGATCACGTCGAGCATCGCGAATTCCTCGGCGACCCGAATCGGCGGATTGTAGAGCGCGATCGAGTTGCCGAGCACGACTAGGCTGGCGTTGCGCGTGCGCCGGCTGAGCGCGGCCGCCATGATATTGGGCGACGGCATCAGGCCGTACGCGTTCTGATGATGCTCGTTGACGCCCAGCCCGTCGAAGCCCATCGCGTCGGCGTATTCGAGCTGATCGAGGTAGTCATTGTAGAGCCGATGCCCGACTTTCGGATCGTACAAGTCGCGCGGGATATCGACCCAAACGCTGTGATACTTTTCCTTGAAGTCTTCAGGCAGGAACCGATACGGCATCAGATGGAACCAGGTAAATTTCATAAGCCTTTCTCCTTGGTAGCCGCTGGTCGGATCGCTCCCGTCGCGATTACACGGGGGGATGGACTGACGGCGACTTTCTCCCAATCTGAATCTTTCGCGATTGCCTGAAAACTGTCAAACGGCGCGGCCGACCCATTGGCACGGGAGGCCAGTATTAAGAAAGGGAAACACAGCGCGCCCGCGGCAGTGGCCGCGCGCGACAACGGAGCGCGGCCTTAATACTGGGTGCAGGGCTCAGCCCTGCGGGATGAACTGTTCAGCCTTACTGCGTCGCGCCCGGCATGCTACGCGATCGGTATGGACAACAGTCGGGATACCCCACACTCGCCCGACTCGCCCGAAAGCGGACTGCCCGCGCTTTCGCCGCGCAAGCTTGCGGCGCGCCGTGCCAACGCGAAGAAATGTACCGGGCCGCGCACACCCGAGGGCAAGGCGGTTGCGCGCCTCAACGCCCTCAAGCACGGTTTCTTCGCGTGCGACGTCGTCAACCCCGAGCTCGACGGCCCCGTTCGCGCCGAGGAATTCAATTCGCTCCTCGACGCTTTGCTCGAAGAGTTCCAGCCGCAGTCCGTCCGCGAGCGCATCCTGATCGACGAGGTTGCCGCATCCTGCTGGCGGATCCGCCGATTGCTGCGCTACGAATGCCGCGAATCGTGGGTCGATGAGGATGCTGACCGCCGCCAGAACTCTACTGAGACGCCCAGCGATGCTCTCCTCGCCTCGATGGGTTATGACAACTTCGGCGTCCGTCGGCGCACTGCTCGCAAGCTGCGGCGCAGCGGACTCGACGCCTTTGTCCTGCCGAGCTATTCGGACGTGGATAAAATCGTCCGCTACGAACGACTCGTAAAGCGCAACCTGTACCGCGCGCTCTATTTACTCGAGCACTCGCGCGCCGCACGCAATCGTTCGGAACCATCGGACGCAAATCCATCATCACGGCGGTTGCTCAGCCCCGAGCGAGATTTGCTTGACGAAAATAAATTTTGACGGAACGAAACTACCGATGGGGGCACAGCCTCCGCTGGACCACAACCGGCAGTATGAATTGCAACGGTTGACTTGCCGCTCAAGGCGCGTAGTGTTCATTGAGATTTGCCCGGGGAAGCCGGTGAGAGACCGGCGCTGCCCCGCAACTGTAAGTTGAGCGTCGCTGAAAAAAGAATCGCGCCCACGCCGCGGGCCGCGTTGGGTTTTGTTGGTCATGTCACTAAGTTAGTTCGCGTCGCTGAAAAAAAATCGCGGCGCTCGTCGAGTCAGGCGACCGGGTGAATCGATGGAGCCGAGAGAACCTTCGCGGGAGAGGGAGGCTTCAGGAGTCTTTTCAGTGACTACTGCCGGCGGCGTACTGCCGCGTAGTCGTTTGTCGCTCCTGGCCACTTCCATCTTCCATCCGCGAAGCCTCGGCCGGGCAACGAAACGATGTTCGACGGACAGCATAAAGAGGAAGTTTCTGTGCCGCGGATTTGCTTCGCGCCACGGCGAAGAAAACCCAACGCGGCCGGCGTGGGCGCGATTCCTGAATTTTTCCACGATCCGCCCGG
Organism: Binatus soli (SeqCode); assembly: GCF_050015535.1. Taxonomy (NCBI): domain Bacteria; phylum Candidatus Binatota; class Binatia (SeqCode); order Binatales (SeqCode); family Binataceae (SeqCode); genus Binatus (SeqCode); species Binatus soli (SeqCode). The sequence goes on along the minus strand of NZ_JBEKBF010000003.1, from coordinate 116,557 downwards.
GCCGCGCCCGAGTCGTCATGTGGCATCGTTTGCAGCTTCGATAGCGGCTCACGCGGCGATTGTCGGATTGATCGTGTGTTTTGCGTCGCCGATGGCCAGCGGCCCTGGCGATTTCGTTCTCGCCTATCTCGTCGAGGGGACAGACGGCGCGTCGGGACGCGGCGGCGCGAGCGCTGGAGCGTCCGGGGCCTCGTCGATTCGTGAGGACGGCGGGCCGCTCGCGATTGCTAAATCTGTTTCTGTTGATCAGCGAAAGCGAAAGCTGGCGGATGCGACGATACACGCTGCTCGGAAGCCGCGTCGCCGAATCGAAGAACCGGATTCCGAAGTCGCCAGTCTGACGCGGGCCCGCTTGGTCGCGCCCGCGCGACCGGTCGATCCAGAGCATGACGACCGTCCGCGCAATCGTGATGGTTCATCGGGTGACGCGGCTGGTCTCCATTCGGCGGCCGTTTCTGGCGCCGCCGCTGTCGGCGCCACCGCGGGATCAAGCGATGGGGCGGTGGCAGGCGTCGGCAACTCCGACGGCGGCGGCAACGGCGACGGTGGCGATCCGAATTCGATCGCCCACGCCGACTACGCGAGAAATCCTTCCCCCGCTTACCCTGCCATCGCGCGGCGACGCGCGCAGCAGGGCACCGTGACGGTCAGCGTGCTGGTCGGCGCTGACGGTTCCGTAGAGCGCGCCGAAGTTGCGGATTCGTCGGGGTTCGACACGCTCGACGACGCTGCGCTGGAAACAGTTCGGTCGCGATGGCGCTTTGTGCCGGCCCGCTACGGCGGACTTGCCGTCGAAAGCTGGGTCCTGGTGCCGATACGCTTTGCTTTGGTCGAGGCAAACGCTACCCACTGAGATTCCCGCCGTCGACTTGCGGGTCTGCAATCGCCATGCGCTCGTCGTCGCACTCGTGCTTATCCGGAGAAGCCGTGATATAAGCCCAATCCGAGGAGGGTAGGAAAGATGGCTGCGAAACCGTGTACTACTCTGGTGGTGGCGGGGCTGATTGTCGCGGCGATTCTTGCGCCCAACAGCGCACGCGCGATCGAGGTCAAGAAGGATCTTTACAAGAACAGCGGCGCTGCCGGTTCGAGTGCTGCTGGTCCGAGTGCTGCCGGCACCGGCAAGGGGAATCCCATTCCCAAGGCGCAGCAACAGGCGCTGAGCGACACCATCGCAAGCGAATCCGATACCTATCTGAGTGACGAGAGCGAGAAGAAGGCGTCGGGCAAGCTCTACGTCGATCTCGAGCACGCAAAGTTCACGTATCTGCCCACGATGAAGGAAGGAAAGTGGACCGTGCTCGCGAAGCTGCAGGCGTCCGAGTACACGCCGTCCAAGACCGGCGAGGGCAAAGGCAGGCCGACCGGCAAGCAAAAGGTATTGGTATTCAACTACCGTCTCGACGGCAGCAAATGGACCGAAGTCGAAGCTCCGAAATGGCAAGATGTCGAGACCAAGGGCGCGGCGGCCGCGCACAAGTAGCTATTGGGGCGAAGTAGCTAATCCGAGATGCTATTGCTATTTGCGCGAATAGGAATCGTGCCCACGCTGTCACTGATTGCGCGAACAGGAATCGCGCTCACGCTGGCCGCGTTGGGTTTTCTTGGCCCTGACGCGAAGTAGGTCCGCGTCACTGAAAAAATGAAGAGCAAGATTCAGGACGATCTCAAGGCCGCGATGAAGAGCGGCGACAAGCTGCGCATGATGGCGCTGCGCGGCGTGTTGTCCGAGATTTCGCGTCTCGAAAAAGACGTTCGCCGCGACCCCAACGACGCCGAGATCCTGCAAATAATCAAGCGCGAGCGGGCCAAGCGCGAAGAATCGCTGGAATTTGCGCGCAAAGCGGCCCGCCAGGACCTGATCGAACAGAACGAGACCGAGGCCAAAGTCCTCGAGTCATACTTGCCCGCCGCGGCCTCGCCCGATGAAGTGCGCGCGGAAATTGCGGCTGCAATTGCGGCGGGCGCAGCGCAGATAGGCCCGATCATGAAGGCGCTGCGCGACAAGTTCGGCGCCGGCCTTGACGGCAAAACCGCCAGCGAACTCGCCAAGGAAGCGCTCGCGAAGAAGTCTTCTCAGTGACGCGGCCCGTCGCTTTGCCAGTGCAGGCATCGCGGGTGACGCTCAAACCCTTTTCCCGGTGGCGCCTGCCCGGGCGCGGCGCAGTCACGCGGACGCAGCTTCGTCGAACTTGACCAGGTCCGCGTACAGCTTTTCGATCTCGCGGCCCAATCGTTCGTAGCGTGCGATCAGATCGTCGGCGTCTTTTCGCGCGAGATAAAAGTTGGGATCGTCCATCTCGGTGGAGAGCGCCGCGCGTTCGGTTTCCCTCTGTTCGATCCCGGATTCGATCTGACTCCGCTGGCGCGCGATTCGTTCCCGCCGGCGAACCGCGTCGCGATCGTCTTTGGCCGGATGCCCGCCGTTCGCCGGCTGTGCAACTTTGCGCGGTTCCGATTTTTTCGGACGCGACGCATTCCCGTTGTTGCCGCGCGTATCGCGCAATTGCACCGGCCCGGACCGCATCGGCTGCGACGATGGCGGTGGCGCGGCGTCGGTCTGCGCCTTCTTCTCGAGGTATTGATCGTAGTTGCCGAGGTAGCGAAGCGCATGGCCCTGGCCGACTTCGAGCACCTCGGTCACGAGCTCATTGAGAATGAAACGATCGTGGCTGACTATTATAACGGTGCCCGGAAATCGCCTGAGCGCGTCGAGCAGCGTGTCCTTCGCGACGATGTCGAGGTTGTTGGTCGGCTCGTCGAGCAACAGGCAATTGTTCGGCCGCGCCAACACCTTCGCCAGAGCCAGGCGTGCGCGCTCGCCGCCCGACAGCACTTCGACGCGCTTGTACACGTCGTCGCCCGAGAACAGCAGCGCGCCGAGAATCGAACGAATCTCAGCCATCGTCCGGCCGTGCGCGCTGTCGCTCAGTTCTTCGAGCACGGTCTTTTCATATGAGAGCGACTCGGCGAGATTCTGCGCGAAGTAGCCGGTCCGCACGCTGGCGCCGACGATTCGCTCGCCGCCGGTCATCGCTTCGACGCCCGCCAGCAGCTTCATCATGGTGGATTTTCCCGATCCGTTCGGACCGACCAGCGCGATTCGCGCGCCGCGCTCGATTGTCAGATCGACGCCGTCGTAAACCGTCAGCGCGCCGTAGCGTTTGACCGCGCCCTTGAGTTCGAAAACCCGCCGCGTACTCCGTTCGCATTTCGGAAACGAAATCGCCGGCGGCTTCTGCGATCCTTCCGGCGGCTCGAGGCGTTCGAGCTTGTCGAGTTGCTTGATGCGGCTTTGTACCAGACGCGCTTTGCTCGCCTGGTAGCGGAACCGGCTGATGAAACTCTCCATGTGCTCGATTTCGAGGCGCTGTTTCTCGAACGCCGCCATCTCGAGCGCGAAGCGTTCCTCGCGCGCGACGAGATACCGCGAGTAGCCGCCGACGTATTCGGTGAGCCGCCCGCGCGATACTTCGACGGTGCGCGTGGTGACGCGGTCCAGAAAATAGCGATCGTGCGAGACCAGGATGATCCCGCCCTGGTACGCGCACAGATAATCCTCGAGCCAGTTGCGCGCCTCGATATCCAGGTGATTGGTCGGCTCGTCGAGCATCATGAACTCGGGCGCGTCGAGCAGGAGTTTCGCCAGCGCAATTCGCATCCGGATTCCGCCCGAAAATTCGGCGACGTCGCGGCCGAGGTCTTCATCGGTGAAGCCCAGCCCGAACAGCACCGACGTGGCGCGGCTTTCGGCGCTGTAAAACTCGTGCCGTTCGAGCTCGGTCAGCACCTCGCCCAATTCCTCCAGCGCGGCGTCGTGCGCCGGCCCGGAATGTTCGTGGGCGAGAATCTGCTCGACTTCCTTGCGCCGCAGGTCGAGCGCCTGCATCCTGTCGAGCGCCGCCAGCGTCTCGCGCAGCACGGACCTGCCGCCCATCTCCGGAGCGTCCTGCGCCAGGTATCCGACGCGGGTGCGTTGGGGACGGGTGATTCGGCCCGAATCCAGCGGGATCACTTCCGCGATCATCTTGAGCAGCGTCGATTTGCCAGCGCCGTTAAGCCCGACCAGGCCCACCCGCCCGTCGTCGGCCATCGACCAGCTCACCCCGTCGAGGATCTTGCGGCCCCCGTAGGACTTGGAAAGGTTGTCGAGACTAAGCATGGTAAAAAACGCATCTTATCAGCAGCGTTGGCGTGCCGAAAGCGACTTTCGCCCGCCACGACGTTTGCGGGGCTTCCTACGCAGACGACATTGTGTTAGGGAATGTTACACTATGGCAAATTTCACCCCAGAATATCCGCTGCCCAGGAGCGCAGACGAGTTCGAAAGACTCTGTCTCAAGCTCCTGCGGCGTCATTGGCAACTTCCTCAGCTCGAGCGCTTCCGCGACCCGAAACGCGCCGAGAAAGGGATCAACCTTATCGAGATCAGTGGACGCCCGCGACTCGCCGCCGTCAAGTGCGACCTCAGCGCTTCGCGAAACGACCTGACGCTCGCCGAGATCAAGGACGCTGTGGACCGGGCCGCGAGCCTGAAGCTCCCAATCGGGCGCTTCGTGATCGCTACCACGGCCGCCAAGCCCGAAGGCTTGCAGCGTTCGTTGTTTGATCTCAACCGCGCGAGCCGCAAAGACGGCATCTTGGCGATCGAGGTCCTGACCTGGGACGACATCGAGGAACTGCTCGACGAATATCCCCAGATCCTCACCGATTTTGGGACCGCCGCCAAGCGCCAAGCCCTGACCCGGGCCGATGCGGTGGTTCATCTCCAGGCCCGATGCGAGCCCGCAGTGGCGGGACCTTCCGATGCGCTGGGAGAAGAGATCTCCGCCGCCGCAGCGCTTCTCGAGAGCCGCCAATATCAGCTGGCCCGGCTCGCCCTGCTCAGACTGCGCGAGCAGAAGTGGAGCCAGCTGTCGAACACTCACAAGTTCCGCGTGCTCTCGTATCTTGGCGCCGCGTGGCTGAAGGAAGGCGAGCCGCGCAAATCGGCGATGCTTTTCATCGCGGCGAAATCGTTGCAGCCCGACGAGGAGAACGCCTGCACCAACGAGGCGCTCGCCCACGAACTGCTCGGTGAGCGCGAGCGCGCGTTCGCGCTGGCCGACAAGCTGCGCATGCAGTTTCCCTCCAGCGGCCGCGCGGTTGCGCTGTGGCTGAACAACGCGCCCAAGTCGCTCGATGCCAGGGCGCTGGAAGAAAACGTCGCGCCCGAACTCGCATCCGACCCGGAAGTCGCGATCGTGATGGCGCGCCGCGCGCTCCTGGACGCGCACTTCGATCGCGCCGAGCGTTATGCGCGCCTCGCCAGCACCGCGTTGCCGAATAATTCGATCCCGTGGCTGGTCCTGGGACAGGCGATTCTACTCAATGAACTGGAAGCCGGCGGGGCCGGCGCGACCGAGGCGCCAACGCAAAACGACGGGAGCCGCGTCCGCGAAGCCGAGAGCTGCTTCACTCAGGCGCTCGCGCTGGCGCAGACCGAACACCTGGCGTCCAACGAAGTGCAGGCGCTGATGGGACGCGCGCAGGCACGAATCGCGCTGCGCGACACCGACGGCGCCGGCAAGGATATCGAACAGGCGCATGGCTTGCAGCGCGAGGATGCCAACGGCCTGTGCGAGTACGGGATTGTCCTGCGATCGCGCGGCAGCCTGACCGAGGCTGTCGAGGTGCTGCGCCGCGCCGCCTCCGTGGGCGGTCGCGACGACATCGACTACCATCTCGCGGTCACGCTCCGCGAGCGCGACGAACCCGGCGATTTGCAGGAGGCTACCGAGCTGCTGATGCGCTCGATCCCGCGGCCGGAGGCGATTCCTGCGGGTGATCTTCCTTTCGCGGTCGCATCCGCGGTCGAAGCGCTTGCCATGCTCGAGCGTTATCACGACGCCGACGCGCTGTTGGCGTCGATTTCCGAGGCGCGCCTGCCCAAGGTCACGATGCAGACGTTGCGCGCCAATCTCCGTTTGGCCCAGGGCAAGTTCGATCAGGCCTCCAGGTTTGCCGACGAGGCTTTGTCCGAGCTTGCGCCCGACACCGCCGCCGACAATCGGCGCAAGCTTGCCGCGTTGCTCCATGATTTAGGGCGCTATCGCGACGCGCTTCCGCTGTGGCAGACGCTCGCGCCCGCAGGCAGCGCCGGCGTTGACACGCGTCGGCTGCTGGATTGCGCAAGCCGGCTCGGCCGCGAAGACATCGTGAACGAGATCTCGCGCCAGTTGCATCCCGAACAAGCTGTCGACGCCGGCACAACCGCCAATCAACTCGATAAACTCGAACGCAACGATCCCGAAGCTGCGTTGGCCGGACTCGAGGAACTGCTGCGCGAACATCCCGACGACCGGGTGCTCCGACTGCGGCGCTCGATCGTCGCGGCTCGTCTGGGCAAGGCCGATCTGGTCGTTGCCGATCCCAATGCGATGCCCTCGGCGCGGGAAATCCCGCCTGCGCTCGGCCGCGCGGCCGTGCAATTCATGCGCGACGGTGGCCGCGCCAACGAGGCTCTTGCCTACGCTTACGAATTGCTGCGCCACCAGGGTGGCAGCGTCGATTCGCATCGCGCATACCTGGCCGCGCTCGGATCGGTTGGCGCGATGCCGCACGTGCCCGACTTCGATATCGCCGGGCCCGGCGCCGCGCTCAGTTTTGTCGAGGAGAATTCCAACACCGAGCGCTGGATCCTGCTCGAGGACACCAACGACGCTGACGAGGCGCTCGATGAGTACGGCCCGCAACATCCGATGACGCGCGCCGTCAAGGGCAAGAAGGCCGGCGAGAGGTTCCAGCTGCCCGAAGGCCGCTTCAGCCGCCGCCAAGCGACCATCAAGCAGATGATCAGCAAGTACGCCTACCGATACATGGATTGTCTCGTCAACTGGCAGGCGCGCTTTCCGGGCCAGGCCGAAATCGAAATGAGCTACGTGCGCGCCGACGCGATTCCGTGGAGCGAAATGAATGACAACTTCGACTCCATGTTCGAAGCCGGCAAGGGCAACGGTATCGCCAATGGCAACGGGATTGGGAAGGGAAATGCCGCCGCCAACGGCAAGCGCGAGGACGTCATCAAACAGGCCGAACTCACCTACGCCACCAAGCCCGTCCCGATCCATGCGGTCGCGGAACGAATCAACCTGAACGATCTGCAGACCGTGTTCATCCTGGCGCAGCGCCCCGAGGCGCCGCTGAAGTGCTGCATCGGCTCGCCCGAGGAACTCGAGGCCGCTCTGGGTGCCTTCGAGCGCGCCAATGCCGTGGTGCTCGATCTAACCGCGATCGCGACGCTGTGCATGCTCGGACGGCTCAGCCTGCTGCCGAGCTGGCCGCGCCAGTTCGTCATTTCGCAGTCCACCCTCGCCGAACTCCGGCGCCTCGCGTTCGAGGATACCCTCCTGCGCCTGCCGCCCGGATTTTCCGCGTCACTCACCAGCAACGGCAACGACGGCAAGCGCGCCGACGTTCAGTTGAAGGGGCTCGCCGATGCGTTGCAGTCGGTGTGCCGCGTGCGCGACGGTGCGGTGCTTGCTTCGATCGATCATGACCGCCGTGAGCGGCTGATCAATTTCTTCGGCCGCCATGGCGCCGAGAGCATCGTGATCGCCTCGATGCCCGGGCACGTACTGTGGACCGACGACCTGATCCTTGCCGATCTCGCCAAGACTGAGTTCGGGGTGCGCCGCGTCTGGACGGAGGCGGCGTTGAAGGCGCGTGCGCAGGCGGGCAATCTCGACCCCGCCGAGCTGGCTACGGCTAGCACCAAGCTGGCGGGATGGGGCTACTCGTTCACCGCCCCCGGTATCGAGACGCTGATGCGCGCGGGTTCGGTCGCGGTATGGAATCCCGATCAGTTCCCGCTCAAGCAGGCGCTCGATCAGTTTGCCGACGATTCGATGAGCATGTCGGATGCGGTGCGGCTGGCGGCCGAGTTGATCGTCAGGTTGTACAACGACCAATACCTGCGCGGGCAGCGCCGGACCGTGACCTCGCGGCTGCTCGACCGGCTTGCGCTGCGCCCCGGCGGCCGCGATGCCGTCGAGACGCTGCCGCGTTCGTTGCCGATTCGCTTCGGGCTTGACCTGATTCGAGCGCGCGAACTGAACGACGTCGTGCGGGGATGGACGGCGCAAAGCGAGATGCAGCCGAGCGCTTGATAGCTGTTCACTGGTCACCGCGGGCCGTTGTGGCCGGACGCCGATAGATCGTGATGCGTCGTGTCAGCCTTCGCGATCGAGTAGAATCCTGCCCGGGCTAATCAGCGGGGCACAGGAGGAGCGCACGATGGCGGCAATCGCCGAGGGGGACCGGATCGTCCTCATCGATCGCAGGCTGTTCAAGGACGACAACACCCGGATTTTCGTGGGCATCGTCGAGCAAACCGAGGGCGCCCTGGTTCGCGCCCGCGGCTTCACATTTCACGTCAGCGCCTACGAGGTCGGCGGACAGGAACGCCGCGGTGAAGAGCGCGTGCGCGTGTTCTCGATGGGTTCCGGGGACATCGTGTACCAGCTTCCCAGGGAGCAGGACATCTCGCGCCTGATGCTCAAGCGCTCGCCCAAGTCGATGACGCTCAGCGACGGGGAATACGCGATGGACCTGAGCGACTTTCTGCTCCGCGTGTGACGCCGCCGACTATAGCTTCTCCACGAATTCGATAATCGCTGCCGCGGTATCGCCAGGATTGTCCAGCGGCACGTGATGAAACGCGCGTGGAATTTCCTTCAGCACCGATCCGCGAATCTTCCGATGCATCCGCGCAACGTTCGACGGGCTCACCAGACCGCTCTGATCGCCTCGCAGCAGCAGCGTCGGCATCGCGATCTTCTTGAGCTTCGGCCTGGTCATCCTGACCCCATGCTTGCGCCAAGCCCGCGTTTCCGGATCGAAGCGAAACGCCCATGCGCCACTGGGCAGCTGCTCGGCGCCGAGCAACGCGAGCCGCTCGATTTCCAGCCGCGTCAGATTCGTCTTGGGCGGTTGCAGGCGAAACTTCCTGATGATGTCGCCGGCCGAGCGGAGCTCGGGGCGAACGCCGCCGTGCGATCGTCGGCGCCATCGCCACATCAGGCGGCGAAACAGCGGCGGCCCTCCGTGCGGCGCATCGACGATGACCAGTGCGTCGAGCAACTCCGGATACGTGACTGCGACCCACTGCGCGACCGCCCCGCCCATCGAATGTCCAACCAGCACCACGCGCGTGCCGAGGCTGTCGATTAGGCCGCGGACGTCTTTCAGATACGCCGGTGGTCCGTAGTCCCCCGAACTCGCCCACTGGCTGCGCCCGTGACCGCGAAAATCAAGCGCGAGCACGCGCCCGTATGGCGTCAGCATCGGAGCGACGCCGTCCCACCAATGCGCATGCGCAGCGCCGCCGTGCAGCAAAACGAAAGTGCGTTTGTCGGGATCGCCGCCCCAATCCAGATAATGAAGCTTGAGTCCTTCAACCTCGACGTATCGGTGGGTCGGCTCCGTTAGCACGGTAGCCGCTTGCTCTTGTGCCATAGCCGTGAATTCTATTCGACGCCAAATCGCGAGCATAGATTTTCATGCGCCCGATTGCGCCGTGTTCGTTGTTCGCTTGCTGAAAGCGCGCCATCCTCTCAGAATCACGATGCAGTGAGACTGATTCGTAACCATTTGATCGCGGCATTCGCCGTTTCCCTGCTGGTTCTCGCCGGATTCAGTACTTCCGCGTCGGCGCAGAGCGAGGGCCCGACTGCGACGCCCACGCCCATGATGCTGCCTGCGATTCCGCAGATTCAGCTTTTACCGGTGCCCGGATATGGGCCGGCGCCGCTGACCGTCGGCTTCATGGTGTCGAGCATCGACCCGGAAACCGTGCTCCAAACCTTCACCTGGAATTTCGGCGATGGACAGGTCTCGATGCTGCCGCCGACCGCGCTGTTCCACACCTACACCACGCCCGGCAGCTACGTGGTCACTGTTACTGCGACCACGGCAGACGGCCATCAGGCGTCATCGCTCGCAGGCGTAGTCGTGACGCAGCCCGCGCATTAACCGCACCGCGACGCCGCGCACGCTAGTCCTTCAGCATCTCGATCGTGCCCGTATCGAGATCGTAAATGCCGCCGACAATCTTCAGCTCGCCCGATTTGACCATCGCCGATAGCTCTTGCGAAGCGGCAAGATTTTTCACCACCAGCTTGACGTTCTCGCGCACCGCATTTTCGACCGGATCGCCCGGCATGCCCTGGGTTGCGCGCACTGCCGGGTACAAGTCCAGGAGCATCGGGCCGACGTCTTTGTTGACTTCCTCATAACCCTCGACTGCGGCGATCACCGCGCCGCATCGGCGATGCCCCAGTATCATCAGCAGACGCACGCCGAGATGCTTGACCGAGTAGTCGAGGCTTTCGATTACCACCTGGTCCGCGACGTTGCCCGCCACCCGCACGGTGAATATATCGCCCAGTCCGCGGTCGAAAATAATCTCGGGCGATGTCCGCGAATCCGAGCATGCCAGCACCGCGGCAAACGGATGCTGTCCCTTGGCCACTTCGGCGCGCCGCGCCGGCGTCTGATTGGGATGCTCCAGCTTGCCGGCAACGTAACGCTGATTGCCCTCGAGCAGGAGCTGGAGGGCTTGCTCAGCACTGATCGTAGGCTCGTGAGCCGCGCCTATCGCCGTGCGCGTCGCAGTGATCGACATTGCGGCGATCGCCAGCAGCATCAATATTCTTGCCAGGACTTTTCTGTCTCGAATCATCGTCGCTTCTCCCTATCTGTTTTACGGCTCGGACACCTCGCACTTCGCCATTGACACGGTGCCACTATTCGCCAGTTGTGGTCCGGGGCGTCTAGCGGCGTCGGCTCGCATCGGATCGTATCGGAAAATACGGAGGTTCCCCAAATCGGGGATCCCTCGCCTCGTATCGGATTTGCTCGCCTCCGACACAAAAAGACACTTTTTCGGAGGATCCGCCCGCCTGCTATCCCAGGTTGGATATTAGCTCGTTTGACGATTTGTGCATTGACAATTCATGCACCGACAGGCTAAACCCTCCTTGGCAATCGGCGGCTCGTAGTGAAGGCACCGTCCTAACCGTAGCCAAACGGGAGGGACTGTTTGATGAGCCGTATCGTGATTGCCATTTGCTCCGTCTTTCTCGCCGCTCCGGATTCTTCTGCCTATGTCAAGATAATTCGGTCGGCTACCACCTCACAAAAGTTGAACCGCGCGCGTTTGTTCGTCCACACGGCGATGGCGCGATTAGCCTCGACTTCTGAGCAAGGTTACAGCCGCAGCTCGATTCCGGCAGCTGTTAGCGCCCTCCAACGTTGGTCCGGTCTTGCAATTTTCGGCGCGGTTATGGCGCTAGGTTTCTGCTTCGCCATCGCCGCCCCTGCACAAGCCCAGCTACCGCTGGCGCTGACTCCATCGGCGACTCCGACGCCCACGAAGCTGCTGGCATGTGAAAACAATAAGACTCACGCAATCACGTTCCCCGATGTGGGGAAGTCTTGCACATCGAAGGAAACCGCAATCGTGCTCGATGTCCCCGGACCGCAGGGACCGGCTGGATCGCCCGGAGCAACGGGATCACCCGGACCGACCGGCCCAGCAGGACCGACAGGCGCAACCGGAGCTACTGGCCCAACTGGACCGACAGGCCTGACGGGTGCGACTGGTGCGGCAGGACCGGCAGGACCCGCCGGATCGCCCGGACCCGCTGGATCGCCCGGACCGGCTGGATCGCCCGGACCGGCTGGATCGCCCGGACCGGCCGGATCGCCCGGACCCGCCGGATCGCCCGGAGCCACTGGATCTCCCGGAGCGACCGGACCAAAGGGTGCAACCGGCCCAGCGGGACCGACCGGTCCGCCGGGAGCGACCGGATCGATCTCATCGTCGTACCTCGTTTCGGCGGGTCCCACAGAGGTATGCGGTGGCGGTGGTGGCGGCGGTAGCTTTAGCGGCACGGGCGGTGGTGGCGGCACGAAGGGACAGGGTGGCGAAGGGACTAAGAAGGGTGGCGGTGGTGGCGGCACGGTCGCGCCAGCGGGGGCGCTGGAGATCAAAAAGGGTAGCGGTGGTGGCGGCGGTAGCGGCACGGGGGGGGGATGCGAACCCAACGCAGTCACTGTTGAAGAGGATTGCGATCCAGGAGACTCGATACTGAGCGGCGGATATTCAATTTCAAACCCATCACAGGGAATCATCCAGATGGGTACTTATCCCAACGCGGCTCTGAACGGTTGGGACGTCCATGTAAGACTTTCTTGCGACGTCTGCGTGGAGGTTTCGGTCTATGCGGTCTGCACACCCGGTGACGCGAGCTCCAATAGTAAAGTGCGCGCCGCCGTCATCAAACAATCTGCCGCTGTAACAGTTCCTCACCAGAAAAGTGGTTTACTGTCATCACCGAAGAAGAAGTAGCGACACGGAAAGGAAAGCCTGAGCGAAGAAGACTCTTTTTGGCATAGTAGTTGCGCGAATAGATCTCCATCGGGACCCGAGTCCCCTTCAACGCGCGACATCTCGCCCTGACCGACGCGCCCTCGTGCTTCCTGATCTTCGTGCGCACCGTCTGCGACAGCTGGAAACCCACGCCCAGCGTGGACTTGCGCGCTCTAGCCACTATTCGCCAGTTGTGGTCGGGGGCTTCTAACGGCATCGGCTCGCATCGGTTCGGATAGGAAAATGCGGGGGTTTTCCAAAACGGGCAGCCCTCGCCTCGTATCGGATTTGCTCGCCTCCGACACAAAAAGACACTTTTTCTGGACGCTTTTTTCGCGGTGCGCGCGTTGCCGCCGCCACTTACGCATTCATGTCGTGGCATTAGTGCTTGGACTGCGGTCGTTCGCTCAATTTGGGTAGGTAATTTGAATCCAGTACTATGCGGGGGCCCGGACCGTGATTTCCTCCGTAAGTAGCCGTCAATTTGGCAACCTCCGCCACCTTCGAATCCGCGTCGTTGCCCAGCGTCTTCAGATCCTGCTCGGCTTCCTGGCTTCCGAGGTACGAAAAAATGGCAGCGGCGAGTATGCGCTTAGCTGGATCTTCGCTTTCTGAATCCTTGATCGCAGCGCTCATCGTTGAGTCTGAATTGATGCCAAGAAATGCCTCAGTCTTTGCCGCTTCAATTCTCGTACAGGCATAGTCCCGCTGAGCCAGATTAAGAGCCGCCCAACCAGGTATTGGAGCAGCTTTAGGTGTTGGAGCAGGAGCGGTAATTTTTGACAGAGACAGTTGTGGAGCGGGCGCTAAGGCTTCCCCACCAGCGCTGGTAGACGTCTCAGCTTGCGCCGCAATCCTGGCACTACCAACCATTGGCACAGGATTAGCCGTCCGAGCGGATGCCGCCCGCAATTCCGAAGAATCTGCAGCTAGTCGCGCCTCCACAGACTTGAGGTAGTTCCGGTAATAGTCTTTGTACTGATCACTTACCTCCGAATAACCGTTGCCCATCCAGGTGAAAATCAGCGGCCATTTCGCTTCGCACCCGACTCCGTAACCGGGGGCCCGTACCCAGTTAATGTAGCCTGTCAGATCGTCCCAGAGGACCAACTCGTGTCTGCCGTCATGATTGATATCGAGCACACTGTTCGCAAGATCGTGTCCAACTGCACCTTTCGCCCTGTAAAGTTCGAACCCTGTCGGCGTCCTGTCGAGAATGTCGAGTTCAAGGCATCCGAACCTCCCCGTCGAAACCGACACAATCAAGGAAAGATTCCCGGAGTTGCGCAGATCCGCAAAACGAAACTCACACACGTCAACCGGCGGATTCTCTTCGCTCTCGCCAATAGCACGCCCAGTGAAATCCTCTACAGCGTCCAGCGAAGGCGGATTCAAGGCGAGGCTGTGAGCGGCGTTCACGGACCAATCGGCTGACACAAGGGCGGGTTGCGCCGCCCACAGAGATGGCGACGGCGCGAACACGCAGCACAGAGCGAGGAACGCCGTTGCTAACGCGATCTTGCACATAGTTACTTCGCCCGATTAGTCGCAAGCGCTCACGATATGTACGCAGGCTGGTACGCCCCGGTTGCGCCGTCAAGTGGGCCGATTCGATATCGGCGATGGTCCCTGCGATCCTGCCGAGGTTCAATATATCAGTGAATGTTTCCCCGAACCTGCTTCAACGCGCGACATCTCGCCGTAACCCATGCATTGCGCGTCGAATCTTTGCCCGGCACCATATAGCCGAACTGGTTACCTCGAAATCGTCGCGCATCTGTGCGGATAATTCGGCGCTTGTGTCTGCGAAGTGTCGCGCTCAAACTGGCCTGAAAATGACCCGGTTGAAGCGCAAGCTGCCGCCGTGCGGTCTCGGACGCCTCGCACTTCGGCATTGACACGGTGCCACTATTCGCCAGTATTGGTGGCGATGCGACACAAATCCAGCACCAACGTAATCTTCATACCCGTGGCAAACCTGGCAACGCGAATCCTGTTTGCGCTCGCGCTCGGCGTCTTCGCTCTCGTCGGTGCTGGATGCATGGGCGATCAGATCGACGCCACCAAGCGGTTGGTTCAACAGCAACAGGAGCAGATCGAGCAGCAGCAACAAGAGCTCGAAGCCCTCAAGGTGAATCAGAATCCAGGCTACACACCCGGCGTTGCGGCGTCCTCTCCGGGCGGCTGCGACAAAGGCGTGGAGAAAGTTGCCCGCCAGCGCGGCGGCGACCGATTTGCCGCCGGCGACTTCTCCAAGGCGCTCGGATACTACCAGGATGCGCTCTCGGCCTGCCCCACTGACGCCCGGGCCGAGGTCAACGTGGCGCGCACCTACGAGGCGCTCGGCAATAAAGTCGCCGCCATCAATCACTACAGAAAGGCGGCCGACAGCCCCGGCCCCACCGTCAGCGACGCCTCGGAAGAGGCCAGGGCTGCGCTCGAACGCATGCAAGCCTCGCGGCTGCCCTGATAGGCGCGGCAGGCGCCGGCGCCGTTTCGCGTGCGGCCAAGCCGTTGCGTCTGAGGTTGGTTCTCCTCGTCCCGCTCGGTAGATTCGATAGTGGACGACGCGCGCGTCGCTCCCCATTTCCATGAACGGCAATAACGAATCTTCCGGCTTGTCCGGCTCGCGCCCCCGCCGAATCGCAATTCTTACCGCGGGCGGCGACGCTCCCGGGATGAACGCTGCCATTCGCGCCGTGGTCCGATGCTCGGCGGTCGCCGGAATAGAGGTGATTGGTTTCAGGCGCGGCTATGAGGGCCTCATCCGCGACCTGGCCGAGCCGCTTAGCACTCGTTCCGTGGCCAACATGATCCAGCGCGGCGGGACCTTCCTGGAGACCTCGCGCTCGGTCGAGTTCCGCACCCCCGCTGCCCGAGAGCTGGCAGCCCGTAACTTGAAACGTCACCAAATCGAGGCGCTCGTCGTCGTCGGCGGCGAGGGTTCGATGATCGGCGCGACAATCTTCGGCGGCGAGGCCGGCATTCCGGTCTTCGTCATCCCGGCCTCGATCGACAACGACATCCCGGGCACCGACTACTCAATCGGGTTTGATACCGCGGTCAACACTGCGCTCGATGCCATCGACCGCATCCGGGACACCGCATTCGCCTACGAACGCGTCTTTTGTGTCGAGGTGATGGGCCGGGACTCGGGTTTTATCGCAATCGCGGTCGCTCTTGGCGGCGGCGCCGAGGCGGTCATCGTCCCCGAGATCCCGTTCACCCTCGACGAGATCTGCGATCGTGTCGAAGACAGCCATCGCCGCGGCAAACGCGCGACGATCGTCGTCGTCTCGGAGGGGCCGCGCACCGGAGGCGTCATTCCGATCGCCGAGGCCCTTACCGCCAGACTGCACATGCAGGCGCGCGTGGTTGTGATCGGCCACGTCCAGCGCGGCGGAGCGCCCACGGCCAGGGACCGGTTGCTGGCGAGCCGGATGGGAGCCGGCGCCGTCAGGGCCATCCTCGACGGCGCCGCGCCTTCACTAATTGGCGAAGAGCGGGGCGCGATTGTTTGCGTTCCGCTGAGCGAGGTGGTTAATCGGCGCCGCCCGCTGGACCCATCACTGATCGAGCTTGTCCATCAGCTCTCCACCTGACGCCCCGCCCGCCCGCCCCGCCATCGGTCGTCCGCCTCTCGCCATCGCGTCGCAACAGTGCGATAAATCTCAGCGAACCCCCGGGAGGAAGTTTCCATTTTGAAGAATCCATTCAGTGTCGAAGGCAAGGTTACGATCGTGACCGGTGGCGGAACCGGAATTGGCGAGTCGATCGCCAAGGAGTTCGCGCTGCGCGGTGCGCCGGTGCTGATCGCGAGCCGCAAGGTCGAAAACCTCGAGCGCGTGCGCGACGAAATTCGCAAGGCCGGCGGTAAATGCGAGATGACTCAGGTCGACGTCCGCGACGCCGAGCAATGCGACAAGATGGTGGCGGAGGCGGTCAAGCAGTTCGGCCGCCTCGACGTGCTGATTAACAATCACGGCGCCAGTATCGCGGCGCCGTCGTTGAATCTCTCGCCCAACGGATGGCGCGCGGTGGTCGGAATCAATCTCGACGGCGTGTTCTTCTGCTCCAAGGCGGCCGCCCGCCAATTCATCGAGCAGAAAAGCCCCGGCTCGATCGTCAACATCTCATCCACCGCCGGCGTGCATGGGTCGCCCTTTATGCTTCCGTACGGCGCGGCAAAAGCGGGCGTCATCAACCTGACCGTTTCTCAGGCAGGCGAATGGGGCGCCATGGGCATTCGCGTCAACTGCATTGCGCCCGGCCCGATCGATACCGAAGGCGCGGCGCCGCGGGTATGGCCAAATCCAAAGGTCAAGGAGATGGTCGCGCGATCACGCGCGCTTCAGCGCTTCGGCCGTGTCGAGGAAATTGCCTATCCATGCATCTTCCTTGCGTCGGACGCGGCGAGCTACGTTACCGGCGCGCTGCTGATTATCGACGGCGGCGAAGGCATGCGAATTTCCGAGTAAGTGGACAAACTGATCGAGCATCAGTAAATGATTCGCTCGACCCTGTTGAGAGAGGATGAGTCATATGGCCGACAAGAGCGCCGTCGGGAAAACCGGCAAACCATTCAAGATGCACGTCGATTGGAGCAAGGTGCGCGAGTTCGCCCGCGCGATCAAGGATCCCAATCCACTCTACTTCGACCCGGAACTGGCGAAGAAGGAAATGGGCGGAATCCCCGTTCCTGTCACGTTTTTGCAGACTAGCGCGTTTTGGACCGACGAGACCTCCAGCCCCGGTTTCGGCGGCTTCGACTTGCGCCGTATCCTGCACGGCGAGCAGGAGTTCGAGTTCTTCAAGCCGATCTTTGTGGGTGACACGCTGACCGGCGTGACCAAGGTCGCCGACGTGCTCGAGAAGGAAGGCAGCCGCGGCGGCAAGATGACGCTGGTGATCGCGGAAACCGAGTACACCAACCAGAAGGGCGAGAAAGTCGCGATTGCGCGTTCAACGCTGATCGAGACCGGACAAGCGGTCAAAGCGTAATCGGGCCGCGCGCGCGAAACGATTCAATCGGAGAACCAGGAAAAATGGCAAAACTTAAATTCGATTCGATCAAAATCGGCGACGAAATTCCCAAGTTCGAAGCGGCCGGCGTGACGCGTACCGATTTCGTCCGCTATGCGGGTGCGTCGGGCGACTTCGTCCCACTGCATTACGATCAGACCTTCGTCGAGGCAGCCGCAATCCCGACCGTCTTCGCGCAAGGGATGTTCACCGCAGGCCTGCTCTCGAAGGCCGTAACCGATTACGTCGGGATCGGCAACGTGCGCCGCTTCCAGGTGCGCTTCGCCACGCGCGTATGGCCGGGAGACGTCGTCACCTGCACGGGCAAAGTCACCAACAAGCTCGAGAAGGACGGCGAGAAGCAGATCGAGGGCGACTTGATCGTGCTCAATCAAAAGGGCGAGCCCGCGATTCGCGGCAGCTTCCGCGCCGCCTGCGCATAGGCAGGGCAGGGGAACTTAATCGTACGCGAAATCGTACGCGAAACCCGCCGTGGGTTTCGCACTTCTGGGTGCGGGGGCTGAGGCCTGCCTGTGGATGGAATTGTTCAAGGATTGTGGATAGGTAGCGCCTGAATTCGCTCATCCGCTTGATTAGCCGTGCAGAATCCGGCAAAGAAGGCGGATAAGTTTTACTCTGGTTGGGCGCGTGGGCTTTTGCAGCGCGGCTTGGAGGCGCAACATAGTCTTCGATGAGTGAAGCGCGGTACGTCATAATCCACGGCCATTTTTATCAGCCTCCGCGCGAGAGTCCGTGGACGGGTTTGATTAGTCCTGAGCATGGCGCGGCGCCGTTTCAGAACTGGAACGAGCGAGTTCTGAGCGAATGCTACACGGCCAACGCTCATGCCCACACGATGCAAGGGGCGGTCGTTCACGTTCGCAACAATTACGAGTCGCTGAGCTTCGATGTCGGGCCCACGCTGGCAGGATGGCTGCAGGCGCACGGCAAGGCCGCGTATCGCGCGATGATCCGCGGCGACGCGTTGTATGCCAATGCGCACGGCGGCTATGGCAACGCGATCGCGCAGTCGTACAGTCATTCGATTTTGCCCCTGTTGCCGCCGCGCGATCGCGAACTGCAGATCGCATGGGGTATCGACGATTTTGTCTTCCGATTCGGCCGCAAGCCCGCCGGGATGTGGATCCCCGAGTGCGCCGCCGATGACGACACGCTTGCGTCGATCGCGGCGGTCGGAATCGGGTTCGTCATTCTCGCGTCGGATCAGGGAAAGTTCAGCGGCCTCGGCGCCGAGTCGCGTAATGCCGGGCCGTTCCAATGGCGCCGGGGCGATTTGAGCCTGGCAGTGTTCCGCTTCGACCGTGATTTGTCCACAACTGTCTCGTTCGGCAACGGATTGGCCGACGGCGCCCGGCTGGCGGACTGGATTGCCGACACCGCGCTCAAGCTGGAACCCGGCGCCGCGCTGATGTTGGCGACCGACGGCGAAACATTTGGGCATCATAATAAACACGGCGCCGCCGAGTTGGCGCGCGCCCTGATGGCGCTCGAAAGCCGCGACGACGTGATTCTTACCAATTGCGCGGACTACCTGGCGACGCATCCCGCGGCAGGATCATTCGAGATTGCATCCGCCAGTTCATGGAGCTGTCCGCATGGCGTCGAACGATGGCGCTCGAACTGCGGATGCCGCCAGGATCCGAACACTTCGCAGGAATGGCGCGGGCCGCTTCGCGCCGCGATGGATTTCGTGAAAAACCATGCCGAGACGACTTACGACCGCTTCGCCCCGGCGATTGCGAAAGAGCCCGGCGCGATCCTGCGCGGCGCAATCCGTTTGCTGATCGATCCGAATCCCGCCGTCCACGAAGAGTTCTTCAAGCGCTTCGGGGTTGCCGACGAAGGTAATCGCGAAACGCTGCTGCGGATGTTCGAGATGGTCCGCGCGGGGCAGGCGGCGCTCACCAGTTGCGCGTGGTTCTTCGATGATTTCGCAGGCCTGGAGGGGCGCGTCGTACTCAGATGGGCGGCGCGTGCGGTCGAACTCGCGGCTGAGCACTCGGCGAGCGTCGAAAACGAGCTGCTCGAGCGGCTGCGCGGGATCAATTCGAACCGGCGCGAGAATGGCGACGCCGCGACCCTGTACTTGAGCTTGAAAACGCGCGAAGCTCGCGGTCGCGTGTGACATCCAAGCTTAATCGACAGGTGCTCGTGCGATGCCTTCGACCGAAGCGACTCATATCGATTCGACGCTGACCGAATCGCGCAAGTTTCCTCCCCCCGCCGACTTCAGCGCGCGCGCGTGGGTCAAGAGCCTCGACGAGTACAATGCGATCTGCAAGCGCGCCGACGCCGATCCGGAGGCATTCTGGGCCGAATGCGCGCGCGGGCTTTATTGGTTCAAGCCGTTCGGCAAAACGCTCGAGTGGAATTTCCCGCATGCGAAGTGGTTTGTCGGCGGCACGATCAACGCCGCCTACAATTGCCTCGATCGCCATCTCGACGGCCCGCGCCGCAACAAAGCCGCGCTGATCTGGGAGGGCGAGCCGGGCGACTCGCGCGTGCTGACCTACCAGATGCTCGCCGACGAAGTGGGCAGGTGCGCCAATGCGTTGAAGAGTCTCGGCGTCAAGGACGGCGACCGCGTCGCGATCTACATGCCGCTGGTGCCGGAGGCGGCGATCGCGATGCTGGCGTGCGCGCGAATCGGTGCGATTCATTCGGTGGTCTTCGGCGGCTTCTCGTCCGAAGCGCTGGCCGATCGGATCAACGACGCGGAAGCGAAGGTCTGTATCACCGCCGACGGCGGATGGCGACGCGGGCAAATCGTCGAGCTCAAGAACAATGTCGATGAGGCGCTGAAAAAGTGCCCGTCGATACGGAAAGTCCTCGTGCTCAAGCGGGTCGGCAACAAAGTCGAGATGCGCAAAGGGCGCGACCTGTGGTGGGACGAGCTGGTTCCCGCGCAAAGCCCCCGATGCGAGGCCGCCGCGCTCGACGCCGAGCATCCGCTCTACACGCTTTACACCAGCGGCACGACCGGCAAACCCAAGGGCGTCGTGCATACGACCGGCGGCTACCTGACGCATGTCCTGATGACGATGAAGTGGGTGTTCGACTTGAAGGAGGACGACATCTACTGGTGCACCGCGGATATCGGATGGGTAACAGGCCACAGTTACACCGTGTACGGGCCGCTGGCGGCGGGCGCGACGGTCCTGATGTATGAAGGCGCGCCGAACTTTCCCGAGAACGATCGCTTCTGGCAGATAATCGCGAAGTACCACGTCAGCATCTTCTACACCGCGCCCACTGCGATACGGACTTTCATAAAATGGGGCGACGCGTGGGTGAAAAAGCATGACCTGTCGAGTCTGAGATTGCTCGGTTCGGTCGGAGAGCCGATCAATCCCGAAGCCTGGATGTGGTACCGCAAAGTTATCGGCGGCGAGCGATGCCCAATCGTGGATACGTGGTGGCAGACCGAGACCGGCGGCATCATGATAAGCCCGATGCCCGGTGCGATCGCCACCAAGCCCGGCTCCGCAACGCTTGCGTTGCCCGGAATCGCCGCCGACGTCGTCACGCGCGAGGGCAAGAGCGTCGGCGCCAACCAGGGCGGCCTGCTGATCGTGCGCAAGCCGTGGCCCGGGATGCTGCGAACGATCTACCGCGACCCCGAGCGCTACAAGAACAATTACTTTGTCCAGATCGACGGCGCCTATTTCACCGGCGACGGAGCCCGGCGCGATCAGGACGGCTACTTATGGATCATGGGCCGCGTGGACGACGTGATTAACGTGTCGGGCCATCGGCTGGGCACGATGGAGATCGAAAGCGCGCTGGTCTCGCATGCGGCGGTCGCGGAGGCCGCGTGCGTGGGGCGCCCCGACGAGATGAAGGGACAGGCCGTGGTCGCATTCGTCACGCTGGAGGGCGGGCGCAAGGGCGATGGCAGGTTGCGCGACGAATTGCGCGCGCACGTCGTCAAGGAAATCGGCGCGCTGGCGCGGCCCGACGACGTGCGCTTCACCGAGGCGCTGCCGAAAACGCGCAGCGGCAAGATCATGCGGCGCCTGCTGCGGCAAATCGCGTCGGGCGATGAGACGCTTGGCGATACGACGACGCTCGAGGATCTGTCGGTGCTGGCCAAGCTGCGCGATGATGAGCAGGGGTGACCCCTGCACCCAGTGTTAAGGCCGCGCTCCGTTGTCGCGCGCGTCATTCGGGGAGGTAAACCGATGGGTCCGTCATGGGGAAAAACACGTCTCGGCGTGGTCGCGATCTTTTGTGCGGCCGCGTTGGCGATGGTCGGCTTTCATCGTTTTTCAGGCCGCGCCTATAGCGCGGACCCCATCCCGACGTTCTTAGTTACGGACTATTGCACCGGCGCCGTGACGGCTTATGCCGCCAGGAGCAATGGCGATGTGTCCCCGCTGGCCCCGGCACCCACCGGCCTCGCCGAGCCGGAATTCGTGGCCATTGATGCGAGTGGGAAGATTTACGCCGCCAACATCTGCAACAACACCATCACCATTTATGCCAAGGGGACCAAAGGCGACGCCGCCCCCACCGCCATCATCGGCGGGAGCAACACCGGCCTGATCTCCCCATCCGGCATCGCGCTGGATTCCAGCCGCAACATCTATGTGCCCGATAAAGGCGCCGGGATGGTGTTTGTCTATTCGGCGGGGAGCGACGGCAACGAGGCCCCCACCGCCACCATCAGCGGGAGCAACAAAGACCTAGAAAGCATCGCGCTGGATTCCAGCGGCAACATCTATGTGACGGACATCAATAGCGTGTTTGTCTATTCGGCGGTGGGAAGCAGCACCGGGACGCTCAACGAGACCCCGATCGCCGCCATCAGCACGACCATGACCACCGGCCTGACCGCCCCACGAGGCATCGCGCTGGATTCCAGCGGCAAAATCTATGTTGGGGACTGCCCTGCCTGTTTCGGCGTTTACGGCGAAGCCGGCGTCGCCCCCAGCGTGTTTGTCTATCCGGCCGGGAGCAACGCCAATGTCGCCCCCATCGCCGCCATTAGCGGGAGCAGCACCGGCCTGATCCAACCAGCCGGCGTCGCGGTGGATTCCAGCGGCAAAATCTATGTGGCCGACAATGGCGACCCCGAAGCGTTCCCCGCGACCGCCGCCAAAGTGATTGTATATCCGAAGCTAGGAAGAAGGATTGGGCCAATCAATAAGGCCCCCATCGCCACCATCACCGGGAGCAAGACCGGCCTGAGCTTCGGGATCAGGATCGCGTTGGATTCCAGCGGCAACATCTATGTGGCGGAGTTTTACAGCGGCACCGTGTTAGTCTATTCGGCGGGGAGCACCGGCAATGTCGCCCCCACCGCCATCCTCACCGGGCCCAACACCGGCTTGAGGGCACCATACGGCATCGCGTTCGATTCCAGCGGCAACATCTATGTGGCGGACTTGTACGCCGCCAGCGTGTTGGTCTATCCGCCGCTGGGAAGCAGCACCAGGCCGGTCAACATCGCCCCTATCGCCACCATCAGTGGACCTGACACCGGCCTGTATGGCCCAGATGGCATCGCGCTGGATTCCATCGGCAACATCTATGTGGCGGATGAAGGCAACCCCTACAACGGGATCCCACCTAGCGTGTTTGCCTATCCGGCGCTGGGAGGCTCCGGATGGATCGCCGGCCCGCCGGCGACGTACAGCGTGGCCCCCACCGCCACCATCAGCGGTCCAGTGACAGAACTGTTTGATCCACAGTTTATCGCCATCCAGCCGCCTGCGACACCGATCTCGGAGAAGCTGACTATCAGTCCCAGTTCGATCGCATTCGGAGATAAGGTGAAAGTCGGAACTACCAGCAAGGCCAAGACGGTCACGATCGAGAACGCGGGTAAGAAGAAAACAGGTCTGGCGGTGACCATCGAGAGCGAGAGCGCGTCGCCGCCGGTGTTCGCGGTCAAGTCGGAATGCAAAGAAACGCTCGAGCCCGGCAAGAGTTGCAAGGTATCGGTGACCTTCACGCCGGCGGACACGACGCGGCAGACTGGAAGCCTGAAGATTGTTGACAACGTGATCGGCGAGCCGCAGAGCGTGGGGCTGTCGGGAACCGGCAAGGCCGCCAAGAAGAAATAAGCAGGGCAGGGGTGAGCAGGGCTGAGCCCTGCACCGCAGGGGTGACCCCTGCACCCAATGTTAAGGCCGCCCGCCGTTGGCGGGCGCAGCCCCTGCCAACGTCTTAATACTGCGCTGCCGTCGCCACGGTCAGGGGTCCCTCCGCTTCGGTCGGGATGACGGAAGGAGCCGGGATGATGGAATGAAGTGGTGATCGATGCGGGGCTAACCTCTTCCCATGTGGGGCAGCGGAGCAATCGGGGCGGGTCGGAATAGTCAGTTCACTTGCAGATGACTTACTAGTTCGGTGACGCTGGCGGGATTGATAATGACTATTGCTGCCGCGCCGACTGCGAACATGATCACGAACCCCGCCATCAGGCGCAGATAGAAGGCCGGCTGATGGCTGGTCTCGGCCACGGCGGACTTGAAGATCGCGTTGACACCGGCCGCCAGCGTGAGCCCGATCACAGCGTCGCGCGGCGCGCTGGTGCCTGCCTGAACGAAAGACGCCAGCGTCAGCGAGATCGCATCGACGTCCACCACTCCGCTGATCGCCGAAACCAGCATCTGGCCGCCGTATCCCGCGTAATGTTTGGCGACGCGGGTAATCAGCAGCACGACGGTGAATCCCACGCCGAACTCGAGCGCGGGGCGGATCGAAAACGGGTTGCGGAAAGTGGAATCCGCGAGCGTGTTACCTTTTTTCAATGGCGCAGGGGCCAGTATCGCGGCGGCGGCGAAACCCGCGAGCATCATCGCAGCGAAAGCAGGGATTGCCGCGATCGCGAGCGCCGGGCTGACCACTGCAACGAGTAGCAGCATCCGCGGGAATAGTATCGAATTGGCTATCAGCGAGTAGCGGGCCGCCGACACGGCAGACTTCGGCGCGGTGGCGACTGCGCGCGAGATCCCGGCGGTATAGGCGGTCGTCGAGGCGATAGCGCCAACTATCGCAGTGAGTAATTCGCCGCGCTCGTTCCCGGTAAACTTGGTCAGGAAATAGCCGACATATGAGACGCCGGATACGAGGATTATGAATAGCCAGATTTTGCGCGGCTCGAAAAATCCGAATGGTCCGTAGCTGCCGGCCGGCAGCAGTGGATAGATGATGAAAATCAGGCCGAGAAAACTCAGCGTGTCGATGTATTCGCGGTCGGAGATCGCGTCGCGCACAAAGTGGCGAAGCTGATCGCGCTCCGCCAGAATCAGCGCGAGCACGATTCCGAGCCCGGCGCCGAACTGACGGTCCGACGTAAGGCACAGGTCAGCCAGGGCGAAGGTCGCGACGGCGGCGAGCTCGGTGGTGATTCCGCTGCGCTCCGGATGCTGCGCGCGCATCACGAGCAGAGTGCCGATCATGCCGGCGAACAATGCGATCGTGATCGCCGCGTTGCCGACGTGGCCCGCGACCGCACCGAGCAGCGCGATTATCAGGAAATCGCGCATCCCCGGACGCGCCGGACCGCCGGGTCCGGGTTCTCGCGTACGGCCGACCAGGAATCCGATCGCCAGCGCGAGCAGGAATCCCAGGGCGGGTGAGTTGAGGTCGATCAGCTCGTGCATCGAGAGGGGGATGTTAGCGGAATGTTACGAAAAATGCTTGCCGCAGCGGCAAAGGGTGCGGCGGCTGGGCCGTGCCTTGCTGACAGGTTGGCTGTAGTGGTATCCTGCCGACGTGAAGTGGGCGCGTGCCCACTTTTTTGTTGGTGCAGCAAAAAAGGTTTTCGGTTTCGTCACATAAAGCCGACTCCGACGGCCGCAGCGAGCGAGAGGTGAGAGCAGATGGCGGCCCTGAGGCTTCATCCGACCGCGGAAAAGGTGGTCGAGCTGCTCGAGCCGCACATCGAACGCCAGGGTTATGAACTGGTGTCGGTGGATTTTCGCAAGGGCACGCGAAATTCGCTGCTGCGGCTGCTGGTCGACAAGCCGGGTGGCGGAATTGCGCTCAGCGATCTGGAGAAGTTGAGCCCGACGCTGGGCGATTTGCTCGACGTGTACGACCCGGTCGAGGGCCGCTACACGCTGGAGGTCGCGTCGCCGGGAATCAACCGGCCGCTGCGCAAGCTGGAGCATTTCGAGGCGGTCAAGGGTGAACGGGTGAAGGTACGAACGCATCGTGCGCGCGATGGGCAGAAGTCGTTCGTGGGCAGGCTGGTGTCGGTCGGTCAAAGTGGAATCGAGCTTGACGATGAGACGAGCCGCAAGCGCCACGCGATTGGTTTCGACGAGATGTCGGGAGCGAATTACGAATACGATTTTGACAAATAGACGCAATTGACAAATAGACGCACGGGCTCCCGTTCAGGCGGAGCAACAAAAATAACTGGCGCGCCACCACTCTGTCCGCGCCCCGGGGAGGCGGTATGCAGGTCGATCTGAACCGGGTAATCGAGCAGGTCTCCAAGGAAAAAGGCATCGACAAAACGATCGTGATCAACGCGGTCGAGGAGATGATGCATTCGGCGGCGCGGCGCACGTTCGGGCCGGACCGCAATATCGAGTCGCGGTTCAACCCCGAACTCGGCGAAATCGAGCTGTTCGAGATCAAGACGGTGGTCGAAAAAGTGGCCAACGCCGCCGCCGAAACCGACGTGGCGGAGGCGCGCGCGAAGTACGATCCCGAGGCGGAAGTCGGCGACGAAATTTTGATCAAGCTCGACACCGCCACGATGGGCCGCATAGCGGCGCAGGCGGCCAAGCAAAATCTCATCCAGCATATTCGCGACGCCGAGCGCAAACAGATTTTCAACGAGTTCAAGGATCGCAAGCAGGAAGTCGTTTCGGGAATCGTGCAGCGCTTCGAGCGCAAGAACATGATCGTCAATCTCGGCCGCACCGAGGCGATCCTGCCCGAGAAGGAGCAGATCCCCCACGAGCGCTATCGCCAGGGCGATCGCATCCGCGCGCTGATTTTAGACGTCGATCTGTCGGAGAAGGGACTTTCGATCGTGCTCTCGCGCACCTCGAACGACTTCCTGATGAAGCTGTTCGAGCAGGAGGTGCCGGAAATTTACGAGGGCATCGTCGAAATTCGCCAGAGCGCGCGCGAGCCCGGCGGACGCGCCAAGGTGGCGGTCTATTCCAAGGATTCGAACGTCGATCCGGTCGGCGCGTGCGTCGGGATGAAGGGCACCCGCGTGCAATCGGTGGTGCAGGAGCTGCGCGGCGAAAAAATCGACATCGTGCCATGGACTGACGACCAGGCCGAGCTGGTGTGCCGCGCGCTGGCGCCGGCCAAGGTCTCCAAGGTGATCATCGACGAGGACGAGCACGCGATGGAGGTGATCGTGCCCGACGATCAACTGTCGCTGGCGATTGGCAAGCGCGGGCAGAACGTGCGCCTGGCGCATCGCCTCACCGGATGGAAGCTCGACGTGCGCAGCGAGGCGGAGGCCGAAGAAGAGGCTCGCTCGGCGCGCGCGTCGCTCAACGCAATCCCGGGCATCGGCGATATCAACGCGGAACTGCTCTACCAGTGGGGATTTCGCTCGTCCGAGCAACTGGCGGAGGCGGACGAGACGGCGTTCGACGTCGAGGGAATCAGCGCCGAGCGCGCCATCCAGATAATCAACGCGGCGCGCGAGCACGTCGCGAACAAGAAGATCGCGGCCGAAGCAAAGGCGGCGGCAGCCGCCGAGGCGGCAGAGATTGCTGCGGCGGAAGCTGCGTTGGCAGCCACGGAAGCGGAAGGCGCCGAGGCGGCCTCCGAAACGATCGCGGTGGAATCTGCGCCGGCCGCCACTGAAGATGCAGGAGAAAAGTAATTTTTCACTTTTTCACGGGGCCCGGCGTACGTGTGTTGGATGCCTCGCGCAGGATGTGAAGGCGGCGATGGTGCGGATTGCGGTCGTCAATGGGCATGTCGAAGTGGACTTCGAGGCGCGACGCGCCGGGCGCGGCGGCTATTTGCATCCGACGCTTGAATGCGCCGAGCGGTTCATCAGTTCAAAAGTTAAGGAATTTCGCGCGCTCCGGCGGAAAATAGAACGTCCCGAGCGGCTCCAGATAGCGGCGGCAATTAAACTCCGACTGGATAGAAACTCAAAGGTCGAATAGTATAAGTAAGATGGCGCGAAAGCGGATCAAAACTCTTGCAACTGAATGGGGATTTCCGGTCGAGGATTTGCTCGCCGGATGCGCCCGCCTGAAGCTTGGGCATACGCAGTCCGAGTCCAGTCTTCTCTCGCTCGAAGAGGCGGACCGGCTCAAGGGCGATCTTGACGAGCAGGCGCATCGCGCGTCGATCCTGCGCCGCGAAACCGTGCTCGAAACGAGCAGCGGAAAAATTCTCGAAAAGCGCCTCAATGCCACCGTGATGCGCCGGCGTCATGCCGAGCCCGGCCAAGCCACCGGTGCAGCAGAGGCGCCTTTCCATTTCGAAGTCGAAGAGACCCGCGGCGACTCGTTCGTGTCGCCGTTTCTCGGCGATTCACACGGCGCAGAGGCAGAGACGCCGGTTATGTTTGACTCGGAGCATTATGCGGAGGCTCCATTCGCCGAGCCGCATCGCGCGCCCGAGACGGTCGCCATCAGGCCGGAGCCTGAAATCGAGGAGATTGGCGAGGCCGACTACGAGGCTCATCCGCCCGAGGCTGCCGTTCATATTGAAAAAATGGAGCCTGAGCCCGAGCCTCAGATTGCTCCCGTACCTGAGCATCCGAAGCACCCGACCGTCATTGCCGAGGCCGCGGCCGCGCCCGAAGCGCCGCCGCGGGCGCCCTCGTCGCGCTTCGGTTATCGCACCGATCGTGTGCGCCCGGCGGAATCGGCGGAGCGTGGCTCGATCAATCTGACTCGCGGCTCTCAGACCGGCCCGACGCTCGACGACGGACAGAAGGGACCCAGGGTCCTTGGCAAGATCGATCTCAGGCTCAAGGCGCCTCCGGCACGTCCCGCGTCGCCCGGTTCGCGTACGGCAGCGGGCGCGCCGAGTGCGCGGCCGGGACTGACAGGACGCTTCGCTCCGCAACAACAGCAGCCGCAATCGGCGGAAGCGATGCCGCAACTTCCGCCCGATCAAGTGGCCAAGCCCGGTGGCGGACGCGGAATAAAGAAAAAGAAAGTCGTCAAGAAGGGCAGCACCGATCTCGCCGCCGAGCGCGAGATGCGCGGGCTGCGGGTGCCCAAAAAGCGCCGCGCGCTGCCCGGCAAGGAACAGCGAAAAACCGAGATCACCACGCCCAAGGCCTCCAAACGCGTGGTTCGAATCACCGAGGGTGTAACGGTCGGCGATCTTGGCCGCTCGATGGGTGTCAAGGCCGGTGACCTGATCAAGAAGTTGATGGAACTCGGCCAGATGGCGACGCTGAACCAGGTGCTCGACGTGGACACCGCCACGTTGCTGGCCGGCGAGTTCGGCTACAGCGTCGAGAACGTTTCCTTCGACGCGGAATCCGCCATCGAAGAGGCGCCCGAGGAAGCCGTGGTGGGCGAAAGCGTCACGCGCCCGCCGGTCGTCACGGTGATGGGCCACGTCGATCACGGCAAGACCTCGCTGCTCGACGCGATTCGCCACACCAACGTGACGGCGCGCGAGTTCGGCGGAATCACGCAGCACATCGGCGCCTACACGGTCGAGGCCAATGGACGGAAGATCGCGTTCGTCGATACTCCCGGCCATGAGGCGTTCACTGCGATGCGCGCGCGCGGCGCCAAAGTCACCGACATCGTCGTGCTGGTGGTCGCCGCCAACGAGGGCGTGATGCCGCAGACGCAGGAGGCCATCAATCACGCTCGCGCCGCCAACGTTCCCATAGTCGTCGCGATCAACAAAATCGATCTGCCCGACGCCAATATCGACAACGTCAAGCAGCGCCTGACCCAGGTCGGGCTGGTGCCCGAAGACTACGGCGGCGACACCATCATCGTGCCGGTCTCGGCACGCACCGGTGAGGGAATCGACAAGCTGCTCGAGATGATCCTGCTGCAGGCCGACGTGATGGAGCTGAAGGCCAATCCGGCGCGCGCCGCGCGTGGCACGATCATCGAGTCGCAGCTCGACCGCGGCCGCGGCCCGGTCGCCACCGTGCTCATCCAGGAAGGCACGCTGCATCAGGGCGATCCATTCGTCAGCGGCGTCTCGTACGGCCGCGTGCGCGCGATGCAGGATTATCTCGGCCAGCGTCTTACCGAGGCAGGTCCGTCCACTCCGGTCGAGATTTTCGGCCTCTCCAGCGTTCCCGAGCCCGGCACTGTGTTCACTGTGGTGGTCGAGGAATCGAAGGCGCGCCAGGTCGCCGAGTATCGCCGCTCCAAGCAGCGCGAAGGCGAACTCGCCAAGACCAGCCGCATCTCGCTCGAAGACTTGAGCCAGCGTCTGGCGGCGGGCGAGGTCAAGGAACTCAAAGTCATTCTCAAGGGCGACGTGCAGGGTTCGGTCGAGGCGCTTGGCGACGCGCTCTCGCGGCTTTCCACCGAGGAAGTCAAGCTCGAGGTGATCCACAGCTCGGCGGGCGCGATTTCGGAGACCGACGTTACGCTCGCGTCGGCTTCCAAAGCCATCATCATCGGCTTCAATATCCGTCCCGAGCCGAAGGCTGCCAGCCTCGCGGAGAAAGAAGGCGTCGAGATTCGCCTCTACACTGTCATCTACGAAGCGATCAACGACATGCGCGAGGCGATGGAAGGCCTGCTCGCGCCGACCTACCGCGAAAAAGCGCTCGGCCGCGCCGAAGTCCGCAAGATTTTCAACGTGCCCGGCGCCACCGTCGCGGGATGCATGGTCCTCGACGGCAAGATTGTGCGCAGCGCGCGTGCGCGGCTGGTCCGCGACGGCCGCCCGGTATGGGAAGGCAAGCTCGCCACGCTCAAGCGCTTCAAGGACGACGTGCGCGAAGTCGCGCAGGGCTACGAATGCGGTATCGCGCTCGAAAATTTCAACGACGTGAAGCCCGACGACATCATCGAAGCTTTCGAGATGGAAGCGATTCTGCGCAAGCTCGCCGCGCCCAAGCCCGAGACCGTGCGCGGTCAGGCGGCCGTCGAAAAACAGCTTCAGCCTTAGCGTGCGCGGCCGCTGCGGGCGGCGCGTTGGGGAAGGGGGCGTATCATCATGGTCATCGGCATCATGCGGCTGACCCTGTTTTTGCCGGAGAATCATTCGCTCAAGGGCAAGCGACAGGTGCTGCGCGCGATCAAGGATCGCGTCCGCAACAAGTTCAACGTCTCGATCGCCGAGTCCGACAACCACGACATGTGGCAGCGCGCCGAGTTGGGCATCGCGCAGCTCGGCAGCGATCGCGCGTTCGTGGACCGGGCGCTGCGCGAGGTTGTGAACTTTATCGATTCGATGGGGTTGGTCCCGCTCGGCGAAGAGCAGCTCGAAATCATCAACTACTGAGACCGAGAAAACTACTGACAACGACGCCGCGTCAGGCGCGCGGCTCTCGTGACACCGGGGAAGAACATTGGCTGAAGGTCGGAGACCGGAGCGCGTCGCCGAGGCGATCTTGAGAGAGCTGTCCGGGCTGCTGGTCCGCGATCTGCGCGATCCGCGCCTGCGCGGCATCACGCTGACCGGCGTCAGGATGGACGACGACTTGCGCCACGGCCGCGTCTATTTCTCGCATCTGGAGGGTTCCGTGCGCGCGCCCGCCGCGATCGCCGGCTTCAGGAGCGCCAGCGGCTTCATCCGCCGCGAGATAGGCAAATCGCTGGGGCTTAGATACACGCCCGAGCTGGATTTCGAATTCGACCCCGCACTCGAGCGCGCCGCCCGCATCGACGCGCTGCTCAAGCAATCCGCGCCCAAAGACTGAGCACGATTGTCACTTTTCTCTCCAGTTCCCTTTCGCTCTCAATCGAGGGAGGACAAAGAGCTCGCGCGACGATTTGTTCAGCGCCTGGCGAGCGGATAAGGTCAGGGATCTCCCCATGAACGCAATTGTGCTGGTAGATAAACCCGCCGGAATCTCGTCGGCGGAGGTGGTGCGCCGCGTCAAATCGCGCGTCAAGCCGGCCCGCGTGGGACATCTCGGCACGCTCGATCCTTTCGCGACCGGACTGCTGCCGATCATGATCGGCGAGGCGACCAAGCTCGCGCCGTTCATCGACGGCGGCGACAAGGAGTACGCGGGCCTGATCCGGCTGGGCGTCGAGACCGACACGCTCGATCGCGATGGCGCCGTCGTTCGCCGCGCCGACGTGCCCGCCATCTCCGCTGAAAAAATTGCGCAGGTCACCGCGCAGTTCACCGGCGCGATCGAGCAGGTTCCTCCCGTGTTCTCCGCGATCAAACGCGCCGGCGTGCCGCTCTACCGGCTCGCGCGCCGCGGCGACGACGTTGCGCCGCCCGAAAAACGCAGTGTCGAGATCAAGCGTCTCGATCTCAAATGCGAGGCGCCCGACGCGATTCGATTCGTCGCGACATGCTCGCCGGGCACTTATGCGCGCGCGCTGGCGCGCGATATCGGTGTGGCGCTCGGGACAGTCGCGCATCTCGAGGAACTCCGCCGGACGCGCAACGGCGCTTTTTCGATTGCCGACGCGATGGCGCTTGCCGACATCCTCGCAGCCCTCGATTCCGGGGCGCTGCCGCCCCGCCTGATTTCTCTTCGCGACGCGCTCGTCGGCATCCCTGAGCTTGTCGTCGATGGCGCCGCCGAGAAACGGCTGCGCAACGGCGACTCGCGCGCGCTCGACTCCCAGGTTCCACCCGGCGGACCGCTGTTCAAGGTGATATCGCAGAGCGGGGAGCTGACTGCAGTTGCGCGGGCGACCTCCCGGGTAACGGCGATAGTCGAGCGAATTTTCAATCCGGAAGCCACCGAGGCCTGAACTCACTCGAAATGAGCCCGCCTTTACTCCGCTGACCCGCTCTGTTAATTTGGTCGGCTACAGATAAAGGAAAAAGGGAAAGTAAGAACTCCGAATGCCTCTTCCATCGGCCCGTAAACGGGAAGTCATCCAAGCCAACGCTCGAACCACCAATGACAGTGGCTCGCCTGAAGTTCAGGTCGCGCTACTCTCGGCCCGGATCGACCAGTTGACCGAGCATCTCGCGGCGCACAAGAAGGACCATCACACGCGCCGTGGACTGTTGCGACTGGTCGGCAAGCGTCGCCGGCTCCTTGATTACCTGCATTCGCGCGACTTTTCGCGCTACAAAGGGCTGATCGAAAAGCTGGGCATCCGGAGATAGGCCGGACATATTCTGCCGCGCCGCCCGCAACTTTCGGGCGCGCGGGCCTTGGCCTGCCACCCGGCAGTGTCCCAAGGCGCGTCCCCTGTGGCGCCTCGCGGGCAACCGCAATCGTCGCACGGCCTCAGTCCTCCCTCAGGTGTCATTCATGTACGAAAAACTCGAAATTGATTTTGCGGGCCGCAAGCTCTCGCTCGAAACCGGCCGCCTGGCCCGGCAGGCGCACGGCAGTGTGCTCGCGACCTACGGCGAAACCGTCGTGCTCGCGACTGCGGTCTCGCAGTATCAAGCGCGGCCCAACATGGACTTTCTGCCGCTCACGGTGGATTACGTCGAGAAGACGTTCGCAGCCGGCAAAATTCCCGGCGGCTTCTTCAAAAGGGAAGGGCGCGCCTCCGAAAAGGAGACTCTGACCTCGCGCTTGATCGACCGATCGATGCGTCCGCTGTTTCCCAAGGGCTACGATTGCGAAACCCAAATCATCGTGACCGTGCTGTCCGCCGATCGTGACAACGATCCCGACATGCTCTCGCTGATCGCGGCCTCGGCTGCGCTGCTGGTCTCCGACATTCCCCACAAAGGCCCGGTTGCGTCGGTTCGGATGGGCCGGGTGGACGGCAAAATTGTGGTCAATCCCACCCACACGGAACTTGAGGGAAGCGACGTCTCGCTGGTCGTCGCGGCCAACCCCGAGTCGATCATGATGCTCGAGGGCGGCGCGCGGGTCGTTGACGAAGAGGCGATCCTGGAAGCGCTGTTCGCGGCGCATGAGGCGATGCAGCCGATTTTTGCGATGCAGGAAGAACTGCGGCGCCGCGCGGGCAAACCCAAGCGCGAATTCGCCGCCAAGGAACGCGATGCGGCGCTGCTGGCGGCGGTCGAAAGAAGCATCGGCGACAGAATCGAGAAAGCTCTCGCCACCAAGGGCAAGAAAGAGCGCGCCGCGGCGCTGTACGCGGTCAGCGACTTTGTCGTGGCGGCGCTCGGCGAGAAGTTTACCGAGCGCGCCAAGGAAATCATCGACGCCTGCGACCACCTCGTGCGCACGCGGGTTCGGATGGCGATCCTCGACGACGACAAGCGAATCGACGATCGCAAGTCCACCGACATCCGCGATGTAAGCGCCGACGTGCAGGTCCTCCCACGCACCCATGGCTCCGCCGTGTTCACGCGCGGCGAGACCCAGGCGCTCGCGACCGTCACGCTCGGCACGTCATCCGATGAGCAGAAGATCGACGCGCTGCTCGGCGAGCGTTTCAAGAAGTTCATGCTGCATTACAACTTCCCGCCATTCTCGACCGGCGAGGTGAAGTTTCTGCGCGCTCCGTCACGGCGCGAAATCGGCCACGGCGCGCTCGCCGAACGCGCGCTCGCGCCAATACTTCCCGGTGAAGACGACTTTCCGTACACGATTCGCGTCGTGTCGGACGTGCTCGAGTCCAACGGCAGCTCCTCGATGGCGACGGTATGCGGCGGCAGCCTGGCGTTGATGGACGCGGGCGTGCCCACCAAATCCGCGGTCGCGGGAATCGCGATGGGCCTGGTCAAGGAAGGCGACAAGGTCCGCGTGCTCACCGACATCCTGGGCGACGAGGACCATCTCGGCGACATGGACTTCAAGGTCGCCGGCACCAAGGCCGGCATCACCGCGATCCAGATGGACAACAAGGCCGGCGGCGTCTCCAAGGACATTATGCGCCAGGCGCTCCATCAGGCGCGCGACGCTCGCTTGTTCATCCTCGGCGTGATGGAGAAGGCGATGCCCACGCCGCGCAAGGACGTCTCCAGCTACGCGCCGCGAATCGTCACGCTGCACATCAAGCCTGACAAGATTCGCGAAGTGATCGGCCCGGGCGGCAAGGTCATCCGCGGACTGGTCGAGCAGACCGGCTGCAAGATCGATATCGAGGACGACGGCACGGTGCTGATCGCGTCGGCAGACGGGGTCGCGATGGAAAAAGCGATCAGCATGATCCAGGCGATCACCGCCGAGCCCGAAGTCGGCAAAATCTATCACGGCACGGTCCGCAAGATCGTCGAGTTCGGCGCCTTCGTCGAGATAATGCCGGGGACCGACGGCCTGCTCCACATCTCGCAAATTTCCAACGAGCGCATCCGCCGCGTTGAGGACGTGCTGCACGAGGGCGACGAGATCAACGTGAAGGTGCTCGACGTCGATCGCAGCGGCAAGATCCGGCTGTCGATGCGCGAGGCCGAGCAGGAACCAGGCAAGGATAAGTAACCGGCGAATGATTCAAAAGAGCGTTATCGGGAACGGCGTGCGGATTCTGACCGAGGCGATGCCGCAAGTGGTGTCGTCGTCGATTGGGATTTGGGTTGAGAACGGCTCGCGCTACGAGGAGCCGGCCGAAAACGGCACCTCGCATTTCATCGAGCATCTGCTCTTCAAGGGCACCAAGAAGCGCACCGCCGCGCAAATCGCCGAGGCCTTCGACGCCGTCGGCGGCGTGCTCAACGCCTTCACCGGCAAGGAGTACACCTGTTACTACGCCAAGGTGCTCGGCAAGGACCTCGAGATGGCGACCGAGGTGCTCGCGGACATTTTTCTCGAGTCGGTTTTCGATCCCGCCGAAATAGAGCGCGAGCGCCAGGTTGTCTTGCAGGAAATCTCGCAGGCCGAGGACACTCCCGACGATTTCATCCACGACCTGTTCGCCGAAAATTTCTGGAAGGGTCACCCGCTCGCGTTGCCGATTTTCGGCTCGGCCGAGACGGTAAAGAAAATAGACCGCGAGCAGCTGACTTCGTTCATGGCGGCGCGCTACCGCTCCAGCCGCGTCTTTATCGCCGCTGCCGGCCAGGTCGAGCACGAGCGTCTCAGCGCGAAATGCGCGGGGCTGTTCGGCGGCGTCGCCGGTGACGGCAAGGTCGAGAAATTCTCGCCGCCGGTTGACCGGCCGCTGGTGCTGAACCGGGAAAAGAAGCTCGAGCAGGCGCATATCTGCATCGGCGGCCCCGGCATCAGCCAATCGCATCGGCTCCGATACGCAGCCTACGTGCTCAACACCGCGCTTGGCGGCGGGATGTCGTCGCGGCTGTTCCAGGAAGTGCGCGAGAAGCGCGGCCGCGTTTACAGCATCTACTCGTTCATTTCGTCCTTCATCGATTCGGGCTACTTCGGCGTTTATGCAGGCACCAATCCGGAGTGGGTCGATGAAGTGCTCGAAGTCACCGTCGCCGAGCTTCGCAAAGTCGAGCGCGACGGCCTCGAGCCGGCCGAGCTTGCGCGCGCCAAGAGCCAGCTTCAGGGCAACATGCTGCTCGGGATGGAATCCACCGACAGCCGCATGAATCGGCTCGCGCGCAATGAGATTTACTTCCGCCGCGATGTGTCGCTCGATGAGCTGTCAGTGGGGATCGAGGCCGTCACCAACGACAATATCGTCGAACTGGCGTCGTCATGGTTCCAGCCGGACAAGCTCGCGATGGTTCTGCTTGGCGATTTGAAGGGCCGCAAAATCGGCCGCGACGTCTTCGCCCCCCTCGCGTAGCTCTACGTGAGAGGAGGCGCAGTTCCGCTAACACGAAGTTCCGGCTGAACCGAAATCGGAGGACGCTATGGCAAACGTACTGACAGGCACGTTTCAACCCCGAGTCAAGGGAGCGACGACATCCCGGTCACCTAACGTCGGATCCTTGATGGACCAGCTTGCGGACGGCACGATTTTCATTCCCGACTACCAGCGTGACTCGTCGGAATGGGACTTGGCCAAAAAATCCCTCTTTGTAGACTCGCTAATCAACAATATGACCGTACCCCCGCTGATCCTTTACCCTGAAACAAATCCCAACACTGGGTTGGAGAAGTCGGAGGTTGTCGATGGCCAGCAGCGCCTTGCGACCATCCGGGATTTCGTCAACGGATCCTTTGACCTCGCTACCGAAGACGAAGTTGAATATGCGAGCAATGTCGGCCCTGTAATCCAAGGCCGACGATTCGCTGAGCTACCTGAGCCCATTCAGAGATCGATAAGGTACTATGTACTCAACCTACTCGTTCTACCTACGAATCTTGACCTGGGTCTCCGGCTTGAGATCTTTCGCCGCATCAACGAAGCCGGCACGCCACTCAGCCCCCACGACCTCCGTCTCGCGATCTTCGGTCAATGCGATCGCGTTTACTTCATTCGCCTCGCTGGGGTCTTCGATACAGGTCGCGAAGGGGCAACCCGCATGATTAAGGCCGCTAAGGAGAAGTACGGCCTCGATCACCCCTGGAAAGATCCAAGTGCCTGGAAAGATTGGTGGATCGATAGCGCTCAAGCGGCCGGACAAGCACCGTCGCAGATGTTTCTCTACTACGCGATCGCCCGAGACGTACAGAAGGTCGATGAGCTGCTCGCGAGTGACGCGCTCCAGAACCGTCTCGGGCTACGGTACGATAGAACCACAATTTCGGTCTTGGATTTATACGCCGCCCAAATGCAACACGAAACTCTCCACCCGGAGGACGCGCCCAAGCTCCTGCCGAGTTTGCAAACGCTTAAGGACTGGTTCGGATCCTTCGAGTTGTGGTTCAACACGATCAAGCAACAAAAGGTCGCTCGCATCGGGACAAACTCCTCGACCAAGATTGCGCTGTTTATCGCTGCCGCCACGCAAGTCTGGGGGACACCGGAGAAGATCACGGAAGAAAAACAGTGGGAGCTCATCTAGATTTTCCTTACCCAGGGTCCGACCGCGATCGAGCGAGACATCGGCCAGGCGTATCCTATTGCCAAGGGAAAGTGGCCTGGCCAGAAGAAACAAATTCTCGCCACGGGTGAGATATGCCAACTGATCGCTCGAAAGTAGGTGACGCTCCCCAGTTCATAAAGTGCGACCCCGTATCACGCGACTTTCCGCCTGGCTGGAAAGATGTTTGGTTTCGACGAATGGCAAGTCGCGACGAGGATGGCGTTGTTAGTTATGAATGCCCCCTTTGCAGTCGCAGGTTCGATCACAGGGACATCAATTACCTCCAAGGGGATCACATGTGGCCTTACTCGCTCTTCGGAGATACGTCCTGGGCAAATTACCAGTTGATCTGTGGTTCCTGTAACGCAGCAAAGAGCAATGTATTGGAAACCGAAATCCGCCTGGCGCTTGGAAGCGGAGAGTTCAGGCGAATCGTGTCTCAATTTCTTCGCGGGCGACCCGAGGCAGGAAAACTATCCCACTTTATACCTCTCCCGAGTTAGGATGTAGCGTTCCGCCCGACTTCTTACCCGCCTCGGGCGCGGGTGAGAATGCAGCCGCGCGACGCCGCTTGCTATCGTGCGGCCAATTCGCCATACGAGATTGGAACGATGCGACCGACTGTGAAAATTGCGCGGCTGCGCAAAAGTGCGCTGCCGATTCCCGCCTACCATAGCGAGCATGCCGCCGGGATCGATCTGATGGCCGACATCGGCGGCCCAATCGAGATGGCGCCGCGCGAGCGGCGCGCCGTTCCAACCGGCATCGCCGTCGAGATTCCGGTCGGCTACGAGGGGCAGGTGCGGCCGCGCAGCGGCCGCGCACTGGAAGAGGGACTCGCGCTCATCAACTCGCCGGGAACCATCGACGCGGACTATCGCGGGGAAGTTAAAGTATTACTTGTGAATTTGGGCGAGCAACCGATCCTGATTAAACCCGGCGATCGAATCGCCCAACTCATCATCTCGCCGGTCATTCGCGCTGACATCGTCGAGGTCGATGAACTGGCGCCGAGCGTGCGCGGCCCCGGCGGCTTCGGACACACCGGCCGCTGAACGCAGGCGACGCCCCCCTCGATTGCGCGGGCAATCCCACGTAATTTAGTTTCATCAGCACGCAGTGAAAGAGTGAAAGACAAACCTGCCGAGACCGACGCGGGATTGACCGCGGTGACGCCGATCGACGGCCGCTACCGCGCGCGCACCCGGGCGTTGGAGGCATACTTCAGCGAGTTCGCCCTGATTCGCTACCGCGTTCGCGTCGAGGTCGAATGGTATCTGTCGCTGGCCGGGCATCCCGCGATCAGCGCGCTGAAACCGATCCCCGCCGCGACTGCGAAAAAGCTCCGAGCCGTTTACGAGGACTTTGCGCTCGACGATGCGCGCCGCGTCAAGCAACTTGAGGCGACCACCAATCACGACGTCAAGGCGGTCGAGTATTTTGTCAAGGAGCGAGTCGCCGCGATCGACCGGGCGCTGCCGATCGAGATGGTGCATTTCGCGTGCACGTCCGAGGACATCAACAACCTCGCCTACGCGCTCATCCTGAAGGAGTTCGTGGCGACCGACCTGACACCGCGCCTGGAGTCGGCGAACGCGCCGATCATCAAGCTGGCGCATCGCTACAAGTCGCACCCGATGCTTGCGCGGAC
Organism: Binatus soli (SeqCode); assembly: GCF_050015535.1. Taxonomy (NCBI): domain Bacteria; phylum Candidatus Binatota; class Binatia (SeqCode); order Binatales (SeqCode); family Binataceae (SeqCode); genus Binatus (SeqCode); species Binatus soli (SeqCode). The sequence goes on along the minus strand of NZ_JBEKBF010000003.1, from coordinate 77,564 downwards.
GCACGGCCAGGAAGCGTCGCCGACGACTGTCGGCAAGGAGATGGCGATATTTGCGACCCGCGTGGCGCGCCAGCTCTCGCAGCTTCGCCGCCAGGAATTTCTCGGCAAGCTCAACGGCGCGGTCGGCAACTTCAACGCCCATCACTTCGCCCATCCCGAGGTTGACTGGATCGCGCACTCGCGCAATTTCGTCGAGCGGCTCGGTCTGACCTGGAATCCGCTGACCACGCAGATCGAGAGCCACGATTTTATCGCCGAGCTGTTCGGGATCATGATGCGCATCGACACGATCCTGCTCGGCTTCTGCCGCGATATGTGGAGCTACATCTCGATCGGTTACTTCGCGCAAAAGGCCGTCGCGGGCGAGACCGGCTCCTCGGTGATGCCGCACAAGGTCAATCCAATCGACTTCGAAAACTGCGAGGGCAACCTTGGAATCGCGAGCGCGCTGTTCGATCACCTGGCGGCCAAGCTGCCGGTCTCGCGATGGCAGCGCGATCTGACGGACAGCACCGCGATGCGGTCGATGGGTACGGCTTTCGGGCATCTGGTCGTCGCGCTGGAGTCGCTGGAGCGCGGTCTGGCGCGCGTCGAGGTCAACGAGCGGCGCATTGCCGAGGACCTCGAGGCCGAGCAGGCGTGGGAGGTCGTCGCCGAGGCGATTCAGACTCTCATGCGGCGCCACGGGCTGCCGAAACCATACGAGACGCTCAAGGAACTGACGCGCGGCCGGCGGATCGATCGGCGCGTCATCGAGGAATTCATCGCGACGCTCCCGCTGGACGACAGTGCGCAGCGTGCGCTCAGCGAGTTGAATCCGCGCAGCTACATCGGCCTGGCGGCGAAACTGGTCGAGCGATTCGCGCCGCCCGCAAAAGGATCGGACGCCGCTTCGGCGAAGAAGGGCTATGAGCCGCCGCTGGCGCCGGCACCCGGCAAGCGAAGGATCAGTCTCAAGGACTTGGATTCGCCGAAAAAAGCGCGCGCGCGCAAGCCGTGAGATCCGCTATCCACACGCGCGCGCTTCGATGTGCATAAACGCGGAGCTTTGTGGACAATCGGCCCCGAGCTTCGTTGTCCTGAGGCGACCGGTCGGTAAGATGATTAGGTAGAGATAATCCGGGCTGCCCGAATGGAGAACGCATCGTGGAAACAACGAAAACTCCGCAAAAACTCGAAATGTTTTACGAGGGCAAGGCGAAGAAACTTTACTCCACGCCCGACCCCGACCTCGTCATCGTCTACTTCAAGGACGACGCGACCGCGTTCGACGGCGCCAAGCGCGCCACCATCGCGGACAAGGGCGTCGTGAACAACCGGATGTCGGAGCTGTTCTTCAGGCTGCTCGAAAAGAACGGCGTGAGAACGCACTTCGTCCGCCGTTTGAACGATCGTGAGATGCTGTGCAAGCGCTTGCACATCATCCCGGTCGAAACCGTCGTGCGTAATCTCGTCGCGGGCTCGATGGCAAAGCGGCTCGGCCGCGAAGAAGGCGAACCGCTCCCGCATCCGATCGTCGAGTACTACTACAAATCAGACGCGCTCCACGATCCGATGATCCTCGGCGAGCATGCGATCGCGTTTGGATGGGCCACCGTGGCAGAGCTCAAGCAAATCGATGCGATGGCGCTGAAGGTCGATGGCATACTGAGCAAATTTTTGGACGAGCGCAGCGTAATACTGGTCGATTTCAAGCTCGAATTCGGACGCTATCACGGCGAGATTCTGCTCGGCGACGAAATCTGCCCCGACACCTGCCGTTTCTGGGACAAAGCCACGCGGCAGAAACTCGACAAGGATCGCTTCCGCCACGACCTGGGCGGCGTGGAGGAGGCCTATCACGAGATGCTGCGCCGAGTGGAGAACTGACGGCCGCGGCAGGCGTCATTGTTGGGGTTTAGATGGAAATGTTTCACGTGAAACATCTTTAGTTCAGGGCAATGAAATGCGAATCGCCGGCGAGGATTTGAGTTGCAAGTAAGAGTGTTCGTGACGCCCCGCAAGGGAATCCTCGACCCGCAGGGCCGCGCGGTTGAAAGTTCGCTGCAAAGTCTCGGCTTCAAAAACGTCTCGGGCGTCAAAGTCGGCAAATATATCCTGCTCGAAGTCGAGGCGCGCACCGCGTCGGAGGCGCGCGACGAAGCAAAAAAGATGTGCGAGGCGCTGCTCGCCAACCCCGTGATCGAGGACTACCGCTTCGAGGTGGACGGCGAATGAAGTGGGGCGTCGTGCGATTTCCCGGCTCGCTGGACGACGGCGACTCGCTGTATGCGATTGCGGAGGTGATGGGCCAGGACGCGCGAATGCTGTGGCACAAGGACGAATCGCTCGGCGGCGTCGAGTGCGTGCTGCTGCCGGGCGGGTTCAGCTACGGCGACTATCTGCGCACCGGCGCCATCGCGCGTTTCTCGCCGATCATGAAGAGCGTGGCGAAGTTCGCCGCCGACGGCGGGCTGGTGATCGGCATCTGCAACGGCTTTCAGATTCTGTGCGAGGCGCATCTGCTGCCCGGCGCTCTCACGCGCAACCGTTCGCTCTCCTTCATATGCCAGCGCGTGTGGCTGCGCGTCGAGAACGCGAGCACGCCGTTTACGCGCGCGGCGAAGCAGGGCGATTTGCTCCGGCTTCCGATCAAGCATGGCGAAGGACTCTACGTCGCGCCCGAAGATGAAATCCGCCAGATGGAAGAGCGCGGGCAGGTGATTTTGCGCTACGTCGATGCCGATGGGCGCGAGAGCGACGCCGCCAATCCCAACGGCTCGATGCGCGCGATCGCGGGGGTCGCCAATCAGCGCTTCAACGTCTTCGGCCTGATGCCGCATCCGGAGCATGCGGTGGAACCGATGCTCGGCGGGGTGGACGGGCTCAAGATATTTCAGTCGATAGCAGGAAGCGCGAGATGAGCGAGCGTCCCGTTTCCATCCCCGGCGAGCCGAAAGTCGATCTCGAGCAGGCCCGCGCGCACGGACTCGCGCCCGATGAGTATCGCAAGATCGAACAGACCATCGGCCGCACCCCGACTTACACCGAGCTCGGCGTTTTCTCCGTGATGTGGTCGGAGCACTGCTCGTACAAATCGTCGCGCCGTCATCTGAGAAAGCTGCCGTCGAAGAGCGAACTCGTGGTGCAGGGGCCGGGCGAGAACGCCGGCGCAATCGACGTCGGCGACGGATGGGCGGCGGTCTTCAAAATCGAAAGCCACAACCATCCTTCGTTCGTCGAGCCGTACCAGGGCGCGGCGACGGGAGTCGGCGGAATCCTGCGCGATATTTTCACGATGGGCGCGCGGCCGGTGGCGAGCATGAACTCGCTCAAGTTCGGTTCCTTCGAGCATCCCCGCACCCGCTACCTGCTCGGCGGCGTGGTCGGCGGAATCGGAGGCTATGGCAACTGCGTGGGCGTGCCGACAGTCGCGGGCGAAGTGATGTTCGACGCGGCGTACAACGCCAACATCCTGGTCAATGCGTTCTGCCTCGGGCTGGTGCGCAAGGGCGAGATGATGAGCGCGAAGGCGCGCGGCCCGGGCAATCCAGTGCTTTACGTTGGCTCTGCAACCGGACGCGACGGAATTCACGGAGCGTCGATGGCGTCGGCCGAGTTCGACAAGGAAAGCGAAGCCAAGCGCCCGGCGGTGCAAGTCGGAGATCCGTTCACCGAGAAACTATTGATCGAAGCGTGCCTGGAAGCCGGCAAGACCGGCGCCATCGTCGCGATCCAGGACATGGGCGCGGCGGGACTCACGTCGTCGTCGAGCGAGATGGCGTCGCATGGCGGACTCGGGATCGAACTCGACCTCGACAAGGTTCCGCTGCGCGAAGCGGGACTGACGCCTTACGAAATTCTGCTCTCCGAATCTCAGGAGCGAATGCTGATCGTCGCGGAGCGCGGGCGCGAGGCGGAATTGCAGGCGGTCTTCGAGAAATGGGACCTGCACGCGGTTGTGATCGGTCACGTGACGGAAGACCAGCGATGGCGCACGCGATGGCGCGGGCAGGTCGTGGCGGATATTCCGATCGGCGCACTGGCGGACGACGCGCCGATTTATGATCGTCCCGCGGCCGCGCCGAAGATTCAGCCGCAGACCAAGCCGGCGATCGCGGCAAAGCATCCAGAGACGGCGAAAGCGATTCGCGCGTTGCTCGACAGTCCCAACATCGCGTCGAAGAAGTGGGTCTATCGGCAATACGACTCGATCGTGCAAAGCAATACGGTACTGGGGCCGGGCAGCGACGGCGCCGTGTTGCGAATCAAGAATTCGCGGCGCGCGATCGCGCTCAAAGTCGATTCGAATCCTCGCGCGTGCGCCCTCGATCCGTATCTGGGCGCGGTGGGGACAGTCTGCGAAGCGGCGCGCAATGTCGCATGCGCGGGGGCGCGCCCGGTCGGAATCACGAATTGCCTGAACTACGGCAATCCGGAGAGGCCCGAGGTGATGTGGCAGTTCATCCGCGGCGTCGAGGGGCTGCGCGACGCATCGATCGCGTTCGGCGCGCCGGTGGTCAGCGGCAACGTGAGCTTTTACAACGAGACCGAAGGCCACCCGATTCCTCCGACGCCGACGATCGCGGTGCTGGGCGTGATGATCGACGTCGCAAAGCACGTTACCCAGTTCTTCAAGAATCCCGGCGACGTGATCGCGCTTGTGCGCACGGCCGCACCGTCGATTGCGGCGAGCGAGTACGCGGCAATCTTCGGAATCGACGGCGGGCGCCTTGGCGCGATCGACCTGGCGCGCGAAGCAGCGCTGGTCGAGGGGCTGGTTGAAGGCGCCGAACAAGGGCTGATAAAATCAGCACACGATATCGCCGAGGGCGGCCTTGCGGTGGCATTGGCCGAAGCCTGTTTCAATCCGCGGGCGATTCTGGGAGCCGAAGTCGAGCTTGGGCGCGCTGGAAACGCCGACGCGGTTGTTTTTTTTGGTGAGGGTGCATCGACGGTGGTGCTGTCGATCGCCAAGCGCGACGCAGCCCGTGTCGAGAGTTTGTTTGCGGGGCGAGGATTGGAGTTTGCGGTCATCGGACGCGTAACCGCCGAACCCCGGCTCAAGATTGGCGCGGCGGCCGGTCTCGATGAGGACGTTGCCGAACTGCAGCGAATTTACGAAGACGCGATTCCAAGGAGGCTCAGAGGCGGTGACTGAAACGCACTCGGTCATAGCAGTCGAAGAATCGAACCTCGACGTCTTCCACGAGGAATGCGGAGTATTCGGCGTGTATCGACACCCCGAGGCTGCCAACCTCGCGTACCTGGGTCTCTACGCGCAGCAGCATCGCGGACAGGAGTCGGCGGGAATCGTGTCGTCCAACGGCAAGTCGCTGATCTCGCATCGCGGGATGGGACTGGTCGCCGACGTCTTCAACAACACGATCATAGCGAAACTCGAAGGCACCAGCGCTATAGGGCATAACCGCTACTCGACGACCGGCTCGACGACCATCAACAACTGTCAGCCGCTGGTGGTCCAGTATGCGCGCGGCGGGCTCGCGCTGGCGCACAACGGCAACCTCGTCAACTTCAATGAACTGCGCGGACGCCTCGAATCGACGGGTTCGATCTTCCAGTCGTCGTCCGACAGCGAGGTGATGATTCATCTGATCGCCGCTTCGCACGCGCCCACGCTGCCGGAGCGGGTCGCGGAGGCTCTGGCGCAAGTGCGCGGCGCGTACTCGATGGTCGTGCTGACGGAAGACTCGATGATCGCGGTGCGCGATCCGCAGGGCTTCCGTCCGCTGGTGCTGGGCAGCCTCAACGGCGCGACGATCGTGGCCTCGGAAACCTGTGCGCTGGACCTGGTGCGCGCCGAATACATTCGCGAGATCGATCCCGGCGAGATGCTCATCGTGGACGACAACGGGCTGCGCTCGCTCAGTCCGTTCGCGCATTCGCCGGCCAAGCGATGTATTTTCGAGTACGTGTATTTCTCACGGCCCGACAGCCAGGTTTACGGCCGCAACGTGTACCAGGTCCGCAAGCAGCAGGGGCGCGCGCTGGCGCGCGAAGCTCCGGCAGCCGCCGACATCGTTGTGCCGGTGCCCGATTCGGGCACCGCCGCCGCGCTTGGTTACGCGGAAGAATCGGGAATACCGTTCGAGATGGGCCTGGTGCGCAGCCACTACGTCGGACGCACGTTCATCGAGCCGCGCGCGTCGATTCGCCATTTCGGCGTGAAGATCAAATTCAACCCGGTGGCCGAATTGCTGCGCGGCAAGCGAATCGTGCTGATCGAAGACTCGCTGGTGCGCGGCACCACGCTCAGGAAAGTGATCCCGATGCTGCGCCAGGCGGGCGCGCGCGAAGTTCACATGCGCATCGCGGCGCCGCCCACCACCCACTCGTGCTTTTACGGCATCGACACGCCCACCCGCGAGGAGCTGCTGGCGTCTGCGCATTCGATCGAGGAGATCCGCCGCTACATCACCGCCGACTCGCTCGCCTACCTGAGTTGGGACGGCCTCTACTCGTTCAACGGCGGCAGCCGCGAGGGATTTTGCGACGCGTGCTTTACCGGCAATTATCCGGTCGAGATTCCGCGCGACACCGCCCCCGCGCAGTTGCATCTGTTTCTCGCAAATGAAGACGGGCTGAAGGCCGAGCGCCGCTGACGCGCGCGCGCGATCTTCCGCGCAGATGATCTTTGGCCGCCCTGCGGCTATAAGACTCTTGAGCGCGCGATCCGGTTTGAATCATGGCGGCGAATCCCAAAGTAACCGGCGATACCATCAGCGTCGAACGGCCAACCAGCCGCGAACAGTTGGATGAGTTCGCGCGCCTTCCATTTCAGGTTTACGACGCGCGCGACGCCTGGTGGCCGCCCGACATGCAGAACGAGATCGATCTGCTGTCACGCCGCAGCCCGCTCTCGGCATGCCTCGAAGTTACGCCCTTTTGCGCGCGTCGTGCGGGCCGGGTCGTCGCGCGCGTCAGCGCGGTTATCAATCGCCGCTACATCGAACATTGGAACGAGCAACTCGGCCAGTTGATTCACTTCGAGGCGCTCGAAGGCGAGGACATCGCCATCGCCGCGATGCTCGATCAGGCCGTGCAATCGCTCCGCGAACGCGGCATGCGCGCCGTTCGCAGCGGCTTCGCGGCGTTTCTCGATTATCCCTACGCGATCGACAACTACGACTTGTTGCCGTCGTTTCTGCTGCGCGGAAATCCTCCCGCATACCATCGCTACTTCAAGGAAGCCGGCTTCGTCACCGAAAAAGGGCAGGTCGATTACACCGCGCCGCTCGTGCCCGAAATCCTGGCGCGCTATCGCCGGATGGCCGACGCGGCTGCAATGGCCGGCGCCGGCATTGCGATCCAAAGTTGGCGCGAGTTCGGGTTTCTGGCCGCGATTGACGCGTGGACTGACGTGACCAACTCGGCGTTCGATCGCCATTGGGGATGGAATCCCGTGACGCGAGCGGAAGCGCGTCCGATGCTCACGTCGCTGTGGGGAACTCCCGTCGCCGATCTCTCGATGCTCGCGTCGATCGACGGCCAGTGCGTCGGCGCCGTCTTCTCGGTGCCCGATTTCAGCACCGCGCTTGCCCGGGTCCGCAGAGGCGCCCGGCTCGAACCCGAGCGCGGAGGCGGTACACGAGGCGCGCTGATAAATATCGGAGTCGTCGCGCGCGCCCGCGGACGCGGCGTGGCGCTTGCGATGGCGGCGCGATCGTTCCTGGCGATGGCGCAGCGCAAGATGCGCTTTGCCGGCTACACTCTGGTCCTCGACGACAACTGGGCCTCGCGCCGCACGGCGCTCAGCCTGGGCGCCCACGTCACCGGCAACTTCCTCACCTACCGCCGCGATTTGTAAGGTTCGCGGCCCGCGGGGCTTCGGCTGCGACGCCGGAATGTTCCTTGACAAACTTCCGGCAGCGGGCGTTTACTCGTTAGTCAACCCCGGAACAGAACGCTGCCGCCGGGTCGCGGTCGAGTTAAAGTGATACTTTAGAATATGAAAAAGCCGAGCCAATTCCGCGTCCCGGCCCTGCTGGCGGTTATCGCAGTTTTTTTCGCGCTGACTCTCTCAATCACGCCGGCTCATGCCGGTGTCAAACCTGGTGACGTCATCACGCCAAAGAATGCGGAGCAGGTCCGGACGCTGGTAAGTCCGGGCGCCTACGTCGCAGTCGCCAAGGGCATGCAGATGAACATCGTGGCGCCGAGCCGGATCGATTGGCCGCCGCCTTATCAGGATGCGACCGAAAAGTACTCGGGCCAGGTGCGTCTGGGCCCGGACCATCGCGACCTGCTCGGCTACGTCGCCGGGCAGCCGTTCCCCATCCTCGATCCGAACGATCCCGACGTCGCGACCAAGATCATGTGGAACCAGTACCTCAAGCCGATCGCGACCGACGACTTCGATTTGCGCTATTTCGAATGCCAGGTGGCGAGGCAAAATCCCGGCGCGCAACAGCAGCTGATGCTGCTGACCGAGACCGGGCATCTGGCAGGCTATTCCGATATCGGACGCACCGAGGTCGAGCCGTTGCCGGTTGACCCGGATTTCAAGATTAGCGGCGTCTGGTCGCGCGTCGGGGCGTATCCGACCCTCACGCCTGCCGAAGATCGCGGCAGCGGCGCAATCCGCTATCGCTACTGGGATGCGAACCATGGCGACGACGCGTGGGCATTCCTGGCGGGAACGCGGCGCGTGCGCCGTGTGAACGAAGTGATGATGAGTTCCTCGCCGGGACTCTCGACCTGGGACGCCGATCACGTCGGCGGATTTGGAGCCAAGCCGCAGGAGTACAACTTCAAATTCCTGGGCGATCGCAGCATGCTCGCCTGCGCGCACGCAATGAACTCGCCCGCGCATCCCTGCTCCACCGACGGCGGCGCTACGTCATGCACCGACGATTGGGAGATGCGTCATCTCTACGTGGTCGAAGTCACACCGCGTCCGGAAAGAATCGCGGGCGTCCTGCAGTCGAAGACGATCGTGTACGTTGACGGCGAGGGATGGTTCAGTCCGTACGTGGACAGCTACGATCGGAAGGGCGAGTTGTGGAAAACGCAAATTTATCTTAACAGCTATCGCGATCGCCCGGTGCCCGACGCCAAGGTTGCCGTCTATCCGTTCAAGCGTGAATTCGGCACTGCGGCCTCCAGCATCGACTTGCAATCCGGCGTCGCGACGACTTGCTACCTGCCCGGACCGGACACGCCTGAGCGCGAATGCTGGTACATCAACATGGGCGCGGTGGACAGGGAGTTCTTCACGACCGAAGCGCTAACCAAAGCCGGGCATTAGCAGGGGCCAGCCCCCTGCCTACTTGATCGCCAGCGCATTAGGCGGCGAGCCGATACCGCCGGGCACGTTGAGCGGCGCCGACGTGAGGAAAAAATCGTAGCGCCCGTCAGCCGCGCAATCTTCCGCCAGCCCCTCCAGATTCCACATCTCGCCGATCGGCATCCCGAAGAACGCCAGCATGTGGAAATGAAGAAACTCCGTTTCCTCGCCCGCGGGTTTCGGCAACGCCTCGAGCGCCGGCGAATCCGATGCGACCGCCGCCAGATGATTGTCCCACAGCCATCTCGCCGTGCGTTCACTGGCCTCGATTCCCGGCACTACCGTCTCCCTCGCGAGCTCCGCCTTAATCTGCTGGCTCGCCGACAGGTAGAACTTCGTCCATCCGATCCGAATCAGCAGGATATCGCCGGCACGCAGCGCGACGCCTTCTTCTTCGAGCGTGGCCTGCACGTCGTCGAGCGGAATCGACTTGTTCTTGGTGAAATCGATCGACTTGCCGATGCGATCGTAATAGCGCGCCACGTCGGCCAGCACTCCACGCCCGGCGATCCCGCGCCGCGCCAGGTTGTCGATTCCCAGCCGCATCCCGCCTCGCCCGGTCATTTGATTGTCGGGAATTCCGTTGTATGCCCCGTAGATCGGATGCTTCACGTGAGCGAGCGCGTCCCATTGCGACGACGATTGCGGATAGAAGTTGTCCAGGTAGTCGTCGAGCACGAAGTCCGCGTTGGGGAAAATCTTGACCGTGTGGGTATGTCTGCCGCGGGTGAACAGCGGCGGGTCGGGGATGTTGATCGGCAGATTCATCGCGAAGACTTTGCCCGAGCGAATCGACGCGGCGGCCGCAATCACGCGCTCCGGCGTCAGCAGGTTGATTGTTCCGACTTCGTCGTCGTCGCCGAACACTCCCCATGCCGCCCCCGCCGGCGCGCCTGCCCGTACCGGCAGGTCGTCGTAGCCGGGGATCTTCGGCGAATGCGCCACAGCTTCCACCACCGCGCGCGCGCGTTTGGCGCCTTTGGATGCGGCCTTCTTTCCTTGGGCCGCTTTGGGAGCGACTTTGCGGGACTTTGGCGCCGCTTTCTTCATTTTCTTTTTGGACGTGGCCATTGGACGGATCCTCCTGAATTGCTCGAGCGCGACCGCATCTTCTCTTAACAGACCGCCCGCCAATGGCAAGCGTGGACTTCCTGCCCATCCTGGCCGCGCTCCACGCAATCGCGGCCACGGTTCGTGACGGTCAAATAACTGCCCGGCGGCCTTGAGAGCGAATACGCGCGATGGTACTGTACGAGATTGCTCCTTGCTCCAACTTGGGGCTGAAACCCGTAAGGAGGATGTGCAGCGCGTGAGGCGCTACGAAACCATTTTTATTCTCCGCCCTGATTCGGGCGACCCCCAAATCAAGGAAACCATCAAACGCTACGAGGGTATCATCGCCGCCGGCGCCGGCGAGATGATCGAAACCGAGGAGTGGGGATCGCGCGAACTCGCCTACAAGATCAAGGGCGAGCGACGCGGTTTCTACGTCCGTCTGGACTATGTCTCGCCCGGCCCCGTGATGAACGAGGTCGAGCGCAACCTGCGGCTCTCCGATACCGTGCTGCGCTACCTGTCAGTGCTGGTGGACGACGACGCCGATGTGGCCAAGGCGCGCGAGGAACTCGAGGCGCGCAACCGCCGTATCGCCGAGGCCAAGGCTGCCCAGGAAGCGCGCGCAGCCGCCATGATGGCCTCGCGCGAGGAGAGGGCTGAGGAAGCACCCGACGCTCCCGAAGAAATAATGGAAGCGGCGGCCGAGGAAATCGCCGGGCCCGAAGGTGACACGGAACCGGATTGAGCTCGAAGGCCGGCTGCTCAATCAGCCCGAAGTCCGCATCACCCCGGCAGGCATGCCCGTTCTCCGCTTCACCGTCGATTGCGGCGCGCCCGGCGAGGAACTGAGACTCGGGATCGTGATGACCGGTGAATCCGCGCTGGCGGCAAAAAAGCTCCTGGCGCCAGGTCGCGAGGTTAAGGTGATCGGCAAGTTGGTCGGACCGAGGAGAGCGTTGAAAGGTGGCTCAAAGACGCCCCGACCCGACGATGTCTTCGAAGTCGTCGCTGCGTCGATCGAGCGGCATGATTCGTGAGACGGAAGATGAAATGGAAGATGAAATGGAAGAATCGTACGATCGAAAATTCGCCGCCGTCGGGGCTTATGAAGACAACCAAACTTTCGTCAAGGAAATGTTACCAGGGAATCTAAATGGCTGACGAGGAAAGATCTGAAAGAGGCGGCGACCGGCCGCGGATCGAGGGCGGCGAAGGACGCGGACGCTACGGCGCACCACGCCCCGAGGGCGAACGCGGCGAGGGCCGCGGGGGCGGGATGCGTCGGGGGCGCCCCGGTGGACGGCGTAAGGTATGCCGCTTTTGCGCCGACAAGACGCTCAAGGTCGATTACAAAGACGTGCGCACGCTCGGCAGTTTCATCTCCGAGGGCGGCAAGATAGTCCCCAGCCGGACCTCGGGCAATTGCGCCAAGCATCAGCGCCAACTTGCGGTGGCGATCAAGCGTGCTCGCGTGCTCGCGCTGCTGCCATTCTCGACGCTCGGAGTCTAGATCGGCTTAATCCAGTGACGCGCAAAGCTGTTATAGGGATGGTTCGCGCAGCCGCGCTGGCGGGGGCGTTCTTCCTCGCTGGAGGCGCGATACCGATGATCGGCGGGATTCTGATGATGCTCGCGCCTGCACCAATCATCGTCTATGCGGTCGGGCATCCCAGTCCCAACTTCCGCGCGACTATCGCGATCCTGCTCGCGACCGCATTCGTAGCGATCCTGGCGGGACCGTTCGCCGGTCTCGGCTACCTGGTGTCGTTCGGTCTCGGCACCGGGATCGTATGCTACATGCTCGAGCGGCGCTCCTCCTTCGAGATGATCACCGCGGTTGGCGCAGGCGCGATGGTTGCCGCTTCCGTCGTGGCAGCGCTCGCGGTCATGGGCGGCCCCGACGCGCTCATCAAGACCGTTCACGACGAACTTGCACAAGGGATGGCGCGCGGGCAGGAGTTCTACAAGCTTCTCGGGACTCAATCGACGATGCCGGCCGATACGCAAGCCAGCATCATTTCGTTCACGATGCGTCTGTCGCCGGCGTTCGCGCTGCTTGTCGCTGCAAGCTCGTTGCTGCTCAACCTGCGCGTGTTTTGGCGATGGGCCGGGCCGCAACGGCTGACGTACAGCTTGTTCGGCGATCTTTCGCGATGGTCGGCGAAGGAATGGCTGGTGTGGCTGTTGCTCGCGAGCGGGTTCGGGATGTTCATTCCGGTCCCGGCGGTAAGCGACATCGCGCTCAACGGCTTCATCTGTATCGCGGCGCTGTATTTTTGCCAGGGACTGGCGATCGTCGGGTTTTATTTTCAGTCGCTCGCGGTTCCGTCGATCGTACGCGGCATAATTTACTTTGTCGTGTTCGCGCAGCCGTTTGTGGCTGCACTCGTGTGCATCGCAGGCGTCTTCGATATGTGGATCGACTTCCGGCGGCTCAAGCCCCCCAGCCCGGAAGCGAACAACCTGGGCGATTTCTTCTAAGAGCGGGGATGGAAACGAGGCGGTTAAGACAATGAACGTGCAAGTCATACTCAACGAGGATCTTCCCAACCTGGGAAGGACCGGCGACGTGGTCAAGGTCCGCGCCGGCTACGCGCGCAACTATCTGTTGCCGCGCAAGCTCGCGGTCGAGGCGGATCAGAAAAATCTCCGCGCCTTCGAGCATCAAAAGCGCACCGCCGCGCGCCGCCGCGAGGCCAAGCGCAACGATGCGCTCTCGATCAAGGCCAGGATCGAAGCGCTCGCGCTTACGCTCAACGCGCGCGCCGGCGAGGAGGGCAAGCTCTTCGGCTCGATTACCAGCATCGATCTCGAGCGCGCGCTCCGCGAGAATGGTCTCGATATCGAGCGGCGCAAAATTCACCTGCCCGAGCCAATCAAGCAGCTCGGAGAATTCACGGTGCCGGTCAAGCTCGATTCCGAGGTTGAAGCCAGCTTGAAGATTACCGTCGCGGCGCAAGCCGAATGAGGACTTGCCCGATATGATCAAACTCTACGACTTCCTTTCCTGCCCCTACGGCCAGAAAGTCCGCATCGTCCTGGCCGAGAAGGCCCTGACCTACGACCTCGTGGCGGTGGATTTGACTCAGCATGAAAATCGCAAGCCCGACTTTCTGCGGCTTAATCCGTTCGGACGCGTGCCGGTGCTCGTCGATGACGATACGACGGTTTACGATTCGACTATCATCAACGAGTATCTCGAGGACGAGTATCCCGAGCCCCCGGTGCTGCCGCCGATCGGTTCCAGCGCGATGCGTTCGCGGGCGCGGTTGTTCGAAGATTTCGCCGACAGTTCGTTCACGCCGACGATCGGCCAGCTAATCGCCGAAGTCTCCAAGCCCGAGGGCGAACGCGATCAGAATCGCGTTCAGCGGCTCCATCAGTCGGTCGAGCGCGTGCTCGACTACCTCAACCATGAACTGCAAGGCAACAGTTTTCTCGCCGGCGAGTTCTCGGTCGCCGACATCGGATTTGCGCCGCGGATGCTGGTGCTGAACGAAATCGGAATCGACGTGCTCGGCAACAACCGCGGCAACATCGATGCGTGGATCAAGCGCATGATGGAGCGGCCGAGTATCCGCAATCTGCAGGGCGTTGCCGCGGTGCCGGTGGCGGGCGGCTGATCGATTTACGCGATGGATGGGCGCGCAAGCGCGGGCCGCAAGGTCGGCGCGGCGTAGCTCGGGCTACCATCCCCGACACATGCGGCTGAAAGCGCGCGCGCCATCCGGATTTTCCGGACGGTGCGCGACGCAATAATGAGGAAACGGATCTAGTGACGGACTAGGTAAATTATATGATCCGCATCGCAGTTAATAGCGGGAGTCCGCTCCCATTTCGTCCTCTTCGCTATGCGTCGGCCCAACCCCGGTGGGGCGGAACAGTAGCTTGGCAGCGAAGAGCTTTTCGCCCATGCGTCCCAGCGACTTGAGTGAGCCGCCATGCCGCTTGCAGTGCGGACATGCCATCGAACCGCTGAGAAGGCTGGCGTTTTGAGGCGTTATTCTGAGGTCGAATCTAAAACCGCAGCCGGGATTCTGACAAATCGTGCGGTAAACGATTCCCTGGCTACCGGTTGTTCTCGATTCATTTCGGCTAACTGCTGTTTGCATTTTCTGTATCCTCCTCTCATCGCGCTCCATCGCGAGAGGCTCGCACATCCGACTACCATAATCGGTGTAGCAGTTTAGACGTAATACCCTCACGGAAGTTTCAAGCAAATGGCGTGCCTTTCGGCACAATTAGCGGCAAGATGTAAAATCGAGTAAAATCAAGCCAAATTTACCGCGCCGAAACTTCTTTTGTGTGACTCACTCGTGCCACTATCCAAAGATTCCTGCGGTATTTGCTACAACTCAGAGATTTCACGGATGAAAAAAGCTGCACCTCAGCGCCGGACGGATGGGTTTCCGATGTTGCCCCGAGCAACCTGTATTTGGCGCGCTTATTTTGCCCAGGCGAGCCGCGCAACGACGATTCGAGTTCTTTTGCTCAAATGAGAACGCTGGCGTTAGTGATGGCAGGAGGGCAGGGCACGCGGCTCCATCCGCTGACCCGGGATCGCGCCAAACCTGCGGTCCCGTTCGGCGGCAAATACCGCATTATCGACTTCGTCCTCTCCAACCTCGTCAATTCAGGCATCTACGCGATCTATGTGCTGGTGCAATGGCGCTCCCAATCGCTGATCGAGCATCTCAAGGACGGATGGCAGTTCGGCGGGATGCTGCCCGATCACTTTGTCATCCCGGTTCCGGCCCAGATGCGGATGGGCGAGACGTGGTACCAGGGGACGGCAGATGCGATTTTTCAAAACCTCAATCTTCTCGACGACACCAAGCCGGACCTGGTCGCGGTCTTTGGCGCGGACCACATCTACCGGATGGACATCCAGCAGATGATCGAGTTTCACATGGATCGCAAGGCGGCTGTCACGGTCGCGACTCTGCCGGTGGCCGTGGACGAGGCGAATCAGTTCGGGATCGTCCAGGTCGATTCGGGCCTGCGCGTTTCAAGCTTCGTGGAAAAGCCCGACAATCCGGCCCAGATGCCCGGTGCGCCGGGACGCTCGCTGGCCTCGATGGGCAACTACCTGTTCAATCCCGAAGTGCTGCGCGAGGCGCTGATCGAGGATTCGATCACGGAAAACAGCAATCACGATTTCGGCCGCGACCTTATCCCGGCGTTGATCAATCGGGTGCCGGTTTACGCGTACAATTTCATGACCAATCGCATCCGCGGCGACTCCGAGCTCAATCTCAGCTACTGGCGGGACGTGGGAACCCTCGACGCGTACTTCGAGGCCAACATGGACTTGCGCGACGCGCGCCCGCATCTGAACATGTACAATCCGTACTGGCCGCTGCGTACCGCATACTTCGATCAGCCGCCGGCAAAATTCGTCTTCGACGAGAACGGGCGGCGCGGGCTGGCGCTTCATTCGGTGATCTCGGAGGGATGTATCGTGTCGGGCGGCGCGGTTCGCAATTCCGTGCTCGGGCGCTCGGTATTCGTCCATTCGTACAGCCTGGTCGAGGACTCGGTCATCATGGACTACGTGGAAATCGGGCGGCACGCGAAAATTCGCCGCGCCATCATCGACAAGAATGTCTATGTTCCCGAGGGCGAAGAGATAGGATACGACCTCGAGCGCGATCGGCAGCGATTCTTCGTCACTGATTCGGGCCTGGTCGTGATTCCCAAAGGCCCCAAGCGCGAACGATCGGTGTTGTAGAGAGCGCCGCCCACGATGGTATCCGCGCCTTCATCAGCAAGTCCCGAGCTCGATCGCCGCGAATCGCTAGATTCGGTGGGCGATGTGTTAAAGCGCGGCGCTCCTCCGGCCGACTCGGCTGACGGCGCGACGAAGCCGGACTTTCCGCTCGCTCGTGGCATCCCGAAGAGCACGCGCATCCGGCTGGGCCTCAAGGATCGGCTGATCTTCTGGCTGATGGTCGCTGCGCTACACGCGCTCAGCTTCCTCCCCGACTTCATTCTCTACAAATTGGGAGAGGCAGGCGGTCTGATGTTCCATCGCTTCGACCGCCGTCACGTGCGAATCGGAATCCGCAATCTCGAGATCGCGTTCCCCGAACTCAGCGACCCGGAGCGACGGCGCATCCTGCGCGCATCGTATGTCAACCTTGGCCGGACCGGCGCCGAGTACGTTCGGCTGGGCGGATTCTTCTACCGGCGCCTGGCGCGCCGCGTCACTTACAATCGGCTCGACATCTGGAACAATCTGACGCCGAGGTACCCCGGCAAGGGCGCGCTCATCCTGACTGCGCACTTCGGAGGTTTCGAGCTGCTGCCCGCGGGACACGCGCTGCACGGGTTCCAGATCAGCCTGGTTCATCACACGCAGCGCTTCCTGGCCGGCGACGCCCTGGTGACATTCATCCGCGAGCGGGTGGGAGTGCAGATCATTCGCAAGCATACCGCGGCGCGCGAGATGCTGCGCGGGCTCAAGCGCGGCGACATAATCGGCATCCCGCTCGATCAGAACGCCAAGCGCTCCGAGGCCATCTGGGTGCCGTTTTTCAACGAGCTGGCCGCCACCCCGAGTGGCTTCGATCGCCTCGCAATGATGGCGGGTGTGCCCGTGGTGCCCGTGTTTATCGTGCGTCAGCCCGACGGCCGCAGTCACGTGATTGAAATCTTCGAGGAGATCCCGCAGCACCGGACCGGCGACCGGAAGGCCGACGCCCTGGTGAACACCGCGCGCTATCAAAAGGCGATCGAAGAGATGGTCAGAAAGTATCCCGAGCAATGGTTGTGGACGCATCGCCGCTACCGCACCCGCCCGGTGAGCGGCACCCCGTCACTGTACGCCTAGTAGTCAGGCGGCGGTTCTAGGGGCGCCTGCGATCGGACGGAGCATCGCCAGAATAACAATTGCGATTGTCCAGGCGGCGGCGCCGCCGATTAGCGGAATCGCTCCGCCGCCTGCGATCCACCACGGAAGAGCGCCGCGGCCGAGGATTATTTTCGGCCACATCTTTGCTCCCAGCACGAAGCCGCTGTGCAGTCCGATCGAGAAATACACACTGCCCGTGAGGATATACGCTTCGCCGAGAACGATCCCGAGAAGGAATAGCCCGATCAGCGTGGGAATCGCAGTCGCGGGATCGGTGAATTGGTCGATGCTATGCGCGAGCGTGATCAATCCTGCCGCGGGTTCGTAGCCGGTGACATAGAAGCGCGCCGGAGAGCGCACGAGATGCGCGACGGCGTAGATGGCGGCGCTTAAAATCAGCGCGCCCCGGTTGCCGACGTCGCCTTTCATGCCGCCGAGAATAAACGCCCGGAAGAATCCTTCCTCGATAATCGCGATCGCGATCGCCGAGAGAAAATATTTCGGAATCAGCGCTGCGGTCGCTCCGCGATCGCCGCTGCCGTTGCCGCTGACCGCCAGCGCGAGCGCGAATAGAATCGCAATCGCGCAGATCGCCACTACGAGACCGCGAATCGCGCGGACGATGCTCGGCGCCGCGGGATGCCTGAAGCCGCGGCTCAGCAGCGATGCGAGATTCAAGTCGCGCGCGGCCCAAATCATCGCGATCAGCAGCGTCGCCATCACGGTACGATCGAAAATTCGAGGAAACGGAAAGCGCCATCCCGCAGCCGATAATCCGACCGCCGCGAGCGGTGCGAAAACGATCGCGCCGGCGATTCCCGCGACCAGCACCAGCGCGAATCTCGCCGTGAATGACATCGCCGCGCGCGCGTGAACGCCGGAATTCAGCGGGGACGCTCCGGATCGAGTTGCGGTTCGAGCATCACTTCCACCGGGCATGCGCCCGCGGGAGAGTTCACGATCTGCATCACGGCCTGGGCGACATCGGCGGTCGAAAGCATCGCCGCGCGATCGAGCCGCTTGTTATTCGGAATCAGCGCGGTATCGACAAGTCCCGCAACGATCACCGCGAGCTTGAGTCCGCTTTGGCGCAGCTCGCTGAATGCCGCGCGCGTGAACGCGATGAGCGCGGCCTTGGTCGCGGCATAGACGGCCTCGCCGGCGGGAGCCTTGATGGCGGCCGAGGATGCGACGTTGACGATCGTACCGGCGCCTCGCGCGGCCATCGCCGCCGCGGCCATCCGCGTAAGCGCGATCGGCGCGCGCAGATTAACGGCGATCATCCGGTCCAAATCGACCGGACGCATCTTGAGCAACGGCGTTCGCGGCGGAGCCCAGCCGGCGTTGTTGACCAGCACGTCGATACGCCCGTAGCAATCGAGCGCGGCTGCCATCAACTGGTCGGGCGCTTCCTCGCCGGCCAGATCAACCAGAACAATCAACGCGCGCCCCGGCGGCAGCCCGGTCTGCGAGCGGGTTTCTTCGAGTTCATCGCGCGAGCGAGCGGCGAGGCATAGCGAGTAGCCCGCGCGCGCGAGTTCGAGCGCAACCGCGCGTCCGATGCCGCGGCCGGCGCCGGTAACAATCGCGACGCGCGCTTCGGCGCCGCCACGGGGCGATGTCCCGGCGGCGGTCATTGGGATACAGCTTGCACTGACGCAGTCGCTCGCACAGACTGACGATAATATCCGGGCGGATGGGGAAGCGACACCGCATCCGGGCTGGGAAAAGCAGGCGCAGATGAATAGCCAGGTTTTCCGCGAGTACGACATCCGCGGCATCGTCGCAAACGATTTCGACGACGACTTCGTGGTCGATCTTGGGCGCGGCTACGCCACCTTGTTGCATCGCGCGGGGAAAAAAACGATCACGCTCGGCCGCGATTGCCGCCTGTCGTCGGAGCGGTTGCGCGATCGGCTGGTCGAGGGTCTGCTTTCCGGTTGCATCAACGTGGTTGACGTCGGCGTGGTGCCGACGCCGCTGCTTTATTTTTCGGTGCTGAGCTGGAAGATGGACGGCGGCGCGATGATTACCGGCAGTCACAACGCCGCCGAGTACAACGGCTTCAAGCTGGGCGTGGGTTCGACGACGATTTATGGCGCGGAGATTCAGCGGCTGCGCGAAATAATCGAGCGGCACGATTTTGTGACGACCGGCGCCAAAGGCTTGCTCTCCGAGCGCCCGGTGATTCCCGACTACAACGATTTCATCCTGTCGCAGTTCAAACTAACGCCGGGACTCAAGGTGGTCGTGGACGCGGGCAACGGATGCGGCGGCGCGGTCGCGGCTCCGCTGATGAAGCGGCTCGGACTCGAGACTTTTGAACTCTACACCGAGATGGACGGGCGCTTCCCCAACCATCATCCCGACCCTACCGTCGAGGAGAACATGCGCGATCTGATCGCGGCGGTGAAAAAGCATCGCGCTGCGATCGGCATCGCCTATGACGGCGACGCCGACCGCCTCGGTGCGGTGGACGAGAACGGAAAGATCGTATGGGGCGACGAGCTGATGGTCGCATTCTCGCGGGCGGTTCTGCGCGAGCGTCCCGGCGCGACGATTATCGGCGACGTGAAATGCTCCACGCGGATGTACGACGATATCGCGCGCCACGGCGGCAGGCCGATCATGTGGAAGACCGGCCATTCGCTCATCAAGAGCAAGTTGAAAGAGGAGCACGCGGCGCTGGCGGGCGAGATGAGCGGGCACATGTTTTTCGCCGACCGCTACTTCGGCTTCGATGACGCGATCTACGCCTCGTTCCGCATTCTTGAAATCATCAGCCGCGAGGGACGCGGCCTCGGCGCGATTCTCGCCGATCTTCCCGCCAGCCATGTCACGCCGGAGATTCGCATTGAATGCCCCGACGATCGCAAGTTCGACGTGGTGCGGCGGGCGGCCGATTTTTTCCGCAAGCACTATGAAGTCATCGACATCGACGGCGTGCGCGTGAATTTTGCCGACGGATGGGGCCTGGTGCGCGCGTCGAATACCCAGCCCGCCCTGGTGACGCGCTTCGAAGCTACCAGCGAAAAGCGATTGGCCGAAATTCGCGCCCTGTTCGACGGCAAACTCCGCGAAGTCGGCGCCATCTGACCCGATGGCTCGAACTTCCACGCCGCAGCGCGCCTCAGTGCTGATTATCGCGGGCGGCCGCGGCACCCGCTTTTGGCCTGCAAGCCGCGAGGCAAGGCCCAAGCCGCTTTTTTCGATCGACGGCAAGACCAGCCTGCTTGCGGATACGATCGCGCGTCATGTGCCGCTCATCCCGCGCGAGCGAATTTTCGTGCTGGCTGCGGCGGCGCATCAGGCGCCGTTTCGGCGTGCGATCCGCGGGCTGATCCCCCCGCATAACTTGATCGTTGAACCCGACGCGCGCGGCACCGCAGTGGCAATCGCCTACGGCGCCGCGATTATCAAGCGCCGGCTGGGCGACGGAATAATCGCCGCGGTCGCGGCCGATCATTACATCAAGACCGCCGCCCAATATCGCCGCACGCTCGCCGATGCGATCGGTCTCGCCGCGGCGAACGAATCGATCGTCGCTATAGGGATTACTCCGACCCGGCCCGAAACCGGCTACGGCTATCAGAAGATCGGTCCAAAGGTCGGCGCCGGATTCAAGATCGAAAAGTTCGTCGAGAAACCCGCGCTCGCAATTGCGCGCCGGATGGTGCGCAGTGGGCGTTACTTGTGGAATGCCTCGATGTTCGTGGCGTCGACGCGGACGCTGGCGCGGGAATTCGCCGAGCATTGCCCGGCGCTCGGCAAGGCGGCAGAGCGGCTTGCGCTGACGCCGCGAACAAAACTCTCGCGCGCCTACGGGAGGCTCCGGTTCGATTCGTTCGATCGCGTGATAATGGAGAAAAGCACCAACGTGCTCGCCGTGCGCGCGCGATTTTCATGGCATGACGTGGGATCGTGGGACGGGCTGTGGGATGCGGTCGCCGCGCCGGGCGGCAACGTGCTGCGCGGCAACGCGATCGCACTCGATTCCGAGCGCGTGCTGGCGTACCCGGATTCGCGCCTGATGGTGCTGTTTGGCGTGCGTGATCTGATCGTCGTCGATACCGGAGATGCGATCCTGGTTGCGCACCGCGAGATGTCGCAACATGTCCGCCGCGTCACCGAGGAGCTCGAGCGCCGCGGCCTGCAGCGGTACCTCTAGTCAGTCCAGCGCGAGGGCGTCGCACTTGAGCGCGAGCTTGCGCAGTTCGCGTTCGCGATCGTCATCCTCAATAGCCACTTGAAGCAGCTTTCCCGCGACGGCTTCATCGACTGACTCCCACTCCATTGCATTGATGCGCAGCCCGGCCGCAAGCGCGCCGATTACCTCGAGGTCGCCGCTGAGGCGCGCCCAGTTGCTCGAGCCGTCATGCAGCGCGGCTTCCGGCAGCTTCGCCCATACGTTGTGATCGGCGAGAATCGAATGAATCACCTTGACGTGCAATTCTTCCTTTTCGGCAAGCGCCTCGACTCCGCTCCTGATATTCGAGAAGGTAAGCGCGGCGTGCCGCTTCAGGCGATCGACCAGCCCCTGATTGCGGCCGGCGAGCACGGCCAGTTCTTCGAGCAACTCCGCCCGCGCCGAAACCGGCGAAAACATTCTCTGAAAGAATCCCATAGCAGTAGCCATCTCTCCCACCCGATGCGCGTTGTTGTCATGTAGATGCGCTCCGCGCGCCGGCGCATCGCGACAATACCTATCGGCGTAGAAGCGGCCCCTGTCAAGGGAAGCGGCGGACTCGGTTAAGAATCGAACAGGGCGCGCACCAGAGACGATTCGCGCTTGAAGAATCCCTGCGTGTGGTATGAATCCTCGAGGCGCAGCAGTGCGTAGTCCAGATAGTGCCCGACTTCATGCATCAGCGTTCGCACGAACGTCTTCGGCTTGACCACGTCGTGGCGATGCGCCGTGCGCATCCAGAGCACGATGTACGGCGGCCGTCGCATCCGCGGATCGTACGGATAGAACAGCCCGTGCAGCTCGCCGCGCTGATTGCGAGGGCGCACGCCGCGAACCTCGACGCTGACGGGCGCAGTCGCCAGCCCCCGGCATATCTCCGATGCCAACGCGCGCGCGGATGTGGTGCATGCCGCCGGGTTGCCGGTCTCGAGCACGCGCATCAGCGCGTCGAGCGAGTTGCGGGCGGCGTCGCTGGGGACATAGTCGTAGCGCTCGACGGTGTCGCTCTTCAGGTAAGTGCGCTGCGCGCGCGAGGAGAGCCGGTAAAAAAACGCCGGCAGCCGCGTCTCGGAATTCGTGCGAAGTGTCAGGCCGGTAGCCACCACCCCTCCATTGCCGGATACTCACTTCCGGCGCCGCATCCTCGGGATTATCATCACCGGATTAGCCACAAGGGGCAAGCACTATGCAACTGACTAGCGTCGAAATCTCAAAACCCGCCGACTCCAACGTGATCGTCGGCCAGACGCACTTCATCAAAACCGTCGAGGACGTTTACGAGGCTCTCGTGCAGGCGGTCCCGGGAATCAAGTTCGGGCTGGCGTTCTGCGAGGCGTCGGGCCCATGCCTGATTCGGCGCACCGGCACCGACCCCGCACTGGAACAGTCGGCGGTCGAAGCGGCTCGGGCAATCGGGGCAGGGCACGTGTTCGTGGTGATTCTTGGCAACGCATTCCCGGTCAACGTGCTCAATCAGATCAAGTCCGTGAGCGAAGTATGTACGGTCTTTTGCGCGACGGCGAACCCGCTGCGCGTGATCGTTGCGGAAGAAGGAGGCGGACGCGGCGTCGTTGGGGTAATCGACGGTAGTTCGCCCAAGGGTGTCGAGAGCGCCGGCGATCAGGCCGATCGCCACGCGATGCTCCGCCGCTTCGGCTACAAGCAATGAACCTCAGCCGCGCGCGCGAGCTTGTTAGCGAATTGCACTCGAACAATTTCGAGGCGTACACTTCGAGATTACATGGGGAGCACAAATGACCAAAGGCACGCCACATCGCCGGATTCCAGTTCTCAAAGTACATCAATGGTTGGCTGGTTGGAACAAGATTGAATTTGCGCCGAAGGAGCATCGCAGCAAGCCTTCACCCGACTTTTATTTGTTCTCGCTTTCTGCTCAGGAGCTGCGCAGCCTTTCTGGAATCTCTCGACGGCAGGCGTCAAACGTAACTCCGCGGGGAATTGATTTGGGAATTCAACGGCAACACGATCCAGAACGGTCCAAGGAGATCGCACGCTTCGTAGAGTTCGGCTACCCTTGGTCGACTTTAAGCGAAGCAAAACGCAAAACCGAAGAGTACAATGACTTGCGAAAGCCCGGATGGCTGCCAACTGCGATTGTTATCAATATTTTGCGGAAAGCCGATGAACGGCACAAGGTAAAAGTCTCACCGGATGACATAATAACGCTGGAAGACGACCGCGATGGCTGCAATGTGATATTGCCATACGCGACATGGACAAAGTCTTGGCACCCGTCGGCCATGCCTCCGCTTGAGGTAATCGACGGTCAACACAGGCTCTGGGCTTTCGAGAGCGACTCTGAAGCGGAGGAATTCGAAGTACCAGTCGTAGCTTTCCATGGTTTGGATATTAGCTGGCAGGCCTATCTGTTTTGGACAATCAACATCAAACCAAAGCGGATCAATGCCAGCCTCGCATTTGATTTGTATCCACTACTCCGTACCGAAAATTGGCTCGATAGAGCTGAGGGGCACCCGATTTATAGAGAGACGCGCTCGCAGGAATTGACCGAGGCGCTATGGTCCAATTCCGAAAGCCCTTGGTACGATCGGATCAACATGCTTGGTGAGCGACAAAATAACTGGGTGTCGCAATCCGCGTGGATCAAAACATTGATGGCAACATTCGTGAGGCCATGGGAAGGCCGTAGGAATAAAATGGGTGGTTTATTTGGCTCAAGGCTCGCGGAGGGCGGAGAGGTTTTAGGTTGGAGCCGTGCGCAGCAAGCTGCATTTCTGCTTTTCGCCTGGCAGGCACTTTACGCGGCAATTCATAATACGAAGAAGCCATGGGCAACTAATCTCCGCACTTTCCCAGAACGGCAATCTGGACTTGTTCCCGCAGGGGACGACGCTGCTTTCTATGGGGAGTATTCCATAATCGCGTCCGATCAGGGCGTGCGTGGCTATATGCACGTTCTAAATGATCTCTGCTTTATGCTGGCTGCCAAGCTCAAGCTAGATACGTGGCAACTCGAAAAAGCGGCCCCCGCGACCGACTCTAACGCTGTCTCCGCTGCTTACAAATCTATAAACAAGCAACCGGTTGCGGGCTTTGTGCAAGAGCTAGCGCAGAGCCTGGCGACGTTCGATTGGCGAACTAGCGCAACACCAGATCTGCCAGAACCCGACCGAAGAGCTAAGCTCGTCTTTAGAGGCAGCAGCGGATACAAGGAGCTTCGTATCCAACTGCTCGAGCATCTCAAGGGCCATGCCGGCGACATAGGAAACACTTCCAAGCGGCTTCTCGGGCTTGTGTAAGACATGCCACTCAATCCGCAAGACCGTGCTGCCATACAATCGCTATCGCGTGCAAATGTTCAACAAACATTCGGCGGATTGAAGCGCTTTACCAAGAAATCGGTTTGGGTAGGGAAAAATAACCGTTACACTACAGACGTGATAAAACAAATTGCTTTGGAGACACGCACCGGGGCTCTCAACAATCCGCGACAGCTCTCGCAATACATTTC
Source organism: Binatus soli (SeqCode) (assembly GCF_050015535.1). Lineage (NCBI taxonomy): Bacteria > Candidatus Binatota > Binatia (SeqCode) > Binatales (SeqCode) > Binataceae (SeqCode) > Binatus (SeqCode) > Binatus soli (SeqCode). The sequence goes on along the minus strand of NZ_JBEKBF010000003.1, from coordinate 52,690 downwards.
AGCTAGCTGCCTTCTCCACTGTAGCGATGGCTGGAGCTATCTCGGCAAGTCAATCTCAGCGCTTTTGCGGGGCGATCCACATAGGTCTCGTCACCTAGCTTACTATGCTGAACTTCGAGCAGCGATGTCGCTTCTAGCGTCAGTCGGCATCGGTGTTTTCAATAATCGGCACTTTGTCATCGATGCGCCTGACTCAGTCGTCCGTTTAAGAGGGAAATATCCGACGCACGAATTTGTATGGGACTGTCTAGAGGCTTGGGGCGCCGATAATATGTCGGGCGATCTTTTCGCGAGGGTCGTTCGCCCGAATGGTCGAACTCTAGATGAGTGGTTGCAGCCCATCGGCGGTGGAAGCAAAGCAGCACCTCAAGCGAGGCAATGGTTCCTTCAATGGGGCATGGATTTGAAAATGCCTGTGGAAGACAAATCCGCCCGAAATGAGTCAAGCTATCGACCCGACGGCATGCCGGACTCTTGGTGCCTCGACACGTCGGATACGCTAAGGTTTACGCGCGAGATGTGGTCGGCGTTGGAGCCATCGGCAGCGTCGCGATTCGACACCATTGACCGCCATATTCTGCGAATAGCCGTGGAGTCGATATTCAAAGGGCAGACTCAGACCGCACCGTCGAAGGATCCAACCAGGTTCCGTAAGTTCGTGTCGCAGGTGGTCGAAGGTCAGGGTTTTTCAACTGAGACCGCCGCAAAGTGGGTTAGTTTCCTACATCGGCAGGAAGTTCCTGACAATCTGAGCATTCTTGATTTGTCGCAACAGTCTTCGGAAATCCGTGCTACCAGCCACACCGCGATAGTAGCGAGGGCCGCACTACTGTTGCGTATCGCATCAGGTTCGACGGTTGAGCTGCTCTCGTCGATTGGCTTCACCGCCGACTCTGTCTCATTCTGGTGGAAGGAAATCGGTTCAGCGCGAGGGCTCTGGGATGGCGAGAAGGGCGCCGATGGCCTGATTGATCTTTGGGCGGATATCAAACCGCTATTGCAAGATATTGATGATTTTCAACGAAGAACACAGACTGTGGATCAAACATTTTTCCGTGTTGGCAGCGATCTGGGCCACACTCTTGCGGGGCTTGGTAGTTTTGAGCGAGTGGCGATTTGGAGCTTGACCCCGAGTTAAGAAGGGTGTCGGCGGTTGTCTAGTGCGTGGTCACGAGGTGCCCCGTTTTCGCTTTCGCGTCGAACGGCCGTATGCGGATTTCGACGGTGCGGCCTAGCGCCATCAGCCAAGCAGTGAGCCGGTCGATGGTCACGCTCTCCATGCGCCCACGCAGCACCTTTGACAGTGTAGGCTGACCCGTCCCGCAGCGGCGCGCGGCCTCCAAATCTTTTCAAGTCGCCGTGGCGGATGCCGGCATTGCGTGCCGCGAAGGGGCGCGATGGATCAGGGGGCCGGGGGCGGCTAACCTTGTAGCCGAGGCGGCATCACTGATGGGTGGCGGACGGCGGGCGCAATCGAAAGCGAATCCCGGCAAAAGGAAACGCCATGAATGGCGAATTCGCGGATGGCGCGTGCGCAATCTCGCCGCCGGCGCATTCCTCTTCGTCTTCTTCGCGTTGGGATTCTATCTCGCACAACTGTACGGCGAGATCTCCGCGCTGATCGAGCAGCGGCGCGCCGCGCTCACCTCCGCGATCTTCTCCGCGCCGTTCCCGATCCGCCCCGGCGACGACCTCGAACGGGTTGGACTGCTCGACCGGCTGGCGCAGTTGAGCTACTCGCAGGTGGCGGCGGCTAATGCTCCGGGCGAGTACACCCGCGCGCCGGATGCGATCGCGATTTACCTGCGATCGTTTCACGCCCGTGCGAAGGAGTATCCCGCCGAAATGGTGCGCGTCGGCCTGGACGGCGGGCGTATCGCGGGCGTTGCCGACTCGTTCGGCGTGGCCAAGTCCGACGCGATGCTTGAGCCTGAGGTGATCGGCCGGCTGCTGCCCGGTGCGCCCGCCGAACGGGTCGAGGTCCAGTTGGACCAGCTGAAGACATATTTGGTCAAAGGGCTGCTCGCCAACGAAGATCGCTTTTTCTACTACCATCCGGGAATCGATCCGATCCGTATCGTCGAGGCCGCAATTTCCGACCTCCGCGCGCATCGCCTCGTCCAGGGCGCCAGCACGCTCACGCAGCAACTGGCGCGGACCTTCATGGAACGCCACGAGCGCAGCTTCAGCCGCAAGCTGCGCGAACTTGCCGTCGCCGCGGTGCTCGAAATCCGGCTGCGCAAGAGTGAGATCCTCGAGCGCTACATCAACGACGTGCCGATGGGCGAGTATGAGGGCACGCCGATCGACGGGATGCCTCAGGCGGCGCGATATTTCTTCGCCAAGGACCTGGCCGAGGTAACGCCCGCGGAGGCCGCAACGCTGATCGGAATGATCCAGGCGCCGACGCTGTACGATCCGCGCCGTCATCCCGACGCATGCCGCAAGCGGCGCGACATGGTGCTCGGAGTGATGAAGCGGGCCGGCGCGATCGACGACGCCACCTACGCGGCCGCCGTTGCCGCGCCGATTCAAATCACCAAGCCGCCGGGACTGCGCCGCGCGCCGTACTTCACCGACTATGTGACCGCGTTCGTAGCCAGGATTCCCGGCTTCGACGGCCATCTTGAGGGACTCAAGGTTTACACGACGCTCGACACCGAACTTCAAAGCGACGCCGTCGACGCGGTCACGGAAAATATCGCTCAGCTCGAAAAGAACCATCGCCGCCTGCGCCGCACGAAGATCGACGGCAGGATGCAGACTTCGCTGGTCGCGCTGGACGCCGACAGTGGCGCCATCCGCGCGATGATTGGCGGGCGCGACTACTCTGAGAGCCAGTTTAATCGCGCCGCCAACGCCGAGCGCCAGCCCGGGTCGGCATTCAAGCCGATTGTCTATCTGGCCGCGCTCGATCCCGATCGCGCTCCGTTCTCGCCGCCGCTCACGCTGGCGTCCACGCTGCCCGACGAGCCGATGACGTTCAACGGATGGACGCCCGCGAACTACGAGCGCAATTATCAACCGCAAGTGACGGTAGCGCAGGCGTTGTTCGAATCGCTCAACGTGCCGACTGCGTACGTCGGCAGCCGGCTTGGCGCCGCGACTATAGTTCGCACGGCGCATGAAATGGGCATCCACGAGAATCTTCCCGCAGTGCTGCCGATTTCGATTGGCGCCGACGAGACCACGTTGCTCGAGCTCACCTCCGCCTACCAGGTTTTTGCGACCGAGGGTCTGCAGTCGCCGCCGTACGCCGTCGAGGCGGTCGTCGATGCCAAGGGCCATCTGATCTACCATCACGCGTCCGAAGGGAATCGCGTGATTCGTCCCGCCGTCGCGTATTTGATCACCGGCGCACTCAAAGCCGTACTGCGTTATGGAACCGGCGCGAGCGCGGGCCGGATGGGGCTGGATTTTCCGGCGGCGGGCAAGACCGGCACGACACAGGACTACAAGGACGCGTACTTCATCGGCTACACGCCGGCGATAGTTTGCGGCGTTTGGGTCGGCTTCGACGAACCCGAGAGCCTGGGATTGACGGGAGCGCAGGCGGCGCTGCCCGCGTGGGTTCAGTTCATGCAGGATGCGGCGCCGGCGGATCCGGAAGATTTTACCGAGCCGTCGGGAATTACGATGGCCACGATCGATCCCGAATCCGGCGGTCTTGCGACGTCGGCGTGCCCCCGCCAAGTCTCGCTGCCATTCCTGATCGGCACCGAGCCGACGCAGATGTGTCGGCTGCACGGCGGAATGTTTGCGAGCGCGCATCCGTATCCGCCAGGGTCGGCTACGATGCCACCAGCGCCGGCGTTCGCGCCGCCCGCGCCGGGCGCGTCGCCGAGTCCTTCTTCATCCGACGTATTCAGCGCGGTCGGAAGGTTTTTTCGCGGGATTTTCGCCCACTGATTGACACGGGTTGACACGAGCGCCCGATCAATGAATCCTTATTTGCCTGAAACTTTTTCGCCCGCGATTCGTCTAATCGGGTGCTTGGGGCGCCTCTAATCCCATCTGATGCCCGTGAATGCGGCGGCTTTAGCGGGTGAATGCCGAGTTCTCAGAGCCGAGGACGTTTGCAAAAGCATCTGCATACCAGCCCCCGATGGGCACGAAGTGCGCTCGCAGGACTGGCCCTCGTTGGACTGATCGGCCTGCTCGCGGCGAGCGGATGCATTAACGGCGAGAGTATCGAATCGCCCTCCCACGACGGATTCGTGGCGGACGATTCTGCCGCCGGCAGCGCTTACTCGCGCGGCCATCAGGCCGCAATTCACAACCTCAAGGCCGCGATTCCCGCGGCGGGTGACGTGTTGATCGCGGGCGGCGCGGACGCGTCGAATCGAAGTCTCGCGGCCGCGGAGTTCTACGATCCGTCGGCGGGGCGGTTCGTCGTGACCGGCAGCGCGGGGTCGAGCCGCGCGGGCGCATCGGCGGCGGCGCTGTCGGCGACCCAGGTGATGCTCGACGGCGGCTTCAGCGGGAGCGCCGCGATAAAGAATTTTTCGCTCACTCTGGAAGGCGACGTGCTGAGCGGCGCAGAGATTTTCGACGAGGCGACCGGCGCGTTCTCACCGGCGGGCAAGATGGCCGCGCCGCGGCTGGGCTCTACCGCGACTGCGCTCAACAATTCCAATGGCGAAATCCTGGTCGTCGGAGGCCAGGACAATTTAGGCAACGTGCTCGATACCGCGGAGCTGTACGATCCCGCCGCGCGCAAGTTCATCGCGGTCACCAACACGATGAGCGATCGGCGCATGTTTCACACTGCAACGCTGCTGCTCAGCGGCAAAGTGCTGGTGGCGGGGGGAGCGACCAATCTATCCGGCGACACGACCAGCTCCGCCGACATTTACGATCCCGCATCGAACTCGTTTACCCCGGCGATCTTCCCGATGGACCATCAGCGCGCGGCGCATACCGCGACGCTGTTTACCAGCGGCCCGCTGGCCGGCAAGGTCCTGATAACGGGGGGAGTCGGCGGCTCGAGCTTTTTTTTCAAGGACAGCAGCGCGGAGATCTACGATCCCGCCTCGCAGGAATTCATTCTGCTCTCGACTTTCATGAACGAGCCGCGCTCGCTCCACACTGCCACGCTGCTCGAGGACGGGAGCGTGCTGCTCGCGGGCGGATTCAGCGGCTCGGTGGCAGTCTCGGGCGGCGTGCTATCGGGCGCGTCGGGATTGACCAGCAATTCGGCTGAGACGTTCGATCCGAACACCGGGGATTTCACTTGCGTCGGCGGATTCAACACCGAAACGACCCGATGCAATCAATCGATGAGCGTTGCGCGCGCGGGACATACCGCAACGTTGCTCGCGACCGGGCCGACCCCGCATCGCGTGCTGATCGCCGGTGGAATAGGGGCCGCCGATCCAGCTGCCCACGGCGCGGTGCTCCGCAGCGCGGATCTGTTCAATCCCGCGGGGGGCGGCAGCTTCAGCGCGACGGGCGCGATGTCCAATCCGCGGGCGCTCCACACCGCAACGTTGCTCCGCTAGCAGCGGATTCTTTTCAGACATTTTCAGACACTCGTCACTTCGAGCGCGAGCCGCGCCTGCCCGCTCATGCCACTGCCGGTCTGCGGATCGGTCGGGGGCTGAGCGACGCCGCCGCCGTCGCTCGCGCGCACGCGAATCATGAAATCGCCCGGGGCCTGGGGCGCGAAGCGATACTTCCATATCGTCCACACGTACGGCGAGCTGTTCGCGACGAGTTGCGCGTTGTGCCACGTGACGCCGTCGTCCGACGACACCTCGACGCGCTTGATTCCCGACGGGCCCGCCAGCGCCCATCCATAAATATCCACCGGCGCCGTCACTTTGGCCTTTCGATCGAAGATCGACAGCAGGCCGCCTTCGACGCGCGGCGAGAAGAAGCCCGAGTTGACCTTGCGCCAGCAGGTATCGCTCCATCCGCGAACCTCCCAGTAGCCGGGGATTTCGTGGTCGGCGAATTCGAGCTCGATGATCCACTTGGGCTGTTTCATCCCGTACTTTCCCGGAATGAAAATTCTGAGCGGATAGCCGTGCTCGGCGGGGAGCGGTTCGCCGTTCATGAGGTACGGCAGAAAATTTTCCTCGCGCATCAGTTCGTCGACGGGCAGCACCGTGTGAAAACCGTCAGCCCCGCGCATCGCGACGAACCTGGCTCCCCGCTTGACGCGCGCGCGCTCCAGGAGCGGCCGTAATTGCACGCCGGTCCAGTTGGCGTTGCTGATAGCGGTGCCGTCGGGCGGGTTCGAGATGCATTCGAGCGTCAGCATCTCATCGATTTTCGGCAGCTTGCGAATATCCGCGTAGGAAAATTGCAGCGGATTTTCCACCAGGCCCTTGATGCTGAAGCGCCACGAATTGACGTCCACGGCCGGCGTACTTCCGTACGACGTCACGTAAAAATCCGAGTTCGGCGTCGGCCCGCCGAATTTCGGTGGCGCCGCGGCTGCGCGCGCGATTCGCCTGCCCAGCGGGATACCTGCCAGCGCGATCGCGGCGCCCGACGCGATCAGGATTTTTCTGCGCGTGATCATTCGAGCGGCTCGTCGGCATCGAAGCCGTCGGATTCGCTTTCGCTGGAATCGGCGGCAACCAACGGTTCGTGTGGGTTCGACGCGTCGGCGACCAGCTTGCGCGACACGATGATAAACGCGGAATGCGCGATCATCCGGAAGTGCGGCCGCACGCTCATCCCCTTTACCTGCCAATGACGAAGCAGCGTCTCGAAGCTTTCGATCTCGCCAAAATCGCTGCGAGCCTGAATCGCCTCGACCGTGTCCTTGAGCTGCACGGCGGTCGGGACGTAGCAGACCAGCACGGCGCCGGGCCGAAGGGCGGACGCCGCGACCGCGAGCGCGCGCCCCGGCTCCGCCAGATCGAGGAACATCCGATCGACGCCGGTTTCATCGAAGCCCGCGTAAAGATCGCGCACCTTGATTGTCCAGTTGGGCGCGTCGCCGAAAAATGCGGCCACGTTCTTGCGCGCGGTGTCGGCGAAATCCTCGCGCAGCTCGTAGGAGATCACCCGCCCCGCCGGCCCCACCGCTCTGAGCAGCGCAATCGTCAGCGCGCCCGCGCCCGTGCCGCCTTCTATCACCGTCGCGCCCGGAAACACGTCGCCCCAGACCAGCAGCGGCCCGGTGTCCTTGGGATAAATCACCTGCGACGCGCGCGGCAGATGCGGGATCAGGTCGGCGTAAGTCGGCCGCAACACCAGGAACGCCTCGCCGGTGGAGAACTTGACCCGCGATCCTTCCTCGACGCCGAACAAATCGTCGGCGCGCAGCTCGCCGCGGATGAGCAGCTTCTTGCCCGCCCGCAGCATCTTCAGGTAGCGGCGCCCCTTGCGATCGATGAAAATTACGGCGTCGTTTTCTTTGAGGCGCGAGTCCAAGGTGATTCAACGCTTGCACGCATCGCGCGCGCCTGCAACGGTCGCGTCGGGCTATTGACTACACGGCCTCGCGACCTTACCTTTGAGGATGCACCCGGCCAGATGGTATCATTCCAGTGGCCGGGTCGTTTTGCGTAAACGTTGATCTAATTTCCAAATCCAAATCGGGGCCGTTAGTCCAACTCGAGAGCATTTCACGTCATGGCAGAGAAAAAAGCGAAAACCGCTGAGAAGAACGCCGGCCTCCAGCAAAGACACATCTGTCCCGGTTGCGGAGCCGATAGCAAGGTGACCAAGTTCGCCGGCTTCGGCCGCAAGGGCTTCTACCTGGTCTGCGAGAAGAACTGCGGCTTCGTCGGACGCACGCGCTAAGCGGGCAGGGGGGATTCACGATGGGCAGAGCGCGCAAGAGCAAGACCTCCAAGCGCGACAAGTACGCCTCGTTCGGCGATCTGGCGGACGAGGCGGAGGAAGATGCCGACCTTCCCAAGGACGAAGCCGGCCGGCGAAAGATCAAGCGCCAGTACGGAGAACTGCTCGGCATCCGAATCGAGAAGCTGCGCGGAAGAATCCTCAACCGCGAACGAATCAACAAGACGATCGAGGGTATCTACTTCATCTGCGGCGCATGCCTGAGAGTCTGTCACTCGCTCGACGACGGTCTCAGCGAGGATCCCGCCAATCAGAACAATCTCTGCGGCGCATGTGCGAAGGCCCAGGCCGCCGCCGATAGCGCCGCCGCGGCGGTCAAGGAAAGCGGCGGACCGTCGCGCCAGCCAACCCGATCGAGGCGCAAGCGCGCGGCCGCGAGCTGAGCGTACTTGTGCGCGCGACAGCGAAAAGCTAAACAGGGCCGATGTCATTACAGCTGATCTCTCCCGACATCAATCTCGATTTCGTCGGGAAGCGCTATTTCTTCATCGCACTATCGACCGCGATCAATATCCTGGCGATCGTGCTGCTGTTCACCAAGGGCCTCAACTACGGCGTCGATTTTGCCGGCGGCAGCGTCGCGCAAATCGAGTTCACCGCCCGCACCAACGGCGACGCGATTCGCAAGGCGCTCGCGCCGCTCGATCTTGGCGAAGTCACCGTCCAGGACTTCGGCAAGGCCGGCCAGTCTTTTCTCGCGCGCTTCCAGGCGGTCAAGAACATCGGCAGCATCGGGCCCAGGCTCGAGACCGCGCTAGACAAAGCCTACGGCCCGGGCGCCGCGAAAGTGGTGCGAGTGGAAAGCGTCGGCGCCAAAGTCGGCAGCGATTTGCGCCGCAAGGGCTTCTTCGCGGTTATCATCGCGACCATCTTCATGGGCGTGTACATCGCGATCCAGTTCCGCCACGTGAGCTGGAGTTTCGGCGCCGGCGCTGTGATTGCGCTCATCCACGACGTGATGGTCGTGATGTGCGCGCTGGTGATCGCGCAGTACCAGTTCGATTTGACGACGCTCGCCGCGGTGCTGACCGTTATCGGTTACTCGGTCCACGACACCATCATCGTCTCGGACCGCATCCGCGAGGATTCGGCCAAGCGCCGGCGCGAGCCGATCGCATCGATCATGAATCGCGCGATCAACGAGACTCTCTCGCGCACCATCCTGACTTCGGGCACCGCAATCACCGTGTTGATCTCGCTGCTCGCGTTCGGCGGGCCGATCCTGCGCCCGTCGGCGTTTACGCTGCTGATCGGCTTCATCACGGGCACTTATTCCTCGATCTATATCGCGGGCCCCGTGGTGCTGTTCTGGGAGGGCGGTTCCGGCCGCACTCGAACGGCCTCCTCGCGCGCGGCCTGAAAGCGCCGGCCAGCCTCACGATTCGCCGATACGGTGGACTGCGTTCACCTTGCCAACAACGTTGAAAACCGGCCGCGGCATCTACACGATCGCGAGCGCCGCGCCGCTTGGGCGCGCCACCGGCTCAGTCGTGTTGACGCTCAGCCTCGAGCGTGCGGACGGAATCGAGAGGGTTGCGCTAAGATGCCGCATCGCGACGGGGTTGATCGGCAATTCGGATTCGGACTCTCCTGAAAAATTGATCGAGCGGATTGCGCCGTGGCTCGAGCGCGAATTCGAGCAAACGCGCGAGGCCGCCCTGAAGTCGATCCGCACCGAGCGCCACTTGCTGGAGATTTCGTTCGACCCAACAAATCCTGGCCCCTTCTGACTCACGGAGGAACTCTGCGATGGCTGTTCAGATTCGCCGCGCCACCGAATCCGATATCCCGGAGCTTTCGCGGCTGGTGGCAGCGCTGGCGGCATGGGAGGAAGCGCTCGATCCGCGCGCACGTTTCGATTGGGACGGAATTCGCGATGCGCCCAACTGGCTGAAACTGGTGCTCAATCGCGAGCATCACGCAATTTGGGTCGCAAGCTCCGACGCGCGCATTGTCGGTCATCTCTGGATTCGCCTCAAACGCAATAGCGATGGCGCCATTCCTCAATCGATCGGCTATATCAGCCAGGCTTTTATGGAGGAGAACTTTCGAGGAAGGGGCCTAATGAAGCCGATGCTAAAAGAAGCCTACGAATGGTTCCGCGATGCGGGTATCACGGTCGTCACGTTGAGCGTGCTTCATCGCAACTGGATCGGCGCGACGGCATGGCGTCGCCTGGGCTTCAGCGATTGGCGCGAAGAGCTGCGGATGGACCTGAAACCGCGCCCGAAATAGCTCGATCGCTGCGTCTTTGACCGTCCGGTAAGGGTCATATTGTCCTTGACAAACGGACCCAATCGCCTTACTAGACTAACTGGGTCCAGTATTTGATCAGGCAACTGATTCGGGTGGATTCCGGTTGACTATGGCGGCGAAAGGCCTATATTATACCTAACAGGTCCACTATTAAGGATTGGAGCGTTTATCGTTTTTCACAGGAACGCCGTAAGAGACCGAGAGAGAAGATGCTGAAGAAGCCCGTTTACATGGACAATCACGCGACCACGCGCGTCGATTCCCGCGTGCTCGATGCGATGCTTCCGTATTTCACTGAGAAGTACGGCAACGCCGCCAGCCGCAACCACAGCTTCGGCTGGGAGGCGGAAGAGGCCGTCGATCGCTCGCGCAACCAGATCGCGGCGCTGATTGGCGCCAAGTCCAAGGAAATCATTTTTACCAGCGGCGCCACCGAATCCGACAACCTGGCGATCAAGGGCGTCGTCGAGTTTTACAAGGACAAGGGCAGCCACGTCATCAGCTGCGTCACCGAGCACAAGGCCGTGCTCGACAGTTGCCGCGCGCTGGAGCGGGCGGGCAAGGCCACGGTCACGTATCTGCCGGTTGACAAGTACGGGATGGTCGATCCCGACGCGGTGCGCCGCGCGATCACCGACAAGACCGTGCTGATCACGATCATGTGGGCCAACAACGAGATCGGCACGATTCATCCGATCGCGGAGATCGGCAGGATCGCCAAGGAAAAGGGCATCATCTTTCATAGCGATGCGGTTCAGGCGATTGGCAAGGTGCCGGTCGATTTCGAAAAGGCGGGCGTCGATCTCGCGTCGATAACCGCGCACAAGATTTATGGGCCCAAGGGAATCGGCGCGATCTATGTTCGCTCCAAGGGACCGCGCGTGCGGCTGACTCCGATGATGGACGGTGGCGGCCATGAGCGCGGGATGCGCTCGGGGACGCTCAACGTGCCGGGAATCGTCGGCCTGGGCGCGGCGTGCGAAATCGCGGGAATGGAAATGTCCGAGGAAGCGCGGCGCCTGATTCAGTTGCGCAGTCAGCTGCAGGCGGGGCTGTTCGAGCGCCTCGACGAAATTTATCTCAACGGTCATCCCACCGAGCGTCTCCCCGGCAATCTGAACGTGAGCTTCGCCTACGTCGAAGGCGAGTCGCTGCTGATGGGTATCAACGATATCGCGGTCAGCTCGGGCTCCGCGTGCACGTCGGCGACGCTCGAGCCGTCGTACGTGATCCGCGCGCTCGGCATCGACGACGAACTGGCCCACAGTTCGATTCGTTTCGGGCTGGGCCGCTTCAACACGCTGGAAGAAGTCGACTACGTGACGGACCGGGTCAGCAAGGAAGTGAAGCGGCTGCGCGAAATGTCGCCGCTGTACGAGATGGCGAAGGAAGGAATCGATCTCAAGTCGGTCAATTGGAAGTCATAACACAACGTCATATCGACGCGCCGCTTCAGGAAAAATCATGGCTTATTCGGAAAAGGTTATCGAGCACTACAGCAATCCGCGCAACGTCGGCAGCTTCCCCAAGGACGAGCCCAACGTCGGCACCGGCGTCGTCGGCGCGCCGGAATGTGGCGACGTGATGAAGCTGCAGTTGAAGATCAGCGACAACGGCGTGATCGAGGATGCGCGCTTCAAGACCTTCGGATGCGGCAGCGCGATCGCAAGTTCGAGCTACGTCACCGAACTCGTCAAGGGCAAGCATATCGACGAGGCGATGACGATTAAGAACACCGTCATCGTCAAGGAACTCAACCTGCCGCCCGTCAAGATTCACTGCTCCGTGCTCGCCGAGGACGCGATCAAGGCCGCGATCGCCGACTGGCGCAAGCGCAAGGGCGACAACGGCGCCTCAGGCGAGCAGCCGCACCAGTCGAAGGAGGCGTAGTCTTACGTGGTGATTTCACTTTCCGAGGGCGCCGCCCAGAAGATCAAGCAACTCGTCGCCGACAAGGGCGAAGGCGCCGGACTGCGCGTAAAGGTCGTTGGCGGTGGATGCTCGGGCTTGCAATACCGGATGGAAATCGACGCCGCCAAAGAGCGCGACAAGGTTTTCGAGCGCGACGGCGCGCGTCTGATCGTGGACAAGAAAAGTTTTCTCTACCTCAACGGCTCCGAGCTCGACTACGGCGAAGAACTGATGTCGTCGGGCTTCAAGGTCGTCAATCCAAACGCCAAGCGCAGTTGCGGATGCGGAGAATCGTTCGTCGTATGAACGAGCGGATGTGGGGACTGCTGTCTCAAGATGATCGAATGCCCTTCATGTGGACGGCGGCAGGAGCCGCTGCTGACTTGCGCTGATTGCGGGTCGCCGCTGGCGGCGCCGCTCGGCTGTTTTGCCGCGCTGGGGCTGCCCCGGAAGCTGGCGATCGATCTTGGCGCGCTCGAGCGCCGCTATCACGAGTTGAGCCGCAAGATTCATCCCGATCGGTTCGCATCCAGCGCCGCCCCGGTGCGCGACGCGAGTCTCCGCGCGACCGCGACTCTCACCCGCAGCTACCGCACGCTCCGCGATCCGGTCGCCCGCGGCCTTTACTGGCTCGAACTAAACGGTGAAAAGCTCGCCGAGAACAACAAACGCGTTCCGCCCGATCTCGCCGAGCTGGTTTTCGAGGTGCAGGAGCAACTCGCCGAGATGCACGATGCCCCCGCTGACTCGGACGCGGCGCGCGAACTCGCAGCCCAGGTCGTCGCGCGGCGCGGGCAGCTTCAAACCGCGATGGATGCCAACGTGGCCGAACTCGAGCGAAATTTCGTGAAATGCGATCAGCGCCCGGATGAAAAGATGCTTACATTGCAGCTAAAGCCGATTCTTTCGAGCATCGCCTACCTGCGTACTCTGATTCGCGACGTCGATCGCGCGGTCGAGAACTCAAAGGCCGCCTGACAAAGCAGCCTGATAAAGCAAGATGTCCCGAATTTTTGGAATAGACCTCGGCACCACCAACAGCCTGATCGCCGCCATGGAAGACGGCGCGCCGCGCGTAATCGCGGTGGGCGGGAGCAACAGGGCTCTGCTGCCGAGCGTCGTCGCGATTGCGCCCGACGGCGCCATCACCGTTGGCGAACGCGCCATCGAGATGGAACCGCATCTGACTGTCGAACGCGACGGCCGCGTGAGCGCGGTCGGTTTTGCCAGCGGCGAGTACGGCGCCGTCATTCGATCCGTCAAGCGCTACATGGGATTGGGCGGCGACGAGATCGCGCCCGAAGATCGCGCGCGCTATACGTTCGCTGATCTAAGCGGCCCGGTGGTGCGCTTTCAAATTGGCACGCGCGTCTTCACGCCCTCGCAAATCTCCGCCGAGATTCTGCGCGCCCTCAAGGACGGCGCCGAACGCGCCCTCCGCGCGGCCGGCAAAGAAGAAAAAGTCGAGCGCGTTGTCATCACCGTTCCCGCCTACTTCAACGACGGCCAGCGCCAAGCCACCAAGGATGCCGGCCGTCTCGCCGGTCTCGAAGTCGTGCGCCTGGTGAACGAGCCGACCGCCGCGTCACTCGCCTACGGCTTGAACAAGAGGGCGGCCGGCAACGTCGCCGTGTTCGATTTCGGCGGCGGCACCTTCGACATCTCGATTCTCAGCATCAAGGAGGGAATCTTCGAGGTCCTTGCGACCAACGGCGATACCCATCTCGGTGGCGACGACATCGACCGCGTGATCGTCGATTGGCTGCTCGCTGAACTCCCCGACGCCCGCAAGCTCGATCGCCACGTCTGGAACAGCGCTCGCATGGCCGCCGAGAACGCCAAAAAACGCCTCACCGACGTTGCCGAGACGCCCGTCGTCGTCGAACTCCCCGGCCACTCGATTCGCAAGCACTTGACCCGTGACGCCCTCGATCAGATGGCCGAGCCTTTCCTCGCGCGCACTCTCAAGCGATGCGAACTGGCCATTGCCGACGCCAAGCTCACGCCCGCCGGCATCGACGCTGTCGTTCTGGTCGGTGGCTCGACGCGGATGCCGCTGGTCCGCCGGCGCGTTGCCGCGATGTTCCACAAGGAACCCCTGTGTTTGATCGATCCCGACCAGATCGTCGCTCTGGGCGCCGCCGTTCAGGCTTCTGTGCTAATGGGCATGCAGGGCGACATGCTCCTGCTCGACGTGGTTCCCCTCTCGCTAGGCATCGAAACGATGGGCGGCGTGATGGAACGTCTTATACATCGTAATACCACTATTCCGACCAGCGTAGGTGAAGGTTTCACTACGGCTGTGGATAATCAAACACATGTTGATATCCATGTTTTGCAAGGAGAGCGCGAGCTTGCTAAAGATTGCCGTAGTTTAGCGCGCTTCAAGCTGGGGCCGATTCAGCCCCAGCCGGCGGGTGTTCCGCGCATCGAGGTCACTTTCCTCATCGATGCAAACGGGATACTAAATGTCAATGCGCGCGATGAGCGCACGGGCCGCGAGCATTCGGTCGACGTCAAGCCAAGCTATGGACTGACGGACGATGAAATCGAGCGAATGCTCGAAGAGGCCATTGATCTCGGGGAGCAGGATCTCGAGGAGCGCCTGCTGATTTCGTACCGCAACGACGCCGAGCAAATCCTGGGCGCACTTCGAAAGCAGCTCGGCGAATTCGGCGCCCTGGTCGATGGCAGCGAGCGCGCGCGCATGGACGAGGTGGTGGAGCGGCTGGAGGCGGCCCGAACCGGAACCGATCGCGAGCTAATCGCAAAACTCGTCGAGGAGCTGAACGAGGTTACCACTCCGTTCGCGAAACGGATCATGGACGCCGCTATCAAGCTGGCGCTCGAGAAGAAATCAGTGGAGGAACTTTCCTAGCAAGGTAATTTGCAACGCAAGCCGGGCGAGGGACGTATTGACGATGGGGTTCAAGTGGGATCAGGCCGAGGAAATTGCCGAAGTGCTTGCGGAGAATCATCCGGGACTGGACCCGCTCGACGCGCGCTTCACTGACCTGCGTCAATGGGTCGTCGATCTCGACGAATTCGACGACAGTCGCGAGGGCTCTACCGAAGCGAAATTGGAAGCCATCCAGATGGCATGGCACGAAATATTCAAGGAACAGAACGAAGACGACTCTGAATAGGCGTAGGCGTGGCTGCGTCATAACTACGAGGAGGGTGGGGCGGTGGATGCAAGCACAATATTGAAGGCGGACAACGGAGCGAAGATGCAGGAAAAGGAAACACTGGACGAAAGATTGCCGGGGCTGTTCGAGCCCGACACCCTTTTGCCCGTTCAATACTTCGAAGCGATGCGCAAGAAGCATCTGCTCGAGGGCGAAAAGCGGCTCATCCTGAGCGTGCTCGAGGACGCGATCGAATGCTTCATGAAATGCATCGATGCGTCCACCAGCAAGGGCCAGCGATTGTTCCGCGACGCCGACGAATGGATCTCGCACGAAGACAAGCGCTGGGTCTTTTCGTTCGACAACGTCTGCGACATGCTCGACATCAATCCCGAGTACATGCGGATGGGTCTGCGCAAATGGAAGGAAAAGCGCCTTGACGCGATCGTGCGCCAGCGCGCCGCGCTCGCCCTCGAGGCCGAGCGCGCTGCCGCCGAGCCTGCGACGCAGCCTGCGGCTGCTGCGGTCGCGCCGCCTGCAGTCCACGCGCCCGCGCCCGCAGCCGCGGTCGCAATTCAGAAGCGGGCCAAAGTCGCCGCCAAACCGGCGCGCGTCAAGCGCCGCCCCGAGCGCGTGCGGATCGCCAAGCGCTCGGCGCGCAAACTGCGCAAAGCGCGCGCATAAGACAGGAAACAAGTGACGACGGTCGCAACCGCGACCGTCGTCACTTTGCAATTACAAAGCGGCGCGCGTGTCTTCGACACGCGCGCCGCTTTTGTCTTGCCAATCGCGGCCATACCTCGTAGCGTTTTACCGCAACCGTCATTCCTGCTCCGCGATGCCCCTGCGAACGAAAATCGAATGCCCCGGCTGCGAGGCCGACGTGGTCGTCAAGCGCGGCGGCGTATGCCCCAACTGCGGGACGGGCATCAGCGACCATGTCGCCCGGGTCCGCGCGCGCGAGAAGCGCATCGAGCAGGTCGTGGCCGTCGTTGGCACCGTCCTCGTCGTCGGCCTGGTCGTCGTCACCAGCGGCGCGACGCTGGTCGAGGGAATAGCCGTCTACGCGATCGTCGGCGCCGTTGTGTACTACCTCGCGCGGCGCACCTTCGTCTGATTTTTCGTTTTTTACTGGCTTGCGTCTGAACGTTTGTCTATTTTCGATGCTGCCCAAGCCTCAACATGGAATGGCGGCGATGTCATCGGACCACGCATATCACTTCCGCTCAATCATCAGCACGCGCGCGCCATGGCGATCGACTGCCGCGGATTGCGCGATGGGATTGAGGCACGCCTTCTGCTCCGGTGCGAGACGTTTCAAATGATCCTGCCACAGGATGAAGTACCCGTTCGCCCCTTCCTTGGTGCATTGAAAATTGTTCAGCGATCCGATCGTGTGGTCCGAGTAGAATTCGAGATCGCAGTCGAGCTGCCCGATGTAGTCGACTGGACTTCCCGCGGGCGCTGCCGCATCGACGACCTTCGCGAACGCCTTCAGTGTCTGTTCCGACGCGAGTGCGGGATTGAGGAATCCATACCAGAAGAGCGTACCTGCGATCGCGATAAGCGCGACGCCGAGTGACTGTGCGGTCGCGCGGCCGCGCACGACCGACGTAAGCGCTACGGCGCCGCCCAGAATCCATAACGTCGCCACAAGAATCACGCCGAATGATCCACGCAACGTCGCCGCGGCAAGCACCTCGAGAAAACGCTGGTCGGTGGGATGCAGGTGCTCGCCGACAGACGCGACGGCGCCTGACAGAATCAGTGCACCCATCGCGACGGTGATCGCAATTGCGCCCGCGCCGATCGCGATCGACGCCCAATCAAATAGTCGCCGCGCAAGATCCGATTCGCGCGATCGGCCGGCGACGTCGGCCAGGAACCATCCCATCACCGCGGCAAGCGCGGGAAACAGCGGCAGGATGTACACTGGGCACTTGCTTGCAGAAATCGTGAAGAAGCCAAGCACCGCGATGAACCAGCACAGCGCGAACCTCACTGGCGGCGCCGTGCGCGCGGACTCCCGCCATATGACGATCGCAAGCGCGGGATAGAAGAGGCTCCATGGGAGAAAGCCCGCGATCAGTCGCGGGATGAAATAGTAGAAGGGTTTGTGGCATTCCGCGGCCACCCCAACTGCGGCGCCGAGGAAGCGTCCGAAAAACCCATGCGCGATTTGCAATGCGAAGAATTGATGGCCTCCCACGTCTAGTGCGGCGAGATACCATGCCGCGCCGATTGCGACTGCGCCGCCGAATGTAGCGATCAAGTCGGGACGGAAGAGTTCGCGCGCGCGGCGCTCAATCGTGAAGAAAATCGCCAGTGTCAGGCCGGGCAAGATCACACCGATCGGGCCCTTGGTGAGAATCGCCGCACTCATGGCAAGGGCGGCGGCCCCGGCCAATAGCGCCCTCCTCCGGCTGCCGACACGCTCAGGCGTGTAGTCAGCCGAGCCATTCCAGTGTGGGTCGGCGGCGCTCGGCGAACGCGGGGACGGTGAGAAAGCACGCTCGAGGCAAACCATCGCCGTGGTCAGGAACATCATCAAGAGCGCATCCATTCGCGGCTGGCGCGCGGCATCGGCGACATATGCCGCGGTTAGCAGGGCCGGCATCGACCACAATGCCGCCCTGCGCCCAATCGATGACGCCATCCACGCATAGAGGACGGCGACGGTGAGCGCGACCGCGAGAATTGACGGCGCGCGCAGCGCGACCTCGCGCCATCCCAACACGTCCACGGCTAGCGCCGCTGTCCACCAGTACATCGGCGGAACGTGGACCAGTGTCCCCGGGCTGAAATGTGGCAGAATGACGCTGCCCGCGAGAACGTCGCGAACCGCGCCGCATTCGCATACGCCGAGTTCTTTGGTGAAGGGAGCGGTGGGCGCGAGCGCAAGAATGAACGCGAGCGAGGCTGCGAATGCGGCCGCGGCTTGGATCGCGAGGCGCCTGCCGCTTTCCCGGCGGGGCGCCGCCCTTTTGCAGGCGCCCGTCCCCGCACACTTCGAGATGGTGATTCCCAGCCGCATCTTTCTGGACTCCTCGGTCCGACGAGGCTATCGGAGCCGCCGGCATTTCGCCTATCGGCGCTTTCCCCTCTTATCCGCCAGTCGGTAGGTTCAGCACCTCCGCCAGATGCATCGGGCGCCGCGACGGACAGAAATGGCGAATCTGCGAGCGGCACGAAAACCCGTCGGCGACGATGATCGCCTCTGGCGGCGCCTTTTCGATCGCCGGAATCAAAACTCTCGCGCCGATCGCTTTCGATACTTCGAAATGCTCGCGGTCGTAGCCGAACGCTCCCGCCATCCCGCAACATCCCGCGTCGAGCACCTCGAGTTCCGCGCCGGCCGCGCGTGACAGCAGCATGACCTCGTCGCCGATTCCCGCGATTGCCTTCTGATGACAGTGCCCCTGCACGATTGTCGGCTTGCGCAGCTCGGGCGGCGCGAAATTCTGCCCCTCGCGGACAAGCAACTCGTCGAGCAGCAATGAATTCGACGCGAGCGCGATGGCCCGGGCGTCGTCGGGGAACAACGACGGCAACTCGTCGCGAAAAGTCAGGATACAACTCGGCTCCAGTCCAACGATCGGAATACCCACCGCGACGAATGGATCGAGCGCTTCCATCACGTCATTCAGGCGCGCCTTCGCCTGCTCCAGCATCCCCTGATCATAGAGCGGGCGGCCGCAGCATAGCTGATGGCGCGGAATGATCACGCGAAATCCGGCCCGCTCCAGGACTTCAACCGCGGCGATTGCGACGTGCGGCTCGAAAAAGTTGTTGAAGGTGTCGGGAAACAGCACGACTTCGCGTCCGCCTGCTCTGGGAGCCGCCCTGCGCTCGAACCATGAGCGGAAGGTCCGCCGCGCAAAACGCGGCAATTCACGCTGCGGATGAATCGCGAGCGCTTTTTTCATGACGCCGCCCACAATCGGCGCGTGCGCCAGGGCGTTGACCAGCGACGGCGCGTACGACGCGAGCCGCGCGGCTTCGCTTAGTCTGCCGAAGAACGCCGACGAAAGCGGACGGCGATGACTTCGATAGTAGTTGAAGAAAAATTCCGCGCGGTACGCCGCCATATCCACCGACGACGGACACTCGCTTTTGCATCCTTTGCACGACAGACACAATTCCAGCGCGTCCCGCACCGCCGGATCGGCGAAACCCTCGGGCAGCAGGTCGGTGGTCAAAGCCTCGAACAGGATCCGCGCGCGTCCGCGGGTCGAATGGATTTCCTCGCGCGTCGCCATGTACGACGGGCACATCGTGCCCGCCTCGGTCTTTCGGCATTTTCCGATCCCGACGCATCTGAGCGCCGCACCCGCCAGTCCGCCTTCGGCTCTGAAGTTGAAGTGCGTGGCGATTTCGCGCGGCCGATAGTTCGCGCCCAGCTTCAGGTGCGAGTCGAGCGGATGCGGATCGACAATCACGCCCGGGTTCATCATCGAATCGGGATCGAAGATTCGCTTGAAATCGCGGAACGCGTCGATCAGCTCGGGCCGGAACATCATCGGCAGCAACTCGGAGCGCGCCAGCCCGTCGCCGTGCTCGCCCGAGAGCGAACCGCCCAGACTCGCGACGAGACCGCCGAGATCGATCATCGCCGCACGGAACGTCGCGATTCCCGGTGCGCTGGCCAAATCGAAATTGACGCGCGCGTGAACGCATCCTTCGCCAAAATGTCCGTAGTAGGTCGCCACTCTGAGGTTGTGGCTGGTGAGGATGCGATCGAAGCCGCGCAGAAACGCGCCGAGCCTGGCCGGAGGCACCGCTGAGTCTTCGGCGCCCGGCCAACTGCGCGGGCGGCCCGGGATGAACGCGCTCGAGCCGAGCCCCGACTCGCGAATCTGCCAGACCGCGGCCTGCTCCCGCGCGTCGGCAAGGTAAGTGGCGCCGGTGCATTCGCGCAGCCCGCGCGCCTGCGCGATCACGCGTTCCCCGCGCTCGCGCGCTTCGCCCTGCGATTCGCCGCCCAGCTCGACGAGCAGAAAAGCGCGCCCGGCGGGGAGAAATCGCACGCCCGGCATCGCCTTGATGCGCGCGAACTCGGGAAGATTCTCATCGAAGCCTTCCAGCGCTTCGGGGCGATGCTCGAGCAGCCACGGCGTTTGATCCGCCGCGACGAATACGTCGTCGAATCCGAGCACGACCAGCCCAACTTCGTGCGGGCGCGGCACCGCTCGTATTGTCGCGCGGATGACTGCGGCGAGCGTGCCCTCCGAGCCAACGATTGCGCGGGCTAGGTTGAAGCCCCGCTCCGGCATCAGCTCGTCCAGGTTGTACCCCGAGACGCGGCGCGGAAGCTTGGGGAAATGAGCGCGCACGGAATCGGCGGATCGGTCGCGAAGTTCGCGGATGCGCGAGTAAAGCTCGCCTTCGCGGCCGCCGCGCGCGATTGCCGCGCCAATTTCCGCGTCGGCAATCGAACCGGTCAACGAAAGTTGCGTTCCGTCGTAGAGGATGACTTCCAGCGCCTCGACGTTATCGACGGTCTTGCCGTATGCCGCCGAATGCGCACCGCACGAGTTATTGCCAATCATCCCGCCGACGGTGCATCGATCTTTCGTCGATGGATCGGGCGCGAAGAACAGGCCGTGCGCTGCGAGCGCGGCGTTGAGATGGCTCTGGATCACGCCGGGTTCGACCTGCGCGACGCGCGCGCCGGGCTCGATCGCGATCACTCGATTCATGTACTTCGAGAAATCGAGCACGAGCGCGGCGTTGCACGCCTGGCCGGCGAGGCTGGTGCCGCCGCCGCGCGCAAGAATCGGCATCGAGTTTTCGCGTGCGATCGAAAGCGCCGCAGTCACGTCGCCTTCGTGTCGCGGAATCACCACGCCCACCGGCGCCTGGCGATAGTTCGATGCGTCGGTCGCGTATGCCGCGCGAGTGCCGGCGTCGAAGCGGACTTCGCCTTCGACCTGGCGCGCGAGTTCGAGCTTTACCGAATCGAGCGTAGCCATCGTGGTGGCCCGATTGTAGTCGAGGATCGGATGCGCGGAATAGCGCGCCGGCGATTTCGCGTTACAGCCGGAGATCCTTCAGGCTAAGCCTCGGTGCGCCGACCAGCGCCACCATCTTGCCCTCCGGCGCGCGATTTTCATGCATCGCCTGGTGGCATTCCGGAATCTCGTCGAATTGGTAGGTCTTGGCGACGCATGGATCGATCTTGCCGTCGAGCACGAGCTGATTGAAGGCGTAGGCCTGCTCGTCGTTGGCGAAATGCGAGCCCTGCAGCCGCTTCTGCCGCATCCACAAGTAGCGCAGGTCCACCACCGCGTTGTAGCCGGTGGTGCCGGCGCAGATCACGACCATTCCGCCCGTGTCGCACACGAACACGGAAGTTGAAATGGTGTCTTCGCCGGGATGCTCGAATACGATGCGCGGATTTTTCCGCTCGCCCACGACGTCCCAGATCGCTTTGCCGAACGCGCGGCATTCCGCGGCCCACTTGTTGTACACCGCGGTATCCTTCCAATGCGGCATCATGCCCCAATGCAGATGCTTTTTCCGATTGACGCAACCCTTGGCGCCGAGCTTGACGCAGTAATCGATTTTGCGATCGTCGCCGACGACGCCGACCGGAATTCCGCCTTCGGCCTTGACGATCTGAATCGCCATGCATCCGAGGCCGCCCGACGCGCCCCAAATCAGGACCACGTCGCCGCGCCGCACGACGTGCGGCGGCCATCCCATCAGCATCCGGTACGCGGTTGCGCCCACCAGCGTCGGGCCCGCTGCTTCTTCCCAGGTGAGATGCTTCGCCTTGGGCATGCACTGATGCGCCTGCACGCGCGCGAACTGTGCGAAGCTTCCCCAGTTGGTTTCGTAACCCCAAATCTTGAACGACGGGTCGTACATCGGATCCTCGCCGCGGCGGATTGACGGCGAGTTGCGGTCCCAAACGCCGCAATGTATCACCACCCGGTCGCCGACCTTGACGTTGCTCACGTCGTGGCCGACTGCATAGACGATTCCCGACGCGTCGCTGCCGCCGATATGAAAATCCGAATGATCGTACTTGGCTTTCTGGCGCGCGCCGATCACGTCCACCGGCGAGCCGAGCGCCGCCCACACGTTGTTGAAATTCACGCCCGCCGCCATCACGAAAACCAGCACTTCGTCGGCGCGGATTTCCGGCACCGCGATCTTCTCGATCTTGAACGCGTGCTTGGGGTCGCCGAATCGGTCCGCGCGGATTACCTGCGCGTACATCTGCTTCGGCACGTGCCCGATTGGGGGCACCTGGCCGATCTCGTAAATTTCTTTATGGCTCATTTCAATTTTTAGTTTGTTACCAGCGGGGCGATACTCCACGACGAGCGGCAGTCTCGGTTAGCTCCAGTCCTGGTTCGAGGTTTCGGTCAAAACGCGCGCCGGAATTAGCTACCTGTTTGCCGCAGATTTGACAATACTTATCTTTTAGAGGTTGGGGAACCGCCTTCCTGTCATTCTTAGCGAAGCGAAGAATGACAAAAGAGGGTTTCCGAAATACTAGAATACCGTGGGAATTCTAAATTTGTTGGTTACTTCGCGAACCTGCTCGTACCGCACAACTTCGACGTAGGATGGCAGCTCGTTCCGATACCGGTTTTCGCTGCAAAAAGCTAAGCTCTCGTACGGTTCCCGCTTCCGAGCATCGAAATGGCAATAGATATGGGGTAAGGGATAGTATTCGTCTCCCTGCCAGTCGACATTCTCGATATTTTCGTAGGGTATTCGTCCGACTAGAAGGAGGTTTATATCCCCGTTCTCGCCCGACTTGTAGTTAATGTATCGCCATTCATCAGGATGATCAGTTCGCTTCAATTCTTCCCATCTCAGTCCAACAAGAATTCCTTTGTGGTAAGTCCCCACTAAGTCGCTCCGGAACCAAGGTGATATACCGTTCGCTTTGTCATTCACGTCTGGGTAATGGTCAATCCGTCTAACGTCTCGGATAATAGCGTCGCGACGAAATCGATTCGCGTGCCTCCTCCAGATCTCTCTTTCGAACGTCGACTTCCATTGTTGTCTTCGCGCTAAGATTTCTTCAGGAGTCGCGGTTCTGCGACGTCCTCGAAGTGCGCGCCAGAGGTCCTTTGATACAGTGTAGACTAGGCTGAACGAAGATGCCGACTCCAACATCAATGATTCGCCTCCAATGGGAACGGCGCCAAATCGACATGCCGATTATACCAATAGCGCGGGAACGAAACGAACACTCCTGCGATCGGTTGACCCATAGCCGTTAATTCCATAAAAAACTGATTCGGCCTCGGGACTTTTCGCGATTCAACGATCACGGGGAAAAGGCAGTTTTAGTAACTCACATGGCGGTGCGCAAAATCGAGCATGGTCACTACTTCGAGGACTTCGAGGTCGGCCATCTTTTCAAGCATCATTGGGGACGCACCATAACCGAGGGCGACAATAGCTTCTTCTCCAGCGTCACGATGAACTTCAACCCGAGCTACTTCAATCGCGAGTACGCGCAGAGCCTCGGCTACAAGAACGTCGTCGTCAATCACATGCTGGTGATGAACGTGGTGTTCGGGCTTTCGGTCGAGGATCTGAGCGAACGCGCGATCGCCCATCTCGGCTACGAGAAAATGAAGTGGCACGAGACGGTTTATCCCGGCGACACGATTACCTCCGAGTCGATCGTGCTCTCCAAGCGCGACACTTCGCGGCCCGATCGCGGCGTCGTCAAGTTCCGCACCACCGGCTACAACCAACGCGGCGAAAAGGTGCTCGAGTACGAGCGGCCGGTCCTGATACGCAAGCGCAACCCTCCCGCGTAGGAGCACACGATGCCTCTGGTCACGCCTGAGCATGAATTTATCCGGCGCTCGGTCCGCGAGTTCGTCGAGGCCGAGATCAAGCCCATCGCCAACGACCTCGATCGCGAGAACAAGGAAATCCCCGAACACATCCTCAAGCAGATGGCCGAGCTTGGCTACTTCGGCGTGATCTTTCCCGCCGAAGAAGGCGGCATGGGGCTTGATTACATCTCGATGGCGATCGTCACCGAGGAGTTGTCGCGCGGATGGCTCAGCGTCGGCTCGGTGATGACGCGCAACATCATCACCGGCACTCTGATCAGCGCCAACGGCACGCCCGAGCAGAAGAAGAAATTCCTCCCGCCGATCGCACGCGGCGAGATTCTGACCGCGGCGGCATTCACCGAGCCCGATTCGGGCAGCGACACGGCGTCGTTCAAAACGCGCGCGGTCAAACAGGGCGACGGCTATCTGATCACGGGCGCGAAGATGTGGTGCACGTTCGCCAATCGCGCGCATATGCTGACCGTGATGACGCGGACCGACCCCGACATCTCCAAGCGGCACAAGGGACTGTCGCTGATCCTGTTCGAGAAGCAGCCGGGCGACGACTTCATGCCGCCGACTTTGACCGGCTCGCCGATTCCCACCATCGGCTACCACGGGATGCGCAGTTACGCGCTGCAGTTCGACGACGCCTACGCACCCGCGGCGAATCTGATTGGCGGCCGGGAAGGGCAGGGATTCTACCAATTGATGGCGAGTTACGAGGCGGCGCGAATCCAGACCGCCGCGCGCGGCGTCGGCGTCGCGCAGGCGGCGTTCGAATGCGCGGTCAAGTATGCCAAAGACCGCAAGCAGTTCGGCCAGCCGATCGGCGACTTCCAGGTGATCAGGCACAAGCTGGCGCACATGGCCGTCGAGATCGAGGCCGCGCGGCAGCTTTGCTACTTCGCCGCCGCCGAAAAAGACACCGGCAAGCGATGCGACTACGAGGCCGGACTGGCCAAGGCGTTCGCCGCCGAGATGGCCGAGCGGGTCACGCGCGAAGCGATGCAGGTGCATGGCGGCTACGGATACTCGATGGAGTTCGAGGCGCAGCGCTTCTGGCGCGACGCGCGCGTGCTGTCGATCTTCGAGGGCACCAGCGAGATTCAGTACGAGGTCATCGGCCGGCGTATCATGGAGCAGAACTGACCAGGGGGGCGCATCGCGCTATGAGCATCACCAACGACGGCAGCTACTTCGAGGATTTTACGGTCGGCGACACGCTGATCCATCAGCGCGGCCGCACGATCACGGAGGCCGACAATCACATCTTCACTTCGCTGGTGATGAACACGGCCGAGCTGCACTTCAACCAGGACTTGATCGACAAGAATCCGGGCGCCTACGTCGGCGGCAAGCTGCTGGTGTACGGCGGCGTCGTGCTGGCGTTCACGGTCGGGCTCGCGTCGGAGGATACCAGCGAGAACGCGATCGCCGAAGTCGAGATGGACAACGGCAAGCATACCAACCCGGTCTTTCATGGCGACACGATTTACGCCGAATCGACCGTGCTCGAGAAGCGCGATGCGGACCGGCCCGACGCGGGACTGGTGAAGTTCAAACTGGTTGGCAAGAAACCCGACGGCACCGTGGTCGTCGAAATCGAGCGGACGGTTTTGGTCAAACGCAAGCTGCACTACCTTCAGCCCTGAGCGGCCGAAGTGAAATTCTCCAGGAGAGAATCAATCGATGTACGTATTGGATAAAGGCGCACGTTTCGTAATTCCGCGCACCGAGCTGACCTATCCGGGCCACAACATGAAGCTGCATGTCACTGCCGCCGACGCGGTGAAAGCGCCGGTCGATCACGTGATGGCGGACTTCGAAGACGCGTGCCCGTATGAGTTCAAGGGCGACAAGAGCCGCAAAGTGATGGTCGAGGCGCTCAACACGCTCGACTTCGGCAAGAAGGTCGTCACAGTGCGGCCCAACAATATCCATTCGAAGTTCTTCAAGGGCGACATGGAGGCCGTCGTGCTTGGCGCGCCCAATCGCTTCCACGGCATCATGCTGCCGAAGACGCGCGGGCCGGAGGAAATTCGCGAGGTGTCGAAGCTGCTCGACGATCTCGAAAAGCGCGGCGGATGGAACTACCGGCTTCAGATCGAGTCGCTCATCGAGACGCCGCACGCGCTGATCAAGGCGTACGAAATCGCGACCGCGTCGGATCGGATGTGCGGGCTGGTGTTCGGCATTGCCGACTACGCCGCAAATCTCGGCATCCGCGAGATCGTCGAGAATCAGAATCAGAATTTTCACTACTCCAAGCAGGCGGTGGTGGTCGCGGCCAAGGCCGCCGGGCTGCACGCGATCGACAACGTCTATCTGCGGCTGTGGCGCAACACGGATTCACCCGAGCGCGTCAAGGAACTGCAGGCGGCCCTGCGCGAGAAGAACGTCGGCGCCGCGAACCTCGGGATGGACGGCACCTGGGTGATACATCCGCAGCAGGCGGAGATCGCCAACGCGTGCTATACTCCGAGCGCCGATCAGGTCGAGGAGGCGCGCCGCGTGATCAAGCTCTACCACGAGAAGGGCGGCGGCTCGATGGCCGACCCCAAATCGGGCGAGATGATCGACGAGGCGACGATCAAAATCGGCCTGATGGATCTCGCCAAGGGGGCGCAGGCCGGGATGGTGTCGGACACGGAGCTTCGGGATTGGTCGGCGAAGAGCCGCGAGATCACCGGCTACGACATCCTAGAGCTCATGCGCCGCGTCGCGTAGCGCCGGGAAATTTCAGCGCGAAGTCCGCGCAACTGCGCAATGCGTTGTTGCTACGCGGGCTGGAAAATGTAACAAAGGATGGTTGCGGCGGGGTCGTAGTTCAGCCCGGTTAGAACGCCGGCCTGTCACGTCGGAAGTCGTGGGTTCAAATCCCATCGGCCCCGCCAAAATTAACGTTTTTTTACTTTTCACCTAGGTGCACGAACTTGAAGCTAACCGAACAAACCCGCAGCATCTCGCGCGAGAACGGGCTGCGCGACCGCAAGTGGGTAGTGATCGATGCAAGCGAGCGAGCGCTCGGACGAGTGGCGTCGCGCGCGGCGAGCCTGCTGACCGGCAAGACGCGGCCCGATTACACTCCCAACCAGGATACCGGCGATTTCGTCGTTATCATCAACGCCGCCAAGGTTCGCCTGACGGGATCGAAATTGCAGAGCAAGCTGTATCATCGCCATACGGAATGGCCGGGCGGAATCCGCACGACGTCGGCAGGCAAGATGCTCGAAGCCAGGCCCGAGCGGCTGCTCGAAATTGCGGTGAAGGGGATGCTGCCGAAGAATCGACTCGGCCATCAGATTTTCAACAAGCTCAAGGTTTATCGCGGCGCCGAGCATCCGCACGCAGCGCAGAAGCCCAAAAGCGTAAGCGTATAATCCGGACCGTCAGCGTTTAACAAGGCACAGATCGTCACATGGCAGAAAAGAAAAACATCATCTGGACTACGGGGCGGCGCAAGACTGCGGTGGCGCGCGTCAGAATGCTGCCCGGCAGCGGCACGATCACGATTAACGAGCGCACGCTCGAGGACTACTTCCCGCGGCCAACGTCGCGAATGCGGATTCTGGAGCCGTTCGAGGCGACGGAGACCGTGGGCCAGTACGATGTGCTGGTGAGCGTGGAGGGTGGCGGAATCGCGGCGCAGGCCGACGCGGTCCGTCACGGGATATCGCGCGCGCTGGTCAGCGCGACCGAGACGCTGCGGCCGACGCTGCGCAAGGGCGGGATGCTGACGCGCGATCCGCGCGAGGTCGAGCGCAAGAAGTACGGGCGTCACAAGGCGCGCAAGCGGCCGCAATACTCCAAGCGTTAGGGACCATCGAATCGAATCCGCGCGCGGGCGCCAACAATTCAATTTGAGATGACCGGGGCGTGAGCGATGCTCGCGCCCTTTTCATTTGTGCTGCTGTTACAAGTACTTACAGGCGGCGGTTGACAAATCATTGCGTGGACAAATACAAGAAGAGCGCCAGCAGTAAAGGAGCGTCATTAGATGCGTCGAAACCGAAGTCAGTATAGCGCCGTGTTTGGTGCGGAGCTTTTGCTCATAGGCGCGCTGGTGCTTGCGGTATCTGGGCCGGCGCTGGCGCAGACGGCAGCGGGATCTTTCTCTTCGGTGAGCGGTGAAGTCCAGATTCAGCGCGCCGGCGCGACAATCGGAGCAGCGCCAGGAGTCGGGGTGGATGTAGGCGATCGAATCGTGACCGGCGCCAGCGGGCACGCGGTTATCGTGCTCAACGATCAGAGCCGGCTCGAGCTGGACGCCGTCAGCAGCATCACGCTCGATCAGTTCACGATTACCGGCGGAGCCACTTCGACGCGCGTGAGTTTGTTTTCGGGAGTCCTGCGATCGCTGGTAAACGCTGCATCGGGCGGCGCACCGGCAAATTACCAGGTGCATACTCCCAACGCGGTCGCGGCAGTGCGAGGCACGAAGTTCGATACCGCGTACACCGGGAATGTAATCAGGTCCGGTTACCAGGGATGCGAACGATATACTGACGTCTCCGTCTATCAAGGGACCGTCAACCTGTCGCCTATTGCGACTCCCAACGCGGGCGAGGATATCAGTTCGGGCTACGAGGCGACGCTGCCGTGCGACAAACCTCCGACGACTCCCGGACCGTTGGCGATGACCGGTGCAAACTCGCTCGGCAGCGCGCACGCGGGAGGCGGCGGCGGTGGCGGCGGTGGCGTGTTCACGGGAACGGTGGCGGGATCGAGCGGTGCACCGCCGCCGGCATGTCCGGTGCCGCCGGTATGTCCGGCCTGTGTACGAGCTCGATAGAGGGGGAGGTGAGAGGTGGTGAAGAATCGAATTCCCCGCGTTAGCATGACGGCCGCACTCGCGTTCGCAGTGGCGTTGAGCGCGCTCGCGGTCGCGCCGTCAGCACATGCGCAATGGTTTGAGGACACGTATCCGGGATTCTTCTCCCTCCAAGCGCCGGGACTTCTCCAGGCGACCGCCTTCGCCGGCGGCTTCGTCAGCGACAAATATGGCGTCCTTCAGGAGGGCACGCAGGTCGAGCAAAGCGTCACGCCGTACATCGGGGTCTTCGGCCGCGCGACCGGCTACCAAATGTGGATCGGCGGCGGCTTCGAGAGCCCCCTTGCGCCGGGCAGCGGCAGTTTTCCGCGCCTCAACTTCGGCCGCTTCCAGGGCGGCCTCGATTTCACACTGTTCCCGGGGACGCATCTTTACGTCTCGGGCGGCCACGATGTGGCGGATAGCGACGCCAGCGTGGTCGAGGGCGATTTCTCGAGCTGGATATTTCTGCACAGTCAGCATCCGCTCAACGGATCTTTCAGCTCGGTGCATGATTTCCAGAATGGCGTGACCAGCACCGAAATGGATCTGCAGGCAATCCTGCTCTCGACCGAACACTACATGATCATAGCCGGTGTCGGCGGCGCGATGTACAACGGCGGCTTCCTGGCCTACGCGCAGGGCCAGGGTGGACCGGATCTCGGCTTTTACTACCGGCCGTGGCAGCTTGGCGTGAGCGCGCAGGCGGGCTATGGCAACGCTCATCAGTACGGCGAGATCAGCGTGTACAAGCAGCTCAGCTGGTTCGAGTAGGCGCGACCTTTCACGCGCATGCGCAAACCGCGCGTGATGGATGCTCGCGGCGTCGGCAAGCGCGGTTAGCGGGGCCCGCGCCGTCGAGCTAAGCTCGAATCGGTAACGATGGCGAGCGCAAAACCGTCACACACGGCTCTCAGATTCTCGTGGCGCACCTTCCTGTTCGGGATCGTGCTGCTGGGTTTGATGTTCGCCGCCCACGACCGCTTCCACAGCGCATTCGAGCGGATGGACCTGATCGCGTACGACTTTCGAATCAATACCATCGCTCCCCATCCGTCCTCGGGCCTGGTCGCGATCGCCATGATCGACGACCGGAGTATCGCGCAGCTTGGGCAATGGCCGTGGCCGCGGCTCGTGCTCGCCCGGCTGGTCGATGCGCTCAAGGACTACAAGGTCAAGGTCATAGGATTCGATGCGATCTTCAGCGAAGCCGACAAGAGCGATGTAACGCGCGGGGAGATAGGCGAAAAGCTCGCGGGACTTGGCCTCAAGCAGGATGCGATCGGCGAGGTCCTGGGTCCCGGCAACGACGCGGCATTTGCCGCCGCGATGAAATCGCAGGGCCTGACCGTGCTTGGCTACGCATTCCAGAGCCATCAATCCCAGGGTCATTTGGGAAGCGTCAAAACGGTCGGGTACCTCGACAAGATTCGACCGCCTGAGCCGTTCGGTTATGCAATCGTACGACAGGCACCGGGCAAGCCTCCCGATTTGATTCAGGCGCAGGCGTATCAGCCTCCCTACGTGCTGCTCGACGATGCCGCCCACTCGCTCGGATACTTCGACGTTGACGCGGACGCCGACGGTGAAATCCGCAGCGAGATGACGGTAATCCGCTTCGACGGCCGCTACTGTGCGCCGCTGTTTATCGCCGTCGCCGACGCGTATGCGGGCGGCGCGCCGATGGTATTGGGACTCAATCCCAACGGCGTGTCGGGAGTGTCGGTCGGCGGTGAGCGGATACCGGTCGATGACAACGGCCTGATGCTGGTGAATTTCCGGCGCGGCGCCAATCCATTCCCGCACTACTCCATCTCGGACATCATCAATGGCAGGATTGCGCCGGAGCAACTGGCGGGAAAGATTGTCCTGGTCGGCGCGACCGCTCACGGACTTGGCGATCGCGGCGTGACGCCCATCAACCCTGACATGCCACGCGTCGAGATCCACGCCAACGCGATCGACAACATGATTCAGGGCGACTTCATTCGGCGCCCGATCGAGGCGCGGGGAATAGCGCTTGGCGCCGCGATCCTGATCGGTATTGTGATGTCGCTCGGCGTCGCGTGGATGTCCGCGCTGTCGTCGGCGGCGTTGGGCGTGATCCTGCTGGTCGGCTACTACGCTTACGCTCAGACGCGACTGCTTCACGACGGTCTTGTGATCGGGGTCGTTTTCCCCATCCTCACCGCGATTCTCATGTACATGTTTTTGGCCGGATATCGGTACATCACCGAAGGACGCGAAAAGCACCACTTGCGCGTCGCCTTCGAGCATTACCTGCATCCCGACGTGATCTCGGCGGTGCTGGACCAGCGCGACGGTCTCAAACTCGGCGGTGAGCGCCGCCACATGAGCATCCTGTTCGCCGATATCGTGAACTACACCGGGCTCTCCGAGCGCACAGACCCGGTGGCGCTCGTGGCGCTGTTGAACGATTACATGACCAAGATGACCGACCACATCATGGAGAGCGGCGGCGTCGTGGACAAAATTCGCGGCGATGGCATCATGGCGTTCTGGGGGGCGCCGCTGGAGGTGGCGAATCACGCGCGCGCAGCGATCGACAGCGGGCTTGCGATGCTCGCGGAGCTGGAAGCGATGCGCAAGCATGACCCTCGCTTCGCCGAAATTGACATCGGCGTGGGAATTGCGACCGGTGACGCGATCGTCGGCAACTTCGGCGGCGAACGGCGTTTCGACTACTCGGTTATCGGCGATACCGTCAACCTGGCATCGCGGCTGGAGGGGCTGACGCGCCAGTTCAAGGTGCATCTGCTGGTCAGTCTGCATACCTACACCGAAGCCGGCGCCGGTTTCGTCGGGCGCGAGCTCGGACTGGTGAAGGTCAAGGGAAAAGAGCGCCTGGTGGCGATCGTCGACGTAGCCGGGCGCGACAACGACAGCGTCGATCCGGCATTCTACCGCCGCTTCGACAGCGCACTGAAGATGATTCGGCATGGTGCGGCGCAGACCGCGGTCGACGAGCTTAAGCGCTTGGGCGAGGAGCGGCCCCACGACACTCCGGTGCGGATGTACCTGGACAGGCTCGGCGCCGATCCGGACCATCCGCCGGCCGAAATGGTTTTCGAGTTCGACACCAAGTAACTGGCTCGGCGTGCGCAATCATGCTAGGTGAGTTGCGTCGATAGGAATTCGCAAAGGAGCATTGAGATTCGCCAAGTGGCTACGCACGACAAGGTCAAGGTGGCGGTGGTCGGCGCCTCGGGATACTCGGGTATCGAGGCGGTCCGCATCCTCGCCAGCCACCCGTTCGTCGAGTTGAGCGTGCTCACCTCCGAGCATTACGCCGGGCGCGAGGTCGCCGATGTTTACCGTCACATGGCCGGCGTCGACCTGCCGCCGTTCGAGGAATTGCGCCCCGACCTGGTCCAGGGCCGCGCCGAGGTCGTGCTCTCGTGCCTGCCCGAGACGGCCGGCGCCGCGCATACCGCTGAACTAATCAAGGCCGGCCTCAAGGTAGTGGACCTGTCGGCGGATTTCCGGTTCAAGGATGCGGCGCAGTTCCGCGCCACTTACGGCGTCGATCATCCCGCGCCGCAACTCCTCAAGGAGGCGGTTTACGGGCTGAGCGAATTCCATCGCCATGAGCTTCGCGAGGCGCGCCTGGTTGCCACCCCCGGATGCTTTCCGACCGGCGCGCTGCTCGCGCTGCTGCCGCTCATAAGGCGCGACTTGATCGAGCCGTCCTCGATAATCATCGACGCGAAGTCGGGCACGACGGGCGCGCGCCGGGCTGCGTCGATCGAGCAGCTGTTTGCCGAAGTCAACGAGAATTTCCGCGCCTACAAGGTCGGCAACCACCGCCACGTCCCCGAGATGGAGCAGGAAATCTCCGCCGCGCTCGGCCGCGACATCGCGCTGCTGTTCGTGCCGCATCTGCTGCCGATCACGCGCGGTCTTCTCAGTTCGATCTTCATGCGCCCGCGCGCCGGCACGACCGAGGGCGACGTTCACGCCGCCTTCGAGGCCAGCTTTGCCAAGTCGCGGTTCGTGCGAATCCTCAAGCCGGGAGAACTGCCCGAACTGCGCAACGTGCGCGCCACCAATTTCTGCGAGTTGGCGTTCATCCTCGATCGACGCAGCGAAACCCTGCTCGTGATAACCGCGATCGACAACCTCGGCAAAGGCGCCTCGGGTCAGGCGGTGCAGAACATGAACCTGATGCTCGGTTACGACGAGGCTGCCGGCCTGCTCGCCGCCGCCCCAGTGCCATAAAGCCCGCGCGCCCGTCGCCCCGTTCGCGCCACTGACTATACGGAATCCTCCGTTCATTCCCTGCAAACTTGCCTTGCTCGACGCCGTCCAATATTTTGAAAATTGCACTCGCTGATTATGTGTTATCGTCGATGACCGCGAACCTAACCAGTTAACTACGGTCTTCGGCACACCTTATGTGGATCGTCCGCCTCGCGCTTCGCCGGCCGCTCTCAGTCGCGGTGATGGCGCTGCTGATGCTCGTCCTCGGCGTGCTCAGCTTCGGCCTCATGAACGTGGACATCTTCCCGTCGATCGATCTGCCGGTCGTCATGGTGGTCTGGAATTACCCGGGTCTGTCAGCTTTCGACGTCGAGCGCCGCATGGTCTTCATCTCCGAGCGCGCTTACTCGACCACCGTCAACGGCATCGAGCACATCGAATCCGAATCGATCAACGGCATCGGGCTCCTCAAAGTCTATTTCTATCCCGGCACCGACGTCGGCGGCGCGATCGCGCAGATGAACTCGGTGTCTCAGAGCATCCTGAGCAACCTGCCGCGCGGTATTCAGCCCCCGCAGATCATTTCGTACAACGCCAGCAACGTTCCGGTCGCGCAGCTCAACGTTTACAGCGACGTTCTTTCTACCAACAAACTCTTCGACTACGGACTCAACTTCATCCGGATCCAGCTCTTCACGATTCCCGGCTTTTCCTCGCCCGCTCCCCTCGGCGGCGTCAGCCGCTCGGTGATGGTCAACCTCGATCCCTCCGCGCTCTACGCCAACGGGCTTTCCGCCTTCGACGTCGGCAACGCACTCGCCTCGACCAACGTCGTCATCCCGTCGGGCACCGCCAAGATGGGGAATTACGAATATAACATCGACTTGAACATGTCGGTGCCCAAAGTCTCCGATTTCAACAACCTGCCGATCAAGTACGTCAATGGCGCGCCCGTTTTCCTCGGTGACGTTGCTCCCGTCACCGACTCGCATCAGCCCGAAACCAACGTCGTGCGCTTCAATGGACAGCAGGCCACCTATCTGCTCGTCGTCAAGCACGCCGATGCTTCCACGCTGACCGTCGTCGACGCGGTCAAGAAAAAGCTGCCCGACATCCGCGCCACTGCGCCCAAGGGTTTGAACGTGATGCTCACGTTCGACCAGTCGCAATTCGTTCGCGCCGCGCTGCGCGACGTCGTGCAGGAGGCCGTCACCGCCGCGCTGCTGGTCGCGATCATGGTGCTGCTGTTCCTCGGCTCGCCGCGCAGCATGATCATCGTCATCACCTCGATTCCGCTGTCGATTCTGACCGCCATCGTCGGTCTCAAGCTCACCGGACAGACGATCAACACGATGACGCTGGGCGGGATCGCGCTGGCGGTCGGGATGCTGGTGGACGACGCGACCGTCGAAGTCGAAAACATCCATCGCAACCATGCGATGCACAAGCCGCTGCTGGTCGCGATTCTCGACGGCGCCTCGCAGATCGCCGGGCCGACCTTTGTCGGCACGCTCGCCATCTGCATCGTCTTTTTTCCGGTCGTGCTGCTGACCGGAGTCGCGAAATTCCTGTTTACCCCGCTCGCGCTGGCGGTCGTTTTCGCGATGCTCACGTCGTATCTGCTCTCGCGCACCCTGGTCCCCACCATGGCGCGTCTTCTGCTCCCCGAAGAGCACGAGGAAAACCTGGGCGACGGCCGCTGGGCCCGCGTCGTCCGCGCTTTCGACGCCCGCTTCGAGCAGGTCAAGCATTCGTATCGCTTCGCACTCGCCAAGTTCATCGCGCGCCGAAATTTCTCGCTGACCTGCGTCGCCATCCTGATTCTGACTTCGTTGGCGATGCTGTTGGTGGTCGGCGAAGATTTCTTCCCCCGCATCGACGCCGGCATGATGAGCTTGCACTTGCGGATGCCGACCGGAACCCGCGTCGAACACACCGAGTTCATGGTGGACAATATCGAGCGCACGATTCGTACCGTCATCCCTGCCGATGAGCTGCAAGGCATCAGCGACAACATCGGTCTCCCGCTCTCGTACGACTTGGCGTTCTATCACACTGATTCGATTGGGCCGCAGGATGCCGACCTGCTGATCCAGTTGAAGCCCGACCATCAGCCCACCGCCATCTACCAGGATAAGATTCGCGGCCTGCTCAAGCGCCAATATCCAAACGTCACCGCCTACTTTCAGGCCGCCGACATCGTCAGCCAGGTGCTCAACTTCGGCCTGCCCGCGGCTATCGATGCGCAGATTAACGGCAACAACCTCGAGGCCGACTACGACATTGCACTGCGCCTGCAGGATCGGATGAGGCTGATCCCCGGCGTCAGCGATCTCAGAATAGCCGAGCCGCAGGACTATCCGACCTTCGGCGTGAACGTCGATCGCGACAAGGCGCTCGAACTCGGCATCACGCAGCAAGAGGTCGCCTCGAGCATGCTCTCCACGCTCTCCGGCGCCATGCTGTTGCAGCCCAACTTCTGGCTCGATCCGAAATCGGGCGTCAACTACAGCGTCGTGTCGCAGGCGCCGCAGCATCTGATCGACTCTGTCGCCACGCTGTCGAACATACCGCTGAGCACTCCCCCTTCGGCCACTGGGACGCAGGGCCAGCCCCAGTTGCTAGGCAACCTCGGCACGATCACCCACGGATGGGATCCCGCGGTCGTCGCGCATTACACGGTGCAGCGCGTGATCGACGTCGATGCGGCCGTCGAAGGCCGCGATCTCGGCAGCGTCACCTCCGCCGTGCAGCGCGAGATCAACAACCTCGGCAAGTTGCCCGCCGGCACTCACGTCGTCATCCGCGGCCAGAGCCAGGCGATGCACGACTCGTTCCTCACCCTTGGCGAGGGACTGATCCTGGCCATCGTCCTCGTGTACCTGCTCATGGTCGCAAACTTTCAATCGTGGCTCGAGCCTTTCATCATCATGATGGCGGTGCCGGGCGCGCTGGCCGGCGTGCTCTGGATGCTCGCGATAACGGGTACGACCATCAACGTCGAATCGCTGATGGGCGCGATCATGGCCGTCGGTGTCGGCGTCGCCAACGGCAACCTGCTGATCACTTTCGCCAACGAGCTGCGCGAGGAAGGCTATAGTCCGCTCGCCGCCGCCATCGAGGCCGGCCGCATCCGCTTCCGCCCGATCATCATGACCGCGCTCGCGATGATTCTCGGGATGCTCCCGATGGCGCTTTCACTCGGCTCGGGTTCCGAGCAGAATGCTCCGCTCGGGCGCGCCGTAATCGGTGGACTGTTCGCGGCGACGATGATGACCTTGTTCGTCGTGCCGGCCGTGTATTCGATCTTCAGCCGCAGCCTGATCGGCAAGCATCAGCGCGACGCTGAGGTCGAAGCAATCAACCTGCCAGGCGCATAGTATATGTCCGAGATGGAAGAAGATCCGCGCAACTTCAGCGTGCCCGCCCCCGGAAAGGCTTTCTTTGCCGGATGGGTCGCCGTCATTGTGATCGCACTGGTCGCGACCGCCGGTCTGGTGCTCGCCCGCGAGCTATGGATCGGCCGCCAAACGTCGGAACTCGAGCACGAAAACGAAGCCGGTCCGCACGTGCTGGTTGCCGACGTTTCGCTCGCTCCGCCAACGCGCGATCTGAAACTGCCGGCCACCATTCGCGGCTTCGACGAGACCGATATATACGCAAAAGTTCCCGGCTACCTGAAGGAAATCAAGGTCGATAAGGGCGACCGCGTCCGCAAGGGCCAACTCATCGCAGTCCTTACGTCGCCCGAACTCGATCAACAGGTCGCCAACGCGCGCGCCAACTACAACCTCGCCGTCGTCACCGACAAGCGTAACCAGGCCTTGCTGCGGGCAGCCGTCATCGCGCAGCAGGCGGCCGATGAATCCCACGCCGCGATGCTGCAAGCCAAAGCTACCCTCGAACAGGACATCGCCAACCAGGCCTACGAGACGATCACGGCGCCTTTCGACGGTATCGTTACCGCACGCTACATCGATCCCGGCCACCTCGTGCCCGCGAACACGACCCCCGGCACACCCGGCGAGGGAGCGATCATCGGTATCTCCCGGTTGGCCCCCCTGCGCGTGTTCACGTACGTGCCCCAGAACATCGCCCCGTTCATCAAGAACGGCGATCCAGCGACGATTACCGCCGCCGGCTACCCCGGCCAAAAGTTCACCGGCACCATCACGCGCCATCCCGACGCGCTGTCCCCCGACACGCGCACGATGCTGGTCGAGGTCGATCTCGCCAACGAAAATCAGGCGCTCTATCCCGGAATGTACGCGACAGCCGAGTTCACGGTTAAAATGGGCGCCGGATCCCCGATGGTCCCCGACGACGCACTCGTGTTCCGCGACGGCAAGGTCTATGTGCCCGTAGTCCGCAATAACCAGTTGCACCTCGCCGAGGTGACGCTAGGCTACGACAACGGGCAGATGGTCGAGGTCATCAGCGGTATCAACCAGACCGACAAGGTGGCAGTCAACGTAGGCCAAGCAGCCCGCGACGGCGAAAACGTCCAACCCGTAGCCAACACCAAGTAGCACTCTCGCCGTGACTCAACACCTCACGCTCCGCGTCCATTTGCCGCCAGCGCTCGCGCGCCAGCTCGGCGCTCGGCGAAAACAGACCGGACAAAGCCTGTCCGCGATCATCGTGCAGGCGCTCGAGCGACTACTCGGCGACGAAGATCAGACCGTATTTCAAACCTCGACCGTAAACGCCCTGATGGAAGGTGCATCGACCGGCGACATGACGATGGGCGAGCTGAAGACTCACGGTGATTTCGGTCTGGGCACGTTCGACGGGCTCGACGGCGAGATGATCGAGCTCGACGGCAAGGTCTTCCAGGTGCGCGCCGACGGCCACGCACATCCGGTCGAGGATTCGACGCGCACACCATTTGCAACTGTGAGTTTTTTCAAGGCCGACGAGAGCGCGCGGCTCAATCGCCCCTGCGATCAGGCTGAAATGCTCGCGACGGTCGCCGCGATGCTGCCCTCGCAGAACATCTTCCATGCGCTCAGGATCGAAGGGCGCTTCGACTACGTGAAGACTCGAGCAGTCGCCAAACAGGACAAATCAGTCGGCCTCGAACAGGCCGCGCGCGAAGAACCGGTCTTCGAGTTTCACGACGTCGAAGGAACCATCGTCGGATTCTTCACGCCGGACTATCTGCGCGGCGTCAATGTGCCCGGCTATCATTTGCATTTCATCACCGCCGATCGCTCGGCCGGCGGCCACATGCTCGATTGCCGGGTTGCGGACGTGACGATCAAGATTCATCACACGCCGGAATTCGAACTCGGCACGCCCGGCACCGAGGAATTCCTTAAAGCCGATCTCTCCCGCGACCACACCGCCGCCATCGCGAAAATCGAACGCTAGCGCTTCACAGCGCGGCGAAATTGCGATTTTCGTGCGGCCACGGCGGCGCACCGGCGATCGCGTCGAGCACATCCTCGGGTCGTTCGACGAGCGACCACATCGCACGATGACGCTTGTCCATGAAACGCCGCTCGATGCAGCTTTCCAAGAATGCCACGCACGGCGAATAGAAGCCAAGCGTGTTGACCAACACGATCGCCCCGCCGAACAATCCAAGCCGCTTCCATGTGATCGCTTCGAACAGCTCCTCGAGCGTGCCGCATCCGCCCGGCAGCGCGATTACCGCGTCGACTTCGTCGATCATCAGGCGCTTGCGCTCGTGCAGGTCATTTACGATCAGCAGCTCGGTCAAACCGCGATGACCCCATTCGAGGTTGTACATGAAACGCGGCAGGACGCCGATCACGCGGCCACCTTCGGCCAGCGCCGCGTCCGCAAGATGACCCATCGAGCCGACGCTGCCGCCGCCATAGACCAACGTCACCTTGTTGCGCGCCAGCGTGCGGCCCAGGCGCCCGGCGGCGTCGTGATAAGCGGGATCGCACTGACGGCTCGACGCGCAATAAACGCAAACTCGCTTGATAGCCATCGCGCGATCGTATCCGACCGATTCGCGCCCATCCAGATACCGCGCGACTGCCGCTCATGCGAGCGAGCCTGTTGCAGCTCGGGAAACCCGGCTTGCCGGGAGATTCATGATCTGAGACCTTTAGCGAACCGACGTGCGCCTTGCGCGCGCAAGCATCCGCGATGCAGGCCGCTCATCCAAACAGCTTGTCAGAACAACCGAAATTAGCCCCGTGGATCCCGCGGCCGCGCCGCTACCTGGCTGCTCTGTTCGCGATGCTGATGTCGGCTACGATTTTCGAAGGCTACGACATCACGATCTTCCACCTGGCGACGCCTGAAATCGCGCGGACCTTTCACATGGCCAACCCTGCCATCGGACTGATGGCGACGATCGTGCGGTTTGGCGGGATGCTATCGTTCTTCGTGGTAATCCTCGCCGATCGTTACGGCCGAAAACCGATCATCTCCACGACCGTACTTTGTTACACGATTTTCACTTTGTTCACGGCGCTCTCGACCGGTGTGAAGTCGTTCACGATTTTTCAAAGTACGGCGCAGATATTTCTCGCGGCCGAGTTCGGGATTGCCGTCACAATGATCAGCGAGGAGTTTCCCGACGCGACACGCGGGCGCGCGATCGCGGGGCTGCACATGGTTGCGTTTCTCGGGGTGACCGCCGCCGCGCTTAGCTACGCGATCATAGCGGAGTCGCGATGGGGATGGCGCGGCATGTACCTGCTGGGGATCGCGCCGCTGGTGATGATCGCGTTTTTGAGGCGCGGACTGCGCGAGACTGCGCGCTTCAATGCGCTCGAGCGGGCGCGGGCTGCGGCTGGCCTGCCACGTCCCGAATTCTGGACGTCGATTCGCAATTCCCTGGCGCCGCTTGCCGGTCCGTATCGCTCGCGCCTGCTGGTCATGGCCGGGCTGTGGAACTCGATCGGATTGATCGGCGGCCCGACGGTTACCTACTTCAGCCTTTACGCCCGCCGCGATCATCATTGGAAATCGCACCAGGTCGCTGCGGCGATAATTCTCGCCTACGCGATGGGCACGGTCGGCAGCCTGTTGAGCGGATTTCTGATGGACCGGCTGGGACGAAAATTTACGACCAGCTTCTTCTACCTGATGTCGGCGGCCGCAATGTACGTGCTGTTCACCAGCGACAGTTACGGCGCGATCCTTGCGGGCGAAGTCGTCACAATGTTTGCGTATCAAGCGGCGCGCACCGCGACCTCGGCGCTGTCGACCGAGTTGTTTCCGACCTCGATTCGAGCGACCGGATATAGTCTGTGCGTGCAAGTGATTGGGCAGATCTGCTGGATGCTGTCGCCGGTCATTATCGGGCTGCTCTCGGGGCGGCTCGGCGGCTTGGGCAACGCGGCGTCGCTGTTTGCAGCCGGCCCGCTGGCTGGCGTCGCGATCGTGCTGTGGTTCGTCCCCGAGACTCGCGGCAGGACATTGGAAGAACTCTCGCCAAGCGCCGGAGAGACCCCTCCAGCCAAATCGGCGCCGATCGCGCCGGCCTGATCGCATCCGTACACACCGATCGAGCGCCGATTGCGCTTCCGTTCGAAACCGCACTCTGTTACGCCTCGCTCATAATGTAATTGCCCCAGGAGAAACGCCGTGGATTTTAATATTCCCGCCGATGTCACAGCCTATCTGGCCGAGCTGGATGCGTTCATCGAGAAAGAGATCAAGCCGCTCGAACGCGAGAACGACAACATTCGTTTTTTCGATCATCGCCGCGAATGGGCACGCACCGACTTCGAACGCGACGGACTGCCGCGCCATGAGTGGGAAGCGCTGCTGGGCGAGATGCGCCGGCGCGCCGACAAGGCGGGACACTATCGCTACGCGCTGCCCAGAGAATACGGCGGCAGGGACGGCACCAACCTCGCGATGGCAATCATCCGCGAGCACCTGGCGGCCAAGGGACTCGGGCTGCACAACGATTTGCAGAACGAAAGCTCAATCGTCGGCAATCTGCCGACGGTGCTGATGTTTCGCGACTTCGGCAACGAGCAGCAGAAGAGGGAATTTATCCCCAAGCTGCTGGACGGTTCGATGCGGGTCGCGTTCGGACTCACCGAACCCAAGCACGGTTCCGACGCGACCTGGATGGAGACGCGCGGAGTTCGCGACGGCGATCACTGGCTAATCACCGGCGCCAAGATGTGGAATACGGGGCTGCATGTCGCCACCCACGATTTCGTGTTCGCGCGGACCAGCGGCAAAGACGGCAGCCCGCGCGGCATCACTTGCTTCATCGTTCCGACCAAAAGCGCAGGCTTCAAGATCGAAGAGTATTTGTGGACGTTCAACATGCCTACCGATCACCCGCGCGTCTCGCTGACCGACGTCGCGGTGCCGGCCGACTCGATTCTTGGCGATCCGGAAAACGGGCTGGCGGTGGCGCAGCATTTCGTCCACGAGAATCGCATTCGCCAGGCGGCGAGTTCATTGGGTGCGGCGCAATATTGCATCAACGAGAGCGTGAAATACGCCAAGGGTCGCAAGCCGTTCGGAAAACCACTGGCGAGCAACCAGGCGATTCAATGGCCGCTGGTCGAGCTGCACACCGAAGCCGAGATGATCCGCAACCTCATCCACAAGACCGCGTGGCAGATGGATCAAATGTCGAAGCCCGAGGTCGCGCTGAAACTTTCCGACAAGGTCGCCATGTGCAACTACCGGGCGAACCGGTTGGTGTGCGAAGCGGCGGATCGCGCGATGCAGGTGCATGGCGCGATCGGGTAC
Organism: Binatus soli (SeqCode); assembly: GCF_050015535.1. Lineage (NCBI taxonomy): Bacteria > Candidatus Binatota > Binatia (SeqCode) > Binatales (SeqCode) > Binataceae (SeqCode) > Binatus (SeqCode) > Binatus soli (SeqCode). The sequence goes on along the minus strand of NZ_JBEKBF010000003.1, from coordinate 11,018 downwards.
TCGCGGCATAAGCCATTCGAGCACATTTTCCGGCATCACCGGCGCTATCGCATCACGGAGGGATCGGAGGAAATCCAGATGCGACGCGTGGCGCAATATCTGTTCGGATTTTTCAAAGACCGAAAGCAGGCCGAAGAATGAAGCGTTCGCGCGACCGGTCGATTCAGTCTCCGGCCGGCGATCGGCCCAGCCGGGCGCCGGCGGCGCGCCGCATCCAGACCGCGGGCAGGCGTGCGGCAAAGTCGATATAGAACAAGGACAGGTGCCAGCCGGCCCTGAACGCAAGGCCGAATCTTCGCCTGCGCAGCAAGTAGCGAATCATCGTCGGATGAAGCGTGAGCTCGACGAAATCGAGCCAGTCGGTCTCATCCATCGTGATCGTGTAAGCCCATCCGAGCGGCGGCCTCACCTTTCCCGAGAGCACCATCGCAGGACCTTCGATCGCAACGGTCTCCCTCCCGCAGTCCATCGCGAGGCATCGCTTACCGAGGCCTTTTGACCAAAATCTCATCAGGCTTCAACTCCCGCTCCCGCATCTTCCTCGCTCGCCGCGGCCAGCGGCTCGGGTAATCCCCGGCGCAAGGGATGAAAGATCAGTTTCAGCGCGGAGCGCGCCGCTTTTCCGAAGAGTCCCAATCCCAGGCGCTCGGCGAGGTAGCCGACGACGGCGGGATCGCGGGCCAGGATAACGAAGTTGAGGAGGTCTGCGTCCTCCAGCTCGGCGCGGTAGGTCCAGTTGACTTTTTTTTCCTTGATCATTCCTTCGAGAACGACGCAGTCAGGCGCCTCGGTGATCCGCGCTTCGGTGAAGCGGAATGGCAGAGTGATTTTTCCAAGCCCCTTGGAGGCGAGTCTCATCGTAGATCGCCTCGCCGCTACGAAGCGGCCCGCTCCGAAGCGGGCAGGTAGCCCGCTTTGCGCGCGAGAACCACAATCTCAGGCTCGCGCCACCAGATTGGAAGGCCGAGATCTTCGGCGACGACCCGGGCGGAGTTATAGCCCGGCCCCATTATTACCATCCCGCCCGGATGCACGCTCGAGCCTCCTACGTAAAGGCCCGGGATCGGCGTGCGATAGCTGGAGCATTCGGGGAAAGGCCGGTTGTAGCCCATCTGTAGCGAGGTATAGGCGCCGTGCTTGATCGAGCCGCGCTTCATGGTCGGGAGCTGGGCTTCGATATCTTTGGGCGACCAGGCGACCGACACGCGGATGTTGGCCTGCTTGAGGTTCGGCGCGTAGCTGCTCCAGAAGTCGAGCGCCCGCTTCGCGTACCCCTCCCTTTCCTTGTCCCACGGGGCGTCGTACGGGGCCCAGGATTCCCAGCGCAGCGTATGAGGGGTGCCGAAAGTCACGTGATGCGGTGCCATCAGCGGATCGTGCATCGAAGCGACCGTGCCGTGCCCCGCCATCCGGGAGAAGTCGCCTTGCTCGACTTCGCGGATATGCGCGAGCACATCGTCAACGCTCTCGTAGCCCATGACCGTGATGAGCGAGCGATCGACAACTTCCGGGTAGCCCTCGTAACGCGGCGGTGCGCCGAGCACACCCCAGTTGGCGACGAACAGGCTCCACTTCTCCCATTCGTAATTCTGCGCTCCTTCGCGAAGCTCGGGCGCGATCGTGTCGCCGCTGAGGAGCTGCAGAAAGGTCTGCTCGGGGTTGAGCGTGCTCACCACGGCGCGCGCTTTGAGCGTTGTTCCGTCCTCGAGCTCGACCCCCGTCACCCGTTTGTCGCTCAACACCAGCCGGCGCGCGCCCTTGCCGACGACCACGATGCCGCCCGCCTCCTCGATTTGCCGCCGCAGGACCGAGGAGAGCTGATGCGATCCGCCGCGCACCAGCGCGCTGTGAGTCAGCCGCGACAGATAAATCGGCGCCATGAAACCCATGCCGCCCTCGTCCGGCTCGAGCCCGAACATCGAGCTCAAGTAAAGCAGCCCCGCGTTCACGCGAGGATCGTGGAAGCCGAAGGATTCAAGATATTCAAGCGGCGTCATCTCCGAGATTTCGGCCATCCGCTCTCCGAGCGCACCGGCCTCCCGAAACAGCATCATCTGCTCGATCGGCTCGACCGGCGGGACGAAGGTTGCCGGGATGAGGATCGCCTCGCACAACTGGTCGACCTCCTTGCGGAACTTGGCGTAACGTTCGGCGTCAACCGCGCTCAGCGCGGCGACGCTTTGCACAGAGCGTGCGGGATCCATGAAAAGCGTAAACGACTTGCCTCCCGAAAACAGAAACGACACCTGCGCCTCGGGGTACGCGAAACGCACGCCCTCCGCACCGAGCTCGAGATCGCCATAGGGCGGCATCAGTTCGCCGAGCATCATGTAGGTGGCGTGGTAATTCATCTTGAAGCCGGCGAGTTCCTGGGTCACCAGCCCGCCGCCGGTCTCGAGGTTGCGCTCGACCACGGCGACCCTTGCGCCCGCCCGCGCCAGGTAGGCCGCGCAGGTAAGCCCGTTCGGACCCGCGCCCAGCACTACTGCGTCGAACTCCTGAACCATGAGTCCCTCCTCCTCACCTGCCGAGATGCGAGGCGATCTGATCGAACGGATGGTGCCGCCACCATTCCTGCTTGCGGACGCCCAAGTCCTCGGCCACGCAGCTCGCGGTGATGTAGCCGGTGGCGAGATGGGTCAGAGAGCCCGGCCAGACCCCGTTGCTGAAGTAGAGGCCCGCAATGCGGCTCCGGTTCGGCATCCGCCCCATGTACCATTGCGCCCCGCTCACGTCCCCGCCGAGTTCATGCCCGTAGATCGCCGAAGGGTTTCGCCGCCAGTTGTCGAGCGGAGTCGAGTAGGTGCTCGCCAGGACAAGCTCCCTGAACCCCGGCGCCAGCGCCTCGATTTGGCCGAGGTGGTTTTCGTGCAACCGGTCGGTGATCTCGCGATTGTCCCAGGCTTGGATGCCGCCGTAGCGGCGCAAATTGACCGGGTACTCGATCTCGAACACCATCGCGCACTTGCCGTCGGGCGAGCGGCGGCTGGGGTCAACCGCCGCGAGGTTGTACATCTCAGCAACGTCGGCCGCGACTGCAAACAGCTCTTCATTCCTGGTGTACTGCAGCGAGCGCGCGGCGTGATCCCAGGAGTCCCAGGCCCGCACCGGGTAAGGGCATTTCATGATGTCCGGGTTCCACGAGGCAGAGCCCCAATGGGCAGGCTCCTTGAGCAGGAAGTAGGAAGTGAAGGCGCAATGGCCGGTCATATCCCAGTAGTTCATCTTGCGCTGCAACTCGGCATCGCCGCGTGCGACTTCGTCGTTGCCCAGCATTTTGAGCGCGATCGGGGGACTGGTGTGCATAACCACGGCCTTGCGCGCTTTTATCTCGCGCGGCCCGAAGGCCGAATCCTCCTCCAGCACGACACCGTCGGGGCGGCCCGCCGCCCAGGTCACCTTCGCCACCGGCGCGTTGAGCATCAGGGTGCCACCGTGATGGCGATAGCATCGGACCAGGGCGTGAACCAGGTTATGCATCCCGCCCTTCGGCACCCCGATGGCGAGTCCCCAGCCGAGCAGGGTCATCACGGCGCCTTCGCCCTTCTCCGCCGGGTCTCCGAATACACCGATGTTTGCCATCCCCAAAAGGCTCGTGCGCACGTACTCGTTCTCGTAGAGCAGCTCGAGCAGCTCCATCCCGTTCATCGTTCTCAAGTCGCGCGGGCTGAAGCCGACGATGCTCCCGAGTGAAAACAGGAAATCCTCGCCCTCCGGTGAGGGAGCGGTGAAAACGGCGCGCTCGACAATCTCCGGCACTCGCGGCGCGATTTGCCCTGCGATCCGGAGGTAGGTCTTGGCGTCCTTCTGCGAGTATCTGGCGATCGCCTTGGCGGTCTTTTCACGGTTGAAGGTGTAGTAGATGAGGTTTTTGTCGGGCCATACGGTGGCGCCGCCCACCTCGGGGAAGATCATCTCGAATCCGAACGAGCTGAGATCGAGGTCGCCCCACACCGGGCTCATCGGCAGGAAGCACACACCAGCGTGGGTATCCACCGGCACTCCGGCGCCGAAAATGTCCTCGGTGAGCGCGAACGGACCGCATTCGTTGCGCTTCTCGATCACGGCTACTTCCAGCCCGGCCTTGGCAAGGTACGCTCCGCAGGCGAGCCCGTTGACTCCGGCCCCGACGATCACCACGTCGTAACTGTCCTTCATGCTTTTGGCCTCCGTCGTGATGGCCGGCGCCCGTTCGCGGCGGACACCGGGCGCGCGCTTGCCCGGGAAAGCTCGCCGAGCCGCTCCCGAACCATCCGGTAGTGCAGCGCGGTCAGAAGTTTGGACGAAGCGTCGATCGATGCGGTCGCCAGGCGAACTTCCTCGTCGGGCGGCACGCGTCCCAACACTTTCTCGTTGAACGTGGCGAACTCGAGGTCGATGAGCTTGGCGAGGATCGTAGGGTAGAAGCCCAACTGGTCGACCGAAAAGCCCATACGCCCATCCAGACCCGCCTGCCGCATGGCATGAACCGCGCCGACTATCGCTGCTTCGTCTACGGTAAACGGCTTGCCGCCTGCCGAAAGAAGGCCCTGTCTGACCAGCGCCTCCACCACCGCGGCTGAAAGCGGATAGCGGCGCAGAACCTCTTCGCGCGGCTCACGTCTATCGGCAACGTCCATCCCATGCAGGAGTCTCAGGTCTGCTTCGCGAAGGTGCTCCGAGCCGCCGTCGTCGAGCAGTTTCTTGATCACGCCCAGGGGGATGAATCGGTCGGTCTGAAGCGTCTTGATCTGCGCGATCCGCTCGACGCAGGCTGGGTCGTAGTAGGCCATCCGCCGGTGCGGCCTTTCGGGCTCGGGCAGCAGGCCCAAGGCGACGTAATGATGGACCGTGGGAGCAGTCACCCCGGTGCGTCCGACGAGCTGGCGGATGGTGAGGCCGCGGCGCGGCGGCCCTTCTTGGAGCGATTTCGCTGGGCTTCTCATTGGTGTGTGAGGTATCACCTAATACATGACACGAGTAGTGTCAAATGACGGCAGGAGGAAAACGATACGATGACGAACCCTCAAGACGAAAAGACAGCCCAGAAGTTCACGGCGGGCAATGCGCTCGAGTTGGTGGCCTACCAGGCCGGGGCGGTCGTGAGCCGGGAGATCGTCAAGAAGAAGACCGGCACGGTGACGCTATTTGCCTTCGACAAGGCCCAGGGCCTCAGCGAGCACACGGCGCCATTCGACGCCCTCGTCCAGGTGCTGGACGGTGTGGCCGAGATAACCGTTGGCGGCGTGCCCCACCGCCTCGGCAAGGATGAAATGATCCTGATGCCGGCCAACGTGCCCCACGCCCTGAAGGCGGTCGAGCAATTCAAGATGATGTTGGTGATGATCCGCGAGGCAACGGGCTGACGGCACGTGTGGTGGGCGGTGCAGGTTTCGAACCTGCGACCCCCGGCTTGTAAGCTGTGTTCCGGCCAGAAAACGCCGATGCGATTGAGGATCATTCGGTAACGGTTGATAACAGCAAAACCCATGGCGCAGAAGGGGTTTCTCGATCATAGGAGGATGCGACTCAGCACTATCGAGTAGGATGAGCTGACATCGGGATAGGGCACAATTTCGGGCACAAAGGGCACAAAATTGGGCACAGTGATTTGGGACTGCTGAGTAGCTACAGAGCGAAAGGATTTGCCGTCGTTAGGAAGGAACTGACGGCGTGGCGATGGTTTCGGCACCGTTGCGCTCGGGAATGTCGCCGACAATTTCGATAAATGAGTCACTCCCATGAAGCCTTCTCCGGATTCCATCGGCCAGTCGCGCGGTCTGCCAATGCGGGATCGAGCATCGCCGCAGCTTCAGCATAGCCTGCGCGTAAGTCCGGGTCGACGCCGACCTCCTTTGCCAGCTTTCGGTACGGTACCGCCCAATCCGTTGGCGGGGGAGGGAGGCGATCCGGAAGACCTTGTTGACGTCTTCCCTCGAAGACTCCCACGAGTGCACTGCGAAGGCGCGCCGCGTCCAGCACCATGAATTGCTTCACGAGGACAAGATCGACCAGATCTTTTGCGCGACTGCTCCGCTGACCTTGGCCGTAAGTTCTGGTGTACGCATGGACCTTCTCCGCAACGTGTTGTTCGAGCCGCAGGACCGGCACTTCGATCTGTTCGATGCCGGCGAATACCAGAAGATCCGTTCCGCGAATCGGTTCAGGCTTCCATTTCAGGGGGTCTGAAAATCCGATATCGACCATAACTTCCTCGAACCGCCTACCGCCGAGTTCCGCGCGGACGCGGTATCTCACCGCCGCACCCTCAAATTCTTCGCCCGGCGCGCCGATCTTCTCTATATCGAAAGCAAAGAAATCGTCGAGGTCAACAGCTTGGGCGGCTATTAGATCTGAGGTGGCCACCGCCTCGTTGTCGCCGCGAACGAGATCCATATCTTTCGTGGTCCGCGTGCGTTCTCCCAGCCGGAAGTCGAGGGCCAGCGCCCCCTTGAGAACCCAGCGATCTGGCGCAGCGATGGCGAGGCGCACAAGTAGGCGGTCGAAGACGACTGCCTTTCGCAAGCGGACCAGCGAAGTGCCCCTGTCACGCGATCGCATGAGTAGGCGCTGCTCAAGCGCTTGACGAAACGCGGCTCCGCTTCGGTACTTCACTTGCGGCTGCGCTCCTGGATAGCCTGACGGACAAGACGCTCGACGCGGCCTCCGCGCGCCTTCGCAGTAGCGAGCAGTTTTGATTCGGTTGCCATGCCCCGGTCGAGTGCTTGGCTGACTGCTGCCATTATCTGCTCTGGGGCGGTTCCCGCCTGGGCCGCATCTATGATGGAGCGCGCTGGTGCGGTCACTCGGATTCCGTCGCGGACCACGACGTCGGACTTTCCAAGGCGCCGCGTCGTCGTGTGTATCGCGACCCCCGGAGATGCGGAGCGATAACGCCTCACTCGGGGGACGGTGAGATGAACGACCTCGGGCACCACGTCGGAAAGCCCGAGGATGTCGAGTGCGCTGTCATGTGACACTACGGCCACTTCTCTTCCCGTCACAAGCCACGCGGCGACTACGTCCTCGCGTGGTGAACTCGGATATTCGCGAAGTCGGTAGAGCCCTTGGTGGACTCGGAGGAAGCGACCGGACTTGGCGTGATGGGCGAGCAGCGCCTTGCTGAAGCCGAGCGCTCGCGCCTGAGCGGCAGTGAAGTACCCGCCCTGCTCGGAGGCGAGTTCAAAGAGTCGGGCGTGGCTTGGCTTGCTGCCGTTGTCCCCATCGTTGTCATGCATAGGTCAAATTATACTTGACCTTTTCATGACATCAAGTCTCAAAATTGGACCACCTGTGGCCCAGTTCCTTACGCCGTCAATGCCGGGTTCCCACAGAGCGCGCTGGCTTTTCCTTTTCCAAAAGTGATCTCGCCGTTTCGGCGAGCACCGTTTCAGTCCCCTCCTCATCGGGGAGATCGGTGCGACTGGTGGCCGATAGCCTCTTTACTTGCGGACGATTAAGTTTCAGTCCCCTCCTCATCGGGGAGATCGGTGCGACCAAGCACCGATTTCAAGCGCCGCGCTGGCGCTGATCGGTTTCAGTCCCCTCCTCATCGGGGAGATCGGTGCGACGGCCCAATTTGCCCTGTAAAATCGTGGACTTGTGCCGCACCGAAGGTTCCATTTTTTCGCAACAGCCTGAATTGCTTCAAATTGCCTCTCATTTGCGAAATTCCTTACCATATGTCGTCGCAGTAGTTGCGAAACTCGCAACCGACGCAACGCGCGCGCGCCGGCGTAGGTTCCGGCATCCTTTCGCTCCGCACGAAGCCTCTAATCTCGTCGATGGCCGAAATCACCTCCTTCCGTAAGTCATCGCCGATCTCGATTCGTATCAATTCCTTGGACGGCACGAGGTATACGAAAGCGGCTGGCACCGGTCGCCTCAGGTTATCCTCGGTCATAAGCGCGTAAGCCGTCAGTTGGATACGATGGTTGCGTCGGACGCCACCCTCGGTGTCCTTGAAGTCCACCGGATAGCACGCGTCATCCGTCACGATCAGCAGGTCAAGCTTTCCCGAGAGCCCCAGACGCTCGGATTTGACCCACACGCCGAAGCGGCGCTCCCCGCGTTCGAGGCCGTAGCGGCGAAAGCCGCGCCGCTTCTCCATTGCCTCGACTGCTGCTTCGACGTTCTTGCCGCGCTCCATTTTGTAGGTGCGGGTGAATTCCACTGGCATGACGTGCTGGTAGTAGACGATCCGCTTGCAATACGCCCACTGCTTGAGATCGGTCGCAGTGAGTGGCAGCCAGGGCTCGATATGGGCGGCGGTATCAAGCATTTTCGGGATGCACGATTTGGACAATCTCGCGTTTGGCGGACGCGTCCTTTTCGCACAATTGCAGCATGATCACCTTGCCTTCGCTATTGCCGAGTGTATCACCGAGCCGGGCGAACATCTCGTTGCGCCGAGTGGCATCGAGCGGACCACTGAACACGCTGTACTGAACGTGGTCGAGTCCGTAATCCTTGCACACGTCCGCGATCTTGAGCCGGATGCGATCGCTGGTAATGTCGTAGATGATCACGGTGAAGAGTTCCTGTCCTCTCATAAGAGCGCCGTCCTGAGAAGGTCACCACTTGAAGGAAAAGGCCTTGTAGCGCCCTTCGCCACGCAGTGCCGACGCGAGATTGCGTGCCTGTATCTGCACGACGGACTTGAGCTTGTGACGCTGGCCGCGGAAGTTGACCTCGCTTTCCAACCGCTCAAGCACGATCTGCGCAATGGTCCGCCGGCTTGAATCGGTGAGCATTCCCCCTTGGGTCTCGATCGCACTTCCCTTGCCGAGCGCCGCGATAATCGCGCGATCGACCACCGGCTGGCGGAACTCCTCGACCATATCGAGGACCAAGGAGGGTTTGCCTGGGCGGTCGACGTGAAGAAAGCCGGCAAACGGTTCCAGGCCAGCGTTCATGATTGCGCCCCAGACCTGCGTATAAAGCATTCCGTAGCCATAATTGAGCGCGGAGTTGACGGGGTCCGTGGCGCCGCGATGCTCTCTTAGGTCGAACTCGACTTCCTTGGGTAGCAGGAGCCGGAAGCCGCTCCAGTAATTCCTGCCCGAAGAGCCCTCGATCGCGAGCAATGCCTCGCGAGCCTCGTCGATATTTGAGGCGGAGACTTTCGCGGTGCTGTTGCGCCCCTTAATTAACCGCATTGCTATTTCCGACAGTTTGGCGAACGCCTCGGGATCGGCGATCTTGAGATACTTGCCGAAGTAGCGAAGCAGGGCGGCCTGATTGCCGAGCTTGCCACGGACGACCGCCTTGGCGAATTCCACGCCGCGCTCATCGCCATACGCGGCGAGCTGCTCGCGGCGCGTCAGCACTGTGGCAGTCAGCATCGGCGAGGAAAGCATCGCGAACGGTTTGCCGCCGCGGGTGAGAAAGGAGAGGCGGATTCCGCGCTCGCAGCAGGCTTCGATCAAGTCAGTGGAGATCGAGACTCCGTTGGACGCAATCACGATATGGCCGACGCGGAAAAGTGGAAGCTCGATTTGATCGCCGGACGATTTAGGTGGTCGAGGCGCGGCACCGTTGGCGCCGAGATGCCGGAGCGGTTCAGGCGGATGCTTTTCGCCGTTGGAAGTGACGACGGTGAGAGTGGGACGGTGATTATCGACTCCAAGGGGGAGGAAGAGCTGTGGACCGCCCTCGATTAGTTCGAGCCTGGGTTTGGGTCCGCGCACGACGAGGCGATCGCCTTTTTTGGCAAGCATCACGCCGTAGTCCGAAACGATTACGCTGTCCATGTCTCCCCCTCGCGCGAAGCGCGGCTAGGCGGCTCTACTCAGTGCCATAGAGAGTAAAGCCAGGCCCGGTATTCACGACTCCAACCGGCACAATGGTTTCGATAAATCGCCGATGCCGGTTACGGCGGGGAGCCTTCCGCGTATAGGAACTTAGCATCTCGAGGTCGGCATCCGGACCGAAGTCATCAAGCGGAACGATATGGGCGCGGGCCGGCGGAGTCCACGTCCCAGTCCGAATGATGGGTTGGGTAAACTCGGATGCGACGTGCCGCGCGCGATAGGAACGGACGAAGCGCACGAACGATCCTCGTTTGCCGATGTAGCAGATCAGTGGCAGGAGTTGGATCATCTGCCTGGCAAGCAGATCGTCTCCTCTTGCTAAATCGAATGCCCATCTGAGAACGCCTTGCAGATGAGCGATTTCACGATAGGCAATAGTGGAGCCATATGGACTCATGGCATTGGGATCGCGGGATTCCTGTCGCACCTTGACGAAGGTATGCGTCACCACCGCTTTAGGCGTCGGAGCGATCCTCACCTCCACAGGAACCAGATTTCTGAGCAGCAACCCGCATTCAGTGTCGGCAAAACCAGCCCGAAACGCGGCGTCAACCAGCGCCATCTTGATCGCATATGGCGTTGGAATTACGAGAGTACGCCCGACGGAGCTTGTAGCGAGGCTGATCTTGAGGGAAAACAGGGCGGTTGGTTCGAATTCCGCAATCAGCCATCGTCCCGGACCGGGAACTCCGGCTATCCCGGTTTCCTGATCCAATTCAGCGAGGCGAACTGAGCGCGATTCATCATCGGGCGTGTCGGTTTTTGCTTGCGTAGGCATGACTTTCACTCTGGAAGTTCAACTTCGCTGGCGAGATTGGCGAGAACTTTCACGCCATCGGCGAGGCTTTGGAATTGCGCCACATGCACGCTGCCGGTCTTGATTCCATTCAGGACCTCGGCCGCGCTTTGCATCTGCTCGCGATAATCGTGACTGAGCGGGCTTACCGTTGGGGCGGGCAACGAGGTAGCCGATATAGCGACAACACCTTCGCATTTCACGATATGCGGGTTTTGCGTGTTGCGCTGAGCACCGGCGGGTTTCAACAGCGTAGCGGCGAGGGCATGGATCAGTGCCGTCGCACGCGCCTTTCGCGCCTGTGGACTGTTCCCCGTCAGCACAAGTTGGACAGTTTGCAGCGATTGAGGAAGAGAGGGTTTTTGGCTCATCTTAACCCCAAAAGGAGCGGAGATGAGATCGAAAGCAGATACGCATTCGGAGGAAGCGGA